>NZ_SOPU01000018.1:0-209857 GCF_004402115.1 Pseudomonas sp. F01002 | reverse complement strand
GGCAGCAGGTCGAATCAGTAGCGGTAAGCGTGCGGCTTGAACGGGCCTTCAACGGTCACGCCGATGTAGTCGGCCTGGGTCTTGGTCAGTTGAGTCACCACGCCGCCGAAACCGCGGACCATTTCCAGGGCCACTTCTTCGTCGAGTTTCTTCGGCAGTACTTCAACGGTCAGGCGCTCGGCTTTTTGGGCTGGCGACAGGTCGGCGTACTTCTGGCCGAACAGGAAGATCTGAGCCAGAACCTGGTTGGCGAACGAACCGTCCATGATGCGGCTTGGGTGGCCGGTTGCGTTACCCAGGTTAACCAGACGGCCTTCGGCCAGCAGGATCAGGTAGTCGTCGTTCTGGGCGTCGAACGCGCCAGGACCGGTACGGTGGATTTTGTGAACCTGTGGCTTCACTTCTTCCCATGCCCAGTTCTTGCGCATGAAAGCCGTGTCGATTTCGTTGTCGAAGTGGCCGATGTTGCAGACAACAGCGCGCTTCTTGAGGGCTTTGAGCATGTTTGCGTCGCAAACGTTGACGTTACCGGTGGTGGTCACGATCAGGTCGATCTTGCCCAGCAGCGCTTTGTCGATGCTGGCTTCAGTACCGTTGTTGATACCGTCGATGAACGGCGAAACCAGCTCGTAACCGTCCATGCAGGCTTGCATGGCGCAGATTGGGTCAACTTCGGAGACTTTAACGATCATGCCTTCCTGACGCAGGGACTGGGCCGAACCCTTGCCCACGTCACCGTAACCGATGACCAGCGCTTGCTTGCCGGACAGCAGGTGGTCGGTACCGCGCTTGATCGCATCGTTCAGGCTGTGACGGCAGCCGTACTTGTTGTCGTTCTTGCTCTTGGTTACCGAGTCGTTGACGTTGATGGCCGGGATTTTCAGCTCGCCCTTGGCCAGCATGTCCAGCAGGCGGTGAACGCCCGTGGTGGTTTCTTCGGTAACGCCGTGGACGCGGTCCAGGATCGCCGGGTATTTCTTGTGCAGCAACTCGGTCAGGTCGCCGCCGTCGTCGAGGATCATGTTGGCATCCCAAGGCGCGCCATCTTTGAGGATGGTTTGCTCCAGGCACCACTCGTACTCTTCTTCGGTTTCGCCTTTCCAGGCGTAAACCGCGATGCCGGCAGCGGCGATAGCAGCAGCGGCCTGATCCTGAGTCGAGAAAATGTTGCAGGACGACCAACGCACTTCGGCACCCAGGGCAACCAGGGTTTCGATCAGCACGGCAGTCTGAATGGTCATGTGGATGCAGCCGAGGATTTTCGCGCCTTTGAGCGGCTGCTCACCGGCGTACTTGCGGCGCAGACCCATCAGGGCTGGCATTTCGGATTCGGCGATGATGGTTTCGCGACGGCCCCAGGCAGCCAGGGACATGTCGGCAACTTTGTAATCGTTAAAATCTGCAGGCGTGATAACAGCGCTCATGATGAGCCTCCATTCGTAATGTATGCGAATGGGCGCCGTTGTNGCGTTTAGTGTCTGACCGATAACGGTCAAGCAACGCCCCATCCGAGCCTGACAGGTCGAACCTGCTGCAGCGCCCCTCGGACAGGTGGCGGGAAAACGGTATCAGGTGGCCCGCATGGCCAGTTTTTCAGCTCAACTTCGGCGCCATAAGCCCAGATCCTGCGTTGCTGTTCCTCGCCATAGCTGGCTATGACTCGTCACAGCGCCTTGGCTCTGGACTTCTGGCATCCGAATTTGAGCTGAAAAACTGGCCATGCGNGGCCACGTGAAGATGACCGTTTTGAAACGGTGGCGATTATAGCCGTGTGAGCGATACTTCCAAAGCGTTTCTGTTGGTCAATGTCTGAACGGTAATCGAGACCATAGTCGATGCTTGATAGAGCTCTAGGTCGGGCTCTGCCATGATGGCCGGCATCAATCGGCAAGACGGTCAGGAGTGAATATGAATTTCCACACCCGCAAATGGGTAAAACCCGAAGACCTCAACCCCAACGGCACGCTGTTCGGCGGCAGCCTGTTGCGCTGGCTCGACGAAGAAGCGGCAATCTACGCCATCGTCCAGCTGGGCAATCAGCGTGTGGTCACCAAGTACATTTCCGAAATCAACTTCGTCAGCGCCTCGCGCCAGGGCGACATCATTGAACTGGGCATCACCGCCACGGAATTCGGTCGCACCTCCATCACCCTGAAGTGCGAAGTGCGTAACAAGATCACCCGCAAAAGCATCCTGACGGTGGAGAAGATTGTCTTCGTCAATCTGGGTGAAGACGGCTTGCCCGCGGCACACGGCCAAACCGAGATCAAGTACGTCAAAGACCAGTTCAAGGATGATATCGCCAGCGAGTGATATCGGCGGCGCGCCCTTCGCGAGCAAGCCCGCTCCCACATTGGATCTTCAGCGAACACGGTTTCTGTGAACGACTGAGATTAAGGGTGGGTGGGCTTGCTCGCGAAGGCGGTGTAACAGTCGATGATGTTTTAACGGGTCAGTGAACAGCTCCGAACCCCGCGTGTCGTACCTACATGACACACCACAGGTTCCGGAGCTTTATGGACGCGCAAAAAGACGGCAAGACCCCGAACCTCTCGCCTGAAGAACAGCACGACGTCGACAAGAGCCAGCCACCTCGGGCGGCGGTGTTGCACGAAATCATCCGCACCCAGGGCGATCAGGAGCTCGAACGCAGTGTCGCCGCCTTGTGGTGGTCGGCGCTGGCCGCCGGCCTGACCATGGGCCTGTCGCTGATGGCCATGGGGCTGCTCAATTCCCGTCTGCCGGACGGCGAAGGCTTCAAGGTGATCGCCAGTTTCGGTTACTGCGCAGGCTTTCTCGCGGTGATCCTCGCCCGTCAGCAGTTGTTCACCGAAAACACCCTGACGGCGGTGCTGCCGATCATGACCAAGCCCACACTGAACAATTTCGGTCGATTGCTACGCCTGTGGTCGGTGGTGCTGGTGGGCAACCTCTGCGGCACGTTGCTGGTGGCGTATGTGATGCTGAATCTGCCGATTTTCGACAGCAAGACCGACCTGGCCTTCCTTGATATCGGGCGCAAGATCATGGAGAACGACGCCAGCCAGATGTTTGCCAAAGGCATTGTGTCGGGCTGGATGATCGCCACCATGGTCTGGATGATTCCGTCCATGGAGAGCGCGAAGATGTGGATCATCATCCTCATCACCTACCTAATGGCGCTGGGGGATTTCACCCACATCGTGGTCGGTTCGGCCGAGGTCTCGTATCTGGTGTTTGCCGGCGAGTTGCCGTGGAAGGATTTCTGGCTGGTGTTCGCCGGGCCGACGCTGGCGGGGAACATCATCGGCGGCAGCTTCATCTTCGCGCTGATCAGCCATGCGCAGATTCGCAGCGAGAGCGGGCCGCCGAAGAAGTCTACGGATCAAGGCCCGGAGCCCGACCCGCAGAAGACCACAAAGTAATCAGTGATGCTCGGCCTGTGCCGCTGGCGCAGGCTCACCCTTGGTCACGTGCTTGACCAGTTTGCCGATGCTCAACAGCAAGTCACGTTCCGGACAGAAAAGAGGGGATTCAGGGAGTGGCTGCTACACCGTGTCAACTTCTTCGCGAGCAAGCCCGCTCCCACACTGAATCGTCAGTGAACACCGATTTGGTGTACGACGGAGATCAAATGTGGGAGCGGGCTTGCTCGCGAATGCAATGTCATGGGCGATGCAGCTATTAGCCGGACACATTGACCGCAGCAACACCGCGACGTTGCAGATAGATGTAGAAAAGCGCCGTCAGTACCGTCAACCCGCTGACCAGTGCGCCGGTCCACGGCAAGTCCGCCAGATCCGCACCGCTGGCGACCACCAACCCGCCAATCCAAGCACCGGCTGCGTTGCCGAGGTTGAACGCGCTCTGGTTCAACGTTGAGCCCAGATTCGGCGCTTCATGGGCCTGATCGATGATCAGCAATTGCAAAATCGGGCACAGGGCAAAGGCGAAGATGCCCCACAACACCAGCGTGATCGCCGCCGGAATCACCGAGTGACTGGTCTGCGTGAATGCCGCCAGCACGACCAAAACGGCGAGTGCCATACCCACCAGCGACGGCAGCAATCGACTGTCAGCCAGGCGACCGCCGAGCATGCTGCCCGCCGTCAGTCCGACACCGAATAGCAGCAGCATGATGGTCACGCCATGCGGGCTGACGCCGGTGATGTCTTGCAGGATGGGGGCAATGTAAGTGAAGACGCTGAACAGGCTGGTCGACGCCAGCACGCTCATGCCCAGCGCCAACAACACGTTGACCTTGCCCAGCACTTTGAACTCGCTGGCGAGGTTGGCTTTGTCCATGGCGATGTCCTTCGGCAACCAGACCCACTGCGCGATCGCGGCAATCACGCCGATTACCGACACCGCCCAGAACGTCGAGCGCCAGCCGGCGTATTGCCCGAGCGCGGTGCCCAAAGGCACGCCCAGCACGTTGGCCAGGGTCAGGCCGGTGAACATCATCGCAATCGCTTGGGCGCGTTTGTTAGGTGCCACCAAACCGGCGGCAACCACCGAACCGATGCCGAAGAACGCACCATGGCAGAGCGCGGTGACCACTCGTGCGGCCATCAGCGTGGCGTAGTTCGGCGCCAATGCGCAAAGAATGTTGCCGAGGATGAACATCAGGGTCATGCCCAGCAGCGTGGCTTTGCGCGGCATGTTGGCGGTGCCGACCGCGAGGATCGGCGCACCGAACACCACGCCCAGGGCGTAGCCGGTGATCAGCAGGCCCGCGTGGGGGATGCTCACGGCGAGGTCGCGGGCGACATCGGGCAGCAAGCCCATGATGACGAATTCAGTGGTGCCGATGCCGAACGCGGCAACGGCGAGGGCAAGCAAGGCGAGTGGCATGCGCAAGGTCTCTGTCGGTAGTCTTGACGCTCTGATCAGGCATACGCATGCCGACGCCCGTTCTCGACGAGAGCGGGCGGTGGCAAAAATTATTGGAATTAGTCTGTGCGCAACTGAGTGCGGCGTGGTCGCTTGCAGTATAAACAGCTGCTGACATATGGCGAATCAATTATCCAACTGAACTCCGTAGGAGCTGTCGAGTGAAACGAGGCTGCGATCTTTTGATCTTGATTTTCCAGGATCAAAAGATCGCAGCCTCGTTTCACTCGACAGCTCCTACAGAGGGCGGGACAAAATAAGGAGTGTGCCGTGCTTGCAACAGCACTGGTGTTGGTAGCGGCGCTGTTGCACGCGGCGTGGAATACCCTGATCAAATTCAGTGCGGAACGGCTGCTGGTGGTGGCCTGCATGGACAGCGTTGCAATGCTGTTTGTCGCACTGATGCTGCCGTTCGCGGCGTTGCCACCCCTGGACATCTGGCCGTGGATTCTGGCGTCGGCGGCGTTTGAATTGCTCTATCGCTATTTGCTGATCCAGGCGTACCGGGTCGGCGACCTCGGGTTGGTCTACCCACTGATGCGTGGCTTGTCGCCGCTGGTGGTGCTGGCACTGACGCTGATTTTTGCCGGGGAAGTGCTGACGAACCAGCAGATCTTCGGGATTCTGCTGATCCCGTTCGGCATGCTGTGCCTGCTCTGGCAGGGCGGCGGCGGTGCGCGGTTGCCGTGGTCGATGCTGCCGGTGGTAGCGTTGATCGGCCTGTGCATCGGCTGCTACACCTTTATCGATGGCCAGGCGTTGCGGCGCTGGTCGCATCCGCTGGATTACCTGGTGTGGGTCACGTTGCTCAGCGCCTGGCCGTTCCCGTTACTGGCGCTGGTGCGTAAGCGACCGGCCTTCATGTTGTTCTGGCGTGAACAGTGGCGACTGGGGTTGGCGGTCGGGTTTTGCGTGTTGTTCAGCTACGCTCTGGTGCTGTGGGCCATGCAGCTGGGCTCGATTGCCGAAGCGGCGGCATTGCGCGAGATCAGCGTGATCCTGGTGGTGCTGTTCGGCATGCGTTACCTGAAAGAACCTTTCGGCAGGCCACGGCTCTTAGCCTGTGGGCTGGTGCTGATCGGTATGCTGGTGATGAAGTTTTGACTGGAACTCGACTCTTGAAACTTGAAGAAGGGATTGCGTTATGACGGTTGCTCTGTGGTGCATTTTGATCGCGATTTTCCTGCCCTATATCTGCACGGGCATCGCCAGGGTCAGTGGCGGGTTCAGGCCGAAAGACAACCATGACCCCCGTGACTTTCTCGAGTCACTGAATGGTTTTGGCCGACGTGCGTATGCGGCGCATCTGAACAGTTTTGAAGTGACTCCCGCGTTCGCGGCGGCGGTGATCGTTGCCCACTTGGCCGGCAATGCCGAACTGGTGACGATCAATGTGCTGTCGGTGTTGTTCATCACCAGTCGGCTGCTGTACATCATTTGCTACTTGGCGGACTGGGCGATTTTGCGATCGCTGATGTGGTTGGTGGGGATGGGGTTGATCGTCAGTTTCTTTGTGGTTTCTGTTTAAGAGCAAGATCAAAAGATCGCAGGCTTCGCCAGCTCCTACGCTCATCCGCGATTTTGCGGCGAGCCTGCGATCTTTTGACTTTAAAGCTTGTCGGTCACCTGAGGCACTTGAGGCAGGGCTGCACCTTTAGGCCAGAGCATCCAGATTTGCCCCTGCTGTTTCATGTCTCCCGCCAATTGCCCGGCCGCCTCGCCCGTGCCCCAGAACAGGTCTGCACGGACTTCGCCGGCAATTGCGCCGCCGGTGTCCTGAGCGGCTACCGGGCGTACCAGTGCGGTACCGTCCGGTTTAGTGGTCGACAACCACAACAGACTGCCCAGCGGAATCACTTTGCGATCCACCGCCGCGCTATAGCCTGCGGTCAGCGGAACGTTCAGCGAGCCGCGAGGCCCTTCGTTGCTGTCCGGGTTGCGGGTGAAGAACACGTAGCTAGGGTTGCTGCCCAGCAGTTCCGGAATGCGCGTCGGATTGGCCTTGGCCCAATTGCTGATGGCGCCCATGGTCACTTCTTCTTTTTTCAGCTCGCCCTGGTCCACCAGCCAGCGGCCGATCGGTCGATACGGGTGACCGTTCTGATCGGCATACGCAATGCGCAACTGGCGGCCGTCATCGAGCTGGATACGACCTGAACCCTGGATTTGCAGGAATTGCAGGTTCATCGGGTCGGTCAGCCAGGCAACGACAGGCGCCTTGACCCCTTGGGTTTCAATGGTGGCCGCATCGTCGTAAGGCTTGAGTACGCGACCTTCGAGTCGTCCGCGCAGGCGTTTGCCTTTGAGTTCCGGATAAATGCTGTCCAGAGAGACGATGATCATGTCCTCAGGCACACCGTACACCGGGATGTTCGCCACTTCGGTCTGGGTCAGGCTGCCGGGGTAGACCGGCTCGTAATAGCCGGTGATCAAGCCGTTGGGATTGTCATTGGCGGCGCGCAGGCCGTAGACGTCGAGGTTCTGCTTGAGGAAGCCACGAATGTCGCTGGCGGATTGCGGCACGTTGGCGGCAGCCGCGCAGGTCGAGCCCCACACCGGGTCGGCTTTGAGTCGGGTGCAGGCGCTGCGCCACGAACCGAAGCCGGCGACCAGGTCGTTGTCGGACACCGTCGGAAGTGCTTCCCACGTGGCGCTGGAGTAGGTGGCCAGGGCGTGGGTTTTCGGTTGGTTGTTGTCGCCACCGGTGCAGCCCGCAAGCACGGCCACCATCGGAAGTGTCCAGGCGAGGTTGTGACGCCATGCCTTGAAACGGCTGTTCATGGAGTAATTCCTTTGTCGGTTGCCTGAGTGCTCCATGCGCTCAAACAACCCGTATTGATAATAGGGCTATTGGTCTTTGCCGATGACACGAGGATACTGGCCGCCGTTTCCCGTGACCTGAAGCCACCATGACTCTTAAAAGACTTTCTGTTGTATTGCTGGCCTGCCTGACGTTGTCTGCCTGCGGTGGTGTCGATCCCAACTCGCCGCTGGGCCAGCGCAAGGCGATCTTCAAGCAAATGCTCAAGACCGGCGAAGACCTGGGCGGCATGTTGCGTGGTCGCATCCCGTTTGACGGTCCGAAATTCGCTGACGGTGCCGTGAAGCTCGATGCGTTGTCCCGTGAACCCTGGAAACATTTTCCGCAGGTGCGCGAAGAAGATCACACCAGCGCCAAGAGCGATGTCTGGCAGAAACAGGAACACTTCCAGGACATGGCCCGCACCCTTGAAGTCGCCACCGGTGAATTGGTGATTGCCAGCAAGATTCAGCCTTACAAGGCCAGTAACCTGGGGCCGGCGGTGCAGAAGGTCGAAGATGCCTGCAGTGCTTGCCATAAAGAGTTTCGGGATCATTGAGTCCTGACCTGATCCTTACTTATCCAGCTCATCGAGTGCGTCCTGCAATTCCTTGCGGGACTCGGCGAGTTTGTCTTTGCGCTTGTTGATCTTCTCGGCGTCGCCTTTCTTCATGGCCTTGTCGAGGTCAAGTTGACGCTGGCTGACTTCGTGCTTGGCGTCGAGCACCTTGTTTTCCCGTTCTTTCTTCAGGGAAGCGTCGGTGCATTGAGCAGTGACTTCACTCAGGGCCGTTTCAAGGCCTGCCTGCTGATCGGCGTTGCCGTGGGACTTGGCCAGTTCAATCTGGTTGATGATGCCCTGCTTCTTTGCGGCGCAGCCGGTCAGGCCCGGAGCTTCTTCGGCGGCCATTAGTGGAGCGGCCAGCACGCTGCAAAGGGTCAACAGGGCGAGCGGTGAAAGAAGTTTCATAAAGGCTCCATGTGAAAAAGCGATCGGGTCGATGTGGCGATGGGGAGTTTGAGCCCAGCGGCACCATTGGGTTCCCGGGTTGGCGGGCATCGCCGGCCGCTAAAAACCGTCAATCCCCGCAATACGTAATGTTTCACTCAAGGCCAGGACCTGCGGGTCGCGGAAAAATGCGCTCAATTGCGCTGCGCGTCCCGGGCCGATGCCGGCTTCTGCCTGCCATTGTTCGGTGTTTCGTTGTGCCAGTTCCTGCCATGAATCGGCAAGCCGCGCCTGGCCGGTCGGCGGTAAACCCAGGGCTTTGAGCCAGCGAGCGAAAGGGCGTTGCCGGGCACTGTTGAAACTGTTCAAAAGACGAGCGCTGCTGCGTTCGCCGAAGCCGTCAATGTTAGCAAGCTCTTGAGCATCGAGGGTCAACCAATCCAGCAGGCCTTTCAGGCGGCCTGTTTCTAAAAGTTTCTCCCAAGTGCCAGGACCGACATGCGGCAACGCCAGTCCCTGCTTGCCGCTGAGCCAGGTCAGTCGGGCGAGGAATTGGCTTTCGCACCCCGGTGTCGGCTGCCAGCAACTCAAATGATGAAAGTCCTCCGCCAGCGGTACGCTCAATTCAGTGCGTTGGGTGCTGCGCAGCATGACACCGTCTAACCTTGGAATGGTCAGGCCTGCCAGGCTGATGGACACCTGATCGCCGGGGCGGATGTCCAGTTCTTCCCAGCGTCGCAGGGAGCTGACGCTCACGCGCTTGATTTGTCGGTCATCGAGTTTCACAGGTGTCAGTTCAAGTACCGGGGTGATCCGCCCGGTTCGCCCAATCTTGAAGTTGACCTTGCGCACTTCGGCCAGCGCTTGAGCAAACGGATACTTCCAGGCAACGCTCCAGTGGGGAGGCCGGGCCTGTCGGCGCTCGGCCGGTGGACGTTGGCTCTGACGCAAAACGATGCCATCGCTGGCGAAAGGCAAGGGCGCGCGATACCAGTGATCGCGCCAGCGTTCAGCGTCGGCAAATGCCTTGATCGGCTGGCTGTACGGTGCGGTGCTCGGGAAACCCAGTTCGTCCAGGGCCGCCACGCGAGCGGGCAAAGTAGCCGGGCCCTGAGGCCAGTCCCAGACAAACAACCCTATACCACCGGCTTGATCGGCGTTCAGCTCTTTGCGTGCCATTAATCCGGCCACCGTGGCGCGGGCATTGAGGCTGCCAGCCCGGGCTTGTATGTGGTCAGTCAGGCGCCAGTAGAGTTCGCCTTGCACCAGCAGCTCCAGCGGTTGTGGCAGCGCTTGAGGAATGGCGGCGATCTGGCGCGCCGAGGTGGTCCAGTCCTGGCCGTTGACACCGTCACCGCGACTGATCGCCTGATGCAGCAAGCCATTGCGATAGATCAGCGTCACCGCTACACCGTCGACCTTGGGTTGTACCCAGATATCGTTTCGCTCGCGCAGCCAGTCCTCTACCGCGCGACCATCACGGAGTTTTTCCAGGCCAGTGTGGGCGATGGGGTGGGGGATCGTGCCGCCGGCGGTGCGCAAAGGTTCGGGCGCCAAACCCAGGTCAAAACATTTCCGCCATTCGATCAGTCTCGCACGGGATTGATCATAGATTTCGTCGGGGACCAGTGAGCGTCCGTTGCGGTGATAGTGGTCGTCCCAGAGGTCGAGTTGTTTCTGCAGTGACGTGATTTCGTCCAGGGCGCGTGCGGGTGGCCAGTCGGGGCACTCGCCAGCGTTTGAACTCAGGCAAAGAAAGGTCAGGAAAAAACAGAAAAACAGGCGCAGAAGCATTGTGAGCGTCCTTGCTCAGGGAGAATGCTTTCAAGGCTAGTCAGCTTTCGGGCGTCGGTAGCGAGGATGTTTTTCGGTGTGTTTCGAGAGACAGGAAGATCAAGAGATCGCAGCCTCGTTTCACTCGACAGCTCCTACACAAATCCCTGTAGGAGCTGTCGAGTGAAACGAGGCTGCGATCTTTCGATTTTCGCGCAATAAAAAGCCCCGCACGGCGAACCGTGCAGGGCTTTTGGTACCGCCGGGGAAGTCTTACAGGCCGGCAGCCGCGCGCAAGGAATCGGCGCGGTCGGTCTTTTCCCAGGTGAAAGTGGTGAAAGTGTCGTCACCCACAGTCTTGGTTGCCGGCGTGCGACCAAAGTGGCCGTACGCAGCGGTTTCCTGGTACATCGGGTGCAGCAGGTCGAGCATGGTGGTGATTGCGTATGGACGCAGGTCGAACACTTCGCGAACCAGTTTGACGATCTTGTCGTCGCTGATCTTGCCGGTGCCGAAGGTGTTCAACGAGATCGACGTCGGCTGAGCAACACCAATCGCGTAGGAAACCTGAATCTCGCAACGCTCAGCCAGGCCGGCCGCCACGATGTTCTTGGCCACGTAACGACCCGCGTAGGCGGCCGAACGGTCAACTTTCGATGGATCTTTACCGGAGAACGCGCCGCCGCCGTGACGGGCCATGCCGCCGTAGCTGTCAACGATGATCTTGCGACCGGTCAGGCCGCAGTCGCCTACCGGGCCACCGATGATGAACTGGCCAGTCGGGTTGATGTGGAACTGGGTGTCTTTGGACAGCAGTTCGGCAGGCAGTACGTGCTTGACGATCAGCTCCATCACGCCTTCGCGCAGGTCTTTGTAGGACACGTCAGGGTTGTGCTGAGTCGACAGTACAACGGCGTCGATACCGACAACTTTGCCGCCTTCGTAACGGCAAGTCACTTGCGACTTGGCGTCCGGGCGCAGCCAAGGCAGCAGGCCGGATTTACGGGCTTCGGCCTGACGCTGAACCAGCTGGTGCGAGAAGGTGATCGGTGCTGGCATCAGCACGTCGGTTTCGTTGCTGGCATAGCCGAACATCAGGCCCTGGTCGCCGGCGCCCTGATCTTCAGGCTTGGCACGGTCGACACCCTGGTTGATGTCAGGGGACTGCTTGCCAATGATGTTCATCACGCCGCAAGTGGCGCCGTCGAAGCCGACATCGGAGCTGTTGTAGCCGATGTCCAGAATGACGTTACGCACGATCTCTTCCAGGTCGACCCAGGCCGACGTGGTGACTTCACCTGCGATGATTGCAACGCCGGTTTTTACCAGGGTCTCGACCGCGACACGGGCGAACTTGTCTTCAGCAATGATGGCGTCCAGCACAGCATCGGAAATCTGGTCGGCGATTTTGTCCGGATGCCCTTCGGACACGGACTCGGAGGTGAAGAGGGAGTATTCGCTCATCTCGATTTTTTCCTGAATTTACCGATGGTGAGTGTCGCCAGCCGGTCGCTGAAAATGGCGGACCTGGATCTGGAAACCATTACGTAAGCCTACATAGAGGCTTTCCCCGGGAGCGAGTCCCGCAGCGGTGGCCCAACGGGCCAAATCGTCCTGTTCAAACCCCAACCAGAGATCACCGCAGGCCTCCCTGGCCCAACTCTGGTTGTGGCTACATAACTCTGTCACGAGCAGGCTACCGCCCGGTTGCAGCAAGTTGGCCATGTGCTTGAGAGCTTCGGCCGGCGCAGCGAAATGGTGCAGCACCATGTTCAGTACAACGCAGTCAGCCTTGAGGCGGACACCGTTCAATGCATCGGCCAATTGCAGGCTGACGTTAGCCAGCGTTTCACGTTCGCAAACCTGGCTCGCCAGTTCGAGCATCGCCGGGCTGTTGTCCAGCGCCGTGACCTGTGTAAAGCGGCGCGCGAGTTCCGGCAAAAATGCGCCATCTCCGGGGCCGACTTCGATGGCCGTGGCGCCTTCGCTGAAACTCAGCTTGTCGAGCAATGCCACCACGCTTTCGCGGTATTGCGGCAGGCCGGCGATCAAGTCTTGCTGGGCACGAAACTTCTCCGCGACCCGTGAGAAAAAGTCCTGGCTGGCCGCCGCTCGTTGTCCATGGACCTGACCGATCCGCGACTGCACATCGGCAGGCAGGGTCAGGTTGTCCACTTCTTCCAGTAGCGCGGCATGCAGCTTGCCGCCCAGCAGGTCGGTGTGGGGCAGGGCGCGACGGTAGAAAATCGCGTTGCCTTCACGGCGCGTCGCCACCAGATCGGCCTGGGCCAATACCTTGAGGTGATGACTCATGCCGGACTGGCCGATGCCAAAGATCTGCGCCAGCTCCAGTACGCCAAACGAATCGTTGGCCAGCGCGCGCAATACATTCAGCCGCAGAGGATCGCCGCCGGCCTTGCACAGGGCCGCCAGCTCATCGCAATCGTCATGTCGAATGGAAGGCACACGTAAATTCATAAGGCCAGCAGTCTAGTGACGGTCAGAAAACACCGCAAGAGCAATATCAAAAAGTTTTGATATTGCACGATAGATGGCACTTCTCGGGGAAAGGGTCACTCTACAAATCGTCAGCGGAAAGGTTTCATCAGGCGAATGCGACTTTATCCACCGGAAAAACGCCTTCAGATGACTATCTGTCATTGCCCCGAGGCGGGTGGGTGAGGGAAAATGCTCGCCTTTTTTCCGTTTCGTTTTATTCAGCCCCCAGGAGAACAGCGATGCCCAGCCGTCGTGAGCGTGCCAACGCCATTCGTGCCCTCAGCATGGATGCCGTGCAAAAAGCCAACAGCGGCCATCCCGGTGCCCCTATGGGTATGGCGGATATCGCCGAAGTACTTTGGCGTGACTACCTGAAGCACAACCCGAGCAATCCATCGTTCGCCGACCGTGACCGCTTCGTGCTGTCCAACGGTCACGGCTCGATGTTGATCTACTCGCTGCTGCACCTGACCGGCTATGACCTGTCGATCGAAGACCTGAAGAACTTCCGCCAACTGCACAGCCGCACCCCGGGTCACCCGGAATTGGGCTACACCCCAGGCGTTGAAACCACCACCGGTCCACTGGGCCAAGGCCTGGCCAACGCCGTTGGTTTTGCCCTGGCAGAAAAAGTCCTGGCGGCGCAGTTCAACCGTCCGGGCCACAATGTTGTCGATCACCACACCTACGTGTTCCTGGGTGATGGCTGCATGATGGAAGGCATTTCCCACGAAGTCGGCTCCCTGGCCGGTACTTTGGGCCTGGGCAAACTGATCGCCTTCTACGACGACAACGGCATTTCCATCGACGGCGAAGTCGAAGGCTGGTTCACCGACGACACGCCGAAGCGCTTCGAAGCCTACAACTGGCAGGTCATCCGCAACGTTGACGGTCACGACCCTGAAGAGATCAAGATCGCGATCGAAACTGCGCGCAAAAGCGATCAGCCAACCCTGATCTGCTGCAAGACCACCATCGGTTTCGGTTCACCGAACAAGCAAGGCAAGGAAGACTGCCACGGAGCCCCACTGGGTGACGCGGAAATCGCTCTGACCCGTGCTGCGCTGAAATGGAACCACGGTCCGTTCGAAATCCCGGCCGACATCTACGCCGAGTGGGACGCCAAGGAAACCGGTCGCGCGGCCGAAGCCGAATGGGATCAGCGTTTCGCTGCCTACTCCGCTGCTTTCCCTGAGTTGGCCAACGAGCTGATTCGTCGTCTGAGCGGCGACCTGCCGGAAGACTTCGCTGAAAAAGCCTCTGCTTATATTGCTGAAGTCGCCGCCAAGGGCGAAACCATCGCCAGCCGTAAAGCCAGCCAGAATGCACTGAATGCCTACGGCCCGCTGTTGCCTGAACTACTGGGCGGCTCCGCTGACCTGGCCGGTTCCAACCTGACCCTGTGGAAAGGTTGCAAAGGTGTTTCGGCTGAAGACGCCAGCGGCAACTACATGTACTACGGCGTTCGCGAGTTCGGCATGAGCGCGATCATGAACGGCGTGGCCTTGCATGGTGGTCTGGTGCCTTACGGCGCGACCTTCCTGATGTTCATGGAATATGCCCGCAACGCCGTGCGCATGGCCTCGCTGATGAAGCAGCGTGTCGTGTTCGTCTACACCCACGACTCCATCGGTCTGGGCGAAGACGGCCCGACTCACCAGCCGATCGAGCAACTGACCAGCTTGCGCAGCACGCCGAACCTCGACACCTGGCGCCCAGCCGATGCCGTTGAATCGGCGGTGTGCTGGAAACTGGCTCTGGAACGCAAGGACGGCCCTTCGGCGCTGATCTTCTCGCGTCAGAACCTGCAGCACCAAACCCGTAATGCGTTCCAGATCGCCGACATCGCCCGTGGCGGTTACGTGTTGAAGGATTGCGACGGCGAGCCTGAGCTGATCCTGATCTCCACCGGTTCCGAAGTCGGTCTGGCGGTTCAGGCCTACGACAAGCTGACCGAACAAGGTCGTAAGGTGCGTGTTGTTTCGATGCCTTGCACCAGCGTGTTCGATGCTCAGGACGCCGGCTACAAGCAAGCGGTTCTGCCGTTGCAGGTCAGCGCCCGTATCGCCATCGAAGCCGCCCACGCGGACTACTGGTACAAGTACGTGGGCCTGGAAGGCCGCGTGATCGGCATGACCACCTATGGCGAGTCGGCGCCTGCGCCTGCCTTGTTCGAAGAGTTCGGCTTCACCCTGGAAAACATCCTGGGTCAGGCAGAAGAGCTGCTGGAAGACTAAAACACCACGCGGCGGCCCAGGCTTCCGCGTTTCCTGTAGGAGCTGCCGAAGGCTGCGATCTTTTGATCTTGATCTTAAAAACAAGATCAAAAGATCGCAGCCTCGTTTCACTCGACAGCTCCTACAGGGGTCGTGTTGTTAACGAGATTTCGTTCTGTCTGCGTCTATCGAGAACCCCCATGCCTCAACCGCGTCCTTACAAAGTTGCACTCAACGGCTACGGCCGGATTGGTCGTTGCGTCTTGCGTGCGTTGTTTGAGCGAGGCGATAAGGCTGGGTTTGAAATTGTTGCGATCAACGATCTGGCGGACATGGCCAGCATCGAATACCTGACACGATTCGACTCCACTCACGGGCGTTTTCCCGGGGAAGTGAAGGTCGAGGGCGATTGTCTGCATATTAATGGCGACTGCGTGAAGGTCCTGCGCAGTGCCACCCCTGAAGGCATCGATTGGGCGTCGTTGGGCGTCGATCTGGTGCTGGAGTGCTCCGGCGCTTACCACACGCGTGCCGATGGCCAGCGTTTCCTCGACGCCGGTGCGCCGCGTGTGCTGTTTTCCCAGCCGATGGCCAGCGAGGCGGATGTCGACGCCACTATCGTCTACGGCGTGAACCAGGATTGCCTGACCGGTGATGAGCTGCTGGTGTCCAACGCGTCCTGCACCACCAACTGCGGCGTGCCGCTGTTGCGCCTGCTGGATCAGGCCATTGGTCTGGAATACGTGTCGATCACCACCATTCACTCGGCGATGAACGATCAGCCGGTGATCGACGCCTATCATCACGAAGACTTGCGGCGCACCCGTTCGGCGTTTCAGTCGGTGATTCCGGTGTCCACTGGTCTGGCGCGTGGCATCGAACGGCTGTTACCGGAACTTGCCGGGAGAATTCAGGCCAAAGCCGTGCGGGTGCCGACGGTTAACGTGTCTTGCCTCGACATTACGATGCAGACCGTGAGCGACACCGACGCCACCGAGGTCAACCGGATTTTGCGCGAGGCCGCCACCAGCGGCCCGCTCAAAGGCCTTCTGGCCTACACCGAGTTGCCTCACGCCAGTTGTGATTTTAATCATGACCCACATTCGGCCATCGTCGATGCCAGTCAGACTCGAGTTTCCGGCCCACGGCTGGTGAACATCCTGGCCTGGTTCGACAACGAATGGGGGTTTGCCAACCGAATGCTGGATGTTGCGGAACACTATCTGCAATCAGCTGGCTCTCCAAAACACTGCTCTCCAAAACAGTAGGAAATGCGACCCATGACCGTGTTGAAGATGACCGACCTCGATCTGCAAGGTAAGCGCGTACTGATCCGCGAAGACCTCAACGTCCCAGTCAAGGACGGTGTTGTCACCAGCGATGCGCGAATCCTGGCCTCGCTGCCGACCATCAAGCTGGCCCTGGAAAAAGGCGCGGCCGTGATGGTCTGCTCGCACCTTGGCCGTCCGACCGAAGGCGAGTTCTCGGCCGAGAACAGCCTCAAGCCAGTCGCTGATTACCTGAGCAAGGCCCTGGGCCGTGAAGTGCCGTTGGTGGCCGATTACCTGGGCGGCGTTGACGTGAAGGCCGGTGACATCGTGCTGTTCGAAAACGTGCGCTTCAACAAGGGCGAGAAAAAGAACGCTGACGAATTGGCCCAGCAATACGCCGCCCTGTGCGACGTGTTTGTGATGGACGCCTTCGGCACCGCTCACCGCGCCGAGGGTTCGACCCATGGCGTGGCCAAGTTCGCCAAAGTCGCGGCCGCTGGCCCGTTGCTGGCTGCCGAACTGGACGCACTGGGCAAAGCCCTCGGCGCCCCGGCCCAGCCAATGGCGGCGATTGTTGCCGGCTCCAAGGTCTCGACCAAACTCGACGTCCTCAACAGCCTGAGCCAGATCTGCAACCAGCTGATCGTCGGCGGCGGCATTGCCAACACCTTCCTCGCTGCTGCCGGTCACCCGGTCGGCAAGTCCCTGTACGAGCCGGACCTGTTGGACACCGCTCGCGCCATCGCCGCCAAGGTCAGCGTGCCGCTGCCGGTCGACGTCGTGGTCGCCAAGGAGTTCGCTGAAAGCGCCACCGCTACCGTCAAACTGATCGCTGATGTGGCCGCAGACGACATGATTCTGGACATCGGCCCACAGACCGCGGCGAATTTCGCCGAGCTGCTGAAGTCGTCCCAAACCATTCTGTGGAACGGCCCGGTGGGCGTGTTCGAATTCGACCAGTTCGGTAACGGCACCAAAGTCCTGGCCCAGGCCATCGCAGACAGCTCGGCATTCTCCATTGCTGGCGGCGGCGACACCCTGGCCGCTATCGATAAATATGGCGTTGCCGATCAGATCTCCTACATTTCTACCGGCGGCGGCGCGTTCCTCGAATTTGTCGAAGGCAAGGTGCTGCCGGCCGTTGAAGTCCTGGAAAGCCGGGCCAAGGCCTGAGGCCGCCCATTTGACCAGGCAAAGGAGTGTTCAGATGGTCAAAACATTAGCGCTGTTGATTATCGCGGGGTCGCTGGCAGCTTGCGGGAGTAACCCGAAAGCCCCGAAGGTACCCGAGACGCCTGAGCAGGACAAAGGCTGCTACCAGGCCGACTGGCAGGCCGAAACCAATCCGGTGATCAACAAGCGTTCCGGGCCTGATGGCCTGGACAAATATGAGACACAGACCCCGGCCAAGGAACATGGTTGCCCTTGACGGGTCTGACACTTTACTCAGGGCTGGCGGCGTGTGCCGTCAGTCGAGGAACATGGATGAAAGGTTTTATCGCCGTTGCGGCGCTGGCTCTGCTGGCAGGTTGCGCTAATTTGAACCTGTTCAAGCCTGCCGAATCGACGGACAGCTGGACCACCTGGACCTGCGACAGTCAGGCTAAAGTGCTCTGGCGCTACACCGACGACAGCCGCAAGGAAGTCGACGTTCGCCTGGGCGGTGCCGATCAGGTCTACCGCTTGAAGCATGAGCCGGGCGCCGAAGGTTCGCTGTACAGCAACGACATGCTGGCGTTTCACATAAAAGGTGAGGAAGGCCTGGTGTACTGGGTCGCCACCAATGATTTGATCGGCCGCGGTTGTAAAGCGCAGTAAGACACGAAATTGATACACCACAGATCCAATGTGGAAGCAGATCCAAATGTGGGAGCGGGCTTGCTCGCGAAGGCGTCGGGTCAGCTTGCATCAACGTTGAATGTTAAATCGCATTCGCGAGCAAGCCCGCTCCCACAATGAATCTGTGCGGGTACATCAGATTTTTGCAGCACCGAATGAGCGGAGCGGGCCAACCCCCGATCTGCAATAACTTGAATAGCCGCCGCCGCTACGGCAGGCTGGCACGATTAACGACCCTCAACCGGGAGAGACACACACAATGGCACTTATCAGCATGCGCCAGATGCTGGACCACGCAGCCGAGTTCGGCTACGGCGTTCCAGCCTTCAACGTCAACAACCTTGAGCAGATGCGCGCCATCATGGAAGCCGCTGACAAGACTGACTCCCCGGTGATCGTCCAGGCTTCGGCCGGTGCTCGCAAATACGCAGGCGCCCCGTTCCTGCGTCACCTGATCCTGGCGGCAATCGAAGAATTCCCGCACATCCCGGTGTGCATGCACCAGGACCACGGCACCAGCCCTGACGTCTGCCAGCGCTCCATCCAACTGGGCTTCAGCTCGGTGATGATGGACGGTTCCCTGGGTGAAGACGGCAAGACCCCGACCGACTACGACTACAACATCCGCGTCACCCAACAAACCGTGGCCCTGGCTCACGCCTGCGGCGTATCGGTAGAAGGCGAGCTGGGCTGCCTGGGTTCGCTGGAAACCGGCATGGCCGGTGAAGAAGACGGCATCGGCGCCGAAGGCGTTCTGGATCACAGCCAAATGCTGACCGACCCGGAAGAAGCCGCTGACTTCGTCAAGCGCACTCAAGTCGACGCCCTGGCCATCGCCATCGGCACCAGCCACGGCGCCTACAAGTTCACCAAGCCGCCTACCGGCGACGTGCTGGCCATCGACCGCATCAAAGAAATCCACAAACGCATCCCGAACACCCACCTGGTGATGCACGGCTCGTCTTCGGTTCCGCAAGACTGGCTGGCGATCATCAACCAGTACGGCGGCGACATCAAAGAAACCTACGGCGTACCGGTTGAAGAAATCGTCGAAGGCATCAAGCACGGCGTGCGCAAGGTCAACATCGACACCGACCTGCGTTTGGCGTCTNCCAACCCGAGTGAATTCGATCCGCGTAAGTTCTTCGGCGCGACTGTTACTGCCATGCGTGATGTGTGTATCGCACGTTATGAAGCGTTTGGTACTGCGGGCAATGCTTCGAAGATCAAGCCTATCTCGTTGGAAGCGATGTATCAGCGGTATTTGAAGGGTGAGTTGAACGCTAAGGTTAACTAAGCCTTTGAGTTGAACCTGTTTATGAAAACCGCCGAAAGGCGGTTTTTTTATAACTGTAGTCAGGGGGGAGAGGGCTCTTTTTTGGGTAATTGGGCTTTAAAGCTAGCTGTACCGTTGGTCGGTATAGGTATTTCTGACAGGTAGTACGAGGCAAGTTGCCTGCCTAGAGTAGGGGGTGGTCGTCGAAGCCTCGACGGTCATTACTGAGGGTAATAACTATGACTGCCTATATTGATTCAGCCTGGGGCGGCAATGCCTCAATAACGGTTCGTGGGCGAGGAACTCCTGGCTTTAGGATCTATCTGCATCAGGCGGGCACAGGCGCGATGCTGGGGACTGGTGTTGTTGGGGCGGATGGCGATTATTCGTTTATGACGCAGGAATCAACGTTGCTAATGTATGGAGGTCAGACTATTAATGTGCAAGTCCGGGAGACTGCGGACAATGTTAGTTATTCCGATTGGAGTCTTTATTCCAGTGTTTATATCAGTTGAGTCAAGCCGTTAGCTGGCGTGATTGGTTTTGGTTGTTTAGGAGCACGCATCCNCCAACCCGAGTGAATTCGATCCGCGTAAGTTCTTCGGCGCGACTGTTACTGCCATGCGTGATGTGTGTATCGCACGTTATGAAGCGTTTGGTACTGCGGGCAATGCTTCGAAGATCAAGCCGATCTCGTTGGAAGCGATGTATCAGCGTTATTTGAAAGGTGAGTTGAACGCGAAGGTCAACTAAGCCTTCAGCGTTACTACCGGTATTAAAAAACCCGCAGCGATGCGGGTTTTTTATTGCCTGAAAATTGACTACTGACTCTTGAGCGTTTCAAACCCGCGCGGCTCAATCACCCGAAACACATCGCTTACATCCTGAACCAGGATCCGGGCGATGTTAGTGACGGTGTTGATGTCGTTCTCGGCGTAGTCGGGGAGGCTGGTACAGGCCATGAGGTGCAGGTATTTGAGGGCGGCGTTGAGGCGTTCGCTGACACAATTGTGGAGTTCGCGCAGCGGGGCGTCGCTGTCGATGAGGAGGACGGGGTAGTCGGTGGCGAATTGGGACATGGGGGTGAAGCGGCGGGGCGGTTGTTGATTGCTCATGGAAAATCCTTAACTCAAGAAAGAATTCGCCACCGTTTGCTGCGAAACAAATGGGGTGGCAGCAGTGCGCGGGTTCGCAGACCGAGGAGTTAAGACCCGGCAGACCCGAGGGTCTCCCACGCACAGCCGCCATAAAAAACGAGTACGGGCAAACGCTGCCCGTGTCGTATTTTGACGGTTGTGGTTCTAACTCGGTAGGGCTGCGAAACCCTATAGCCGACTGCTGTCAGCGACGGGGCTAACTATCAGCGGCGACTTTGGCGGCTGCAACCGGGGTGTAGGACCGTGCGCGGTCATTGTAGCGAGGGGGCTTGGTCCCGCTCGGCGGCGCAGCCGTCGTCAATCGGGCTGTGTGGTGTGTCAGCAGGAATGAGATGGCAGGTTTTGGGGCCAACTTTGCAGCCCGGTGGGAGCAACTCCCTCGCCACAATGGGCGGGTTCCTACGTGCTTTTCGGAGCTAAAGATCAAAAGATCGCAGCCTTCGGCAGCTCCAGTGGCGACTCGATCTCATGTAGGAGCTGCCGAAGGCTGCGATCTTTTGTGCGGTGGACGCGATCTCTATTTATCGTGATCAATATCCAGCTTGCTGAACGTCACTTGCCCGCCTTCGCTGGTGTACCCGGTGTTGTCCTGCACATAAACCCCGGCCTTGAAGTACAGCGGCTTGACGCTCCAGGTCTTGCTGATTTCGGTGTCCCACTGGTAGCCCGCCGCACTGATGCCCAGCGCGCCGCGCGGGCTCAGGTGGATGAGGTAGGAAAACTCCCGATCCAGTTTCACCCCGGTAGCAATGGTGATTATCCGTGCGCTATCGTCATCAGGGTGCATACGAACCTTGGCGACGATGTTGCCTGACTGCGTAGTGGTGCTGTACTGATACTCGAGCTTCACCATGGGCTTCTGGCTTTCATAGGCGTGGATCTGGCCAATAACGATCTTCCCCGAACTCGGTACCTGATTCACCGCCATGGTGGCGCGCAGGGTATTGTCGGCGTCCGGGTAGAGCCAGTTTTTCAGGGTGCCATTGCTGTAGGTTTCGCGAAGTTCAGTGCGGGGGTACTTTGCGTTTTCAGTTTTGGAACCGGTGACCGGGGCCCAGAAAAACAAGGTGCCGGTGTCGGAGTGGAAGTATTGGTCCTTGAAGCCATCCACCAGTTTTGACGTTTCAACGGTGTACGGCGGATTGCCGACGGGAACGCTGAGGTTCCAGGTTGCGAGATCAATCATAGACAAAAGCTTCCACGTTTTTTTACTGCACGCACGTTCCAGAAGCTCTGGCACGCGCCTTGGGGGCAATCCTTATAATCGCAGAAGTTCAATTTGTTAATGCGTAAATGACAAACGGGTGACGTCAAAATCCTGTTAAAAGGCCATCTTTCCCGGTTTCAGAGGCCTGTGGCGCCGACCGTTAGTCGGCAAATGGACTCTTTGGTTAAATGATGGCGTACTGATAGCTTCTGCTTTTGCAGAACCCGGTCTAGAGTGAAGGCTTAGTATTTGTCCGGTTTTCACGAGAAACCGGCCTGACGTCCCGCATAAGAGAAGCAGCATGGAATGCTCGCAACCCACGCCAGCTGAAGGCAGTTCAATTCTTTTAATCGTCGATGATTACCCTGAAAACCTGATCAGCATGCGCGCGTTGTTGCAGCGCCAGGACTGGCAGGTCATGACCGCCGCCTCGGGCTTCGAGGCGCTCAGTCTGTTACTCGAACACGATGTCGACCTGGTGCTGCTGGATGTGCAGATGCCGGGCATGGACGGTTTTGAAGTGGCACGCCTGATGCGCGGCAGCCAACGAACCTGCCTCACGCCGATCATTTTTCTTACCGCCAACGAACAGTCCCAGGACGCCATGATCAAGGGCTATGCCTGCGGTGCGGTGGATTACCTGTTCAAACCGTTCGACCCTCAAATTCTCAAGCCCAAAGTCCAGGCGCTGCTCGAGCATCAGCGCAATCGCCGTGCGTTGCAGCGCCTGAGCCACGATCTGGAGGTCGCACGCGCGTTTAATGCCTCGGTGCTCGACAATGCCGCCGAAGGCATCCTGGTGGTCGGTGAGGACGGTCTGATCCGCTTTGCCAATCCGGCGATGTCGCGGCTGCTCAATGCCACGGTGCAAGACCTGCACGGCAAAGAGTTCCTGGATTTCCTGCAAAATCCGCACATCCCGATCTGGGCCGACTCCGAGTTGTTCGCCGGTTACAAACGCGGCGAAACCTTGCGCCTGCACGATGCATTGCTGCGTACGGCGCCCGGCCAGCAGGTGCCCGTGGCGCTGTCCTGCGCACCGTTGCCCAGCGAACAACATGCGATGGTGGTGACGGTGCTGGACATGTCGGTGGTGCGCCATCTGCATCAGCAACTGGAGTTCCAGGCCGTCACTGATCCATTGACCGGGCTGCTCAATCGTCGCGGCTTTTACCAGACGGCGGAAAACCTGCTGTTGCGTGGCGACCGCTCAGACAGCGCCTGGGTGCTGCTGTATCTGGACCTCGACGGCTTCAAACGGGTCAACGATTCCCTTGGTCACGATGCCGGCGACCGGGTGCTGCGGTGGGTGTCCGAGCAGTTGAAGGCCTGTCTGCGGCCCTTCGACATTCTGGCGCGCATGGGCGGTGATGAGTTCACCGCTTTGCTGGATCTGGAATTCCCTGAGCAAGCGGCAAAGATTGCCGAGAAGCTGATTGAGCGGGTGTCGATCTGTCAGCAGATCGATGGTCTGGATATCGCGTTGGGCGCCAGCATCGGCATTGCGACGTACCCGGATTGCGGTTCCAATCTTGACGGTTTGTTGCGCGCATCTGACATCGCCATGTACGAAGCCAAGCGCGCCGGCCGTCAGCAATATCGTTTCTACGATCACGAAATGAACGGCCGGGCACGCTCGCGGCTGATGCTCGAAGAAAGTGTGCGCGCGGCAATCGAGAACCGTGAATTCAATTTGGTATATCAACCTCAGGTGGCCATTGCCAGTGGGCAGATTCGCGGGTTCGAAGCGCTGATTCGCTGGCAGCACCCGAGCGTCGGCGATGTACCGCCGGGGCTGTTTTTGCCATTGCTGGAAGAGGCGCGGTTGATCAGTCGCCTGGGCAGCTGGATCTATCAACAAGGGGCGAGCCAGCGAAAGGCCTGGGAAACCTTGTTTGCCAACGACCTGGTGCTGGGCGTCAGTTTGAGCAGTACGCAGTTCGGCATGCCCAATCTGGTCACTGAGCTGCGCCAGGTATTGGAGCGCCATGGTTTGCAGGCGCGCCATCTGGAAGTCGAGGTCACTGAAGAGGCTTTGATGCAAAACCCCGAGGAAACCCGCAAACAGCTGCGCCTGCTGCGTAACCTGGGTGTGCGAGTGGCCCTGGATGACTTCGGTTCCGGGCCGTGTTCGCTGTCTCATCTGCGCGATCTGGAATTGGACACGCTCAAGTTCGACCGGCATTTGATTGGCCGGCTTCTGGAGTCCTCACGCGATGCGGCGCTGGTGCGCAATGTGATCGAGTTGTGCAAGGAGTACGGGATGCTGGTGATTGCCGAAGGGGTTGAAACTGTTGCGCAATATCAGTGGCTGCAAGCCAATGGTTGCGAGTACGTGCAAGGGTTTCTGGTCGCACGGCCGATGATGGCCGAGGACGTCGGCGACTTTGTGCGGTCGTTCGACTGGAACACGCTGACCGCCTGAATTCGCTACACTGGCGACCTTTTCGTGAATCGTGTTGCCGCCCCAATGACCGCGTTGAAATACCTCCAGGCCTATCCTGCAGCACTGCAGGACCAAGTGCGCCAGCTGATCGCCGACGGTCGGCTGGGCGACTACCTGAGCCAGCGTTACCCGGAAAAACACCGGGTACAGAGCGACAAGGCGTTGTACACCTATACGCTGGACCTCAAGCAGGAATACCTGCGCAACGCCCCGGCCATCGATAAGGTGTTGTTCGACAACCGTCTGGACCTGACCCACCGCGCCCTCGGATTGCACACCGCGATATCCCGGGTGCAGGGCGGCAAGCTCAAGGCCAAGAAAGAAATTCGTGTAGCTTCATTGTTCAAGGAAGCACCTGCCGAGTTTCTGAAAATGATCGTGGTGCATGAACTGGCGCACTTCAAAGAGTCTGATCACAACAAGGCGTTCTACAAGCTTTGCGAACACATGTTGCCGGGGTATCACCAGGTGGAGTTCGATGTGCGGGTGTACCTGACGTGGCGGGATATGCAATAGAGATCAAAATATCGCAACCGGGAGTGTTTAGATGGATGTAAGCAAGACCAAGAGCAGCTTCTATCGTCGGTTGTACGTGGCGTACCTGATTGATAGCGGGTTGGCCAGTAGCGTCCCGGCGCTGACCGAAGTGACCGGCATGCCCCGGCGCACGGCTCAGGACACCATCGCGGCATTGGCGGATCTGGACATTGTTTGCGAGTTCGAGCAGGAAGACGGTGCGCGCAATCATGCCGGGCGTTATCGGATTCGCGAGTGGGGGGCGATAGATCGGGGGTGGATCGAGCGCAATCTTCGGCAGATTAAAGCGGTGCTTGAGTACCCCTGAACTTCTGCGGTGAACCGGCTGACGCCTTCGCGAGCCAGCCCGCTCCCACATTAGATCTCCAGTGGATATGGACTTTGTGCACGACGCAGATCAATTGTGGGAGCGGGCTTGCTCGCGAAGAGACCCTCAGGAACGACGCATCCCGATATGAGGAATGCCATCCTCCACGAACTCCTCGCCCGCCACCACAAATCCATATTTAGCGTAATACCCCTGCAAATGCGCCTGGGCCGAGAGATAGATCGGTACTTCAGGCCAGCGCTTTTCAGCCTGCTTCAACGCCTGTGCCATCAGCTCATGCCCAAGCCCTGTACCGCGCGCTTGAGGGGCAATGATTACCCGCCCGATGACCACGTCGCCACCCTGTAATTCCGGGTCGAGCAACCGCAGGTACGCCACCAGCCGATCCCCGTCCCAAGCCATTAAATGGCAGGTGTCACCTTCCAGATCCTGGCCGTCGACGTCCTGATAGACGCATTTCTGCTCAACGACAAACACCTCTGCACGTAGCTGCAGAATGGCGTACAGCTGCTCTTTGCCCAGATCGTTGTGGTGTTTGCAGACCCAATCGATTGTCATCTTCACACTCCTTGAACATCGTCGCTGCGATACTAAGCGCCCAGGCGAAAGATGTCTTTATGGCAGAGAAATCTGTGACAAAGGCCAAAATGCCATCATTCATTTCGCGCGGCCTTGTCTTGTTTGTGTAATCTGAGATGAAGCGCTGTGCAGTGGCTTCGATGAGTTAATGTTAGTACTTGGGTTTGGCAGTACGGGGGCCTTGGAGTTTTGGCTGAAAACACGTCGGGCGTCCAGCCCGCTAAGGATTTTCTAGCATGCCGCGATTGCATCGAGCCTTTGCTTTGATTGGATTGCTGTTGCTGACTCAAGGCGCGGCAGCGGAAAAGCTGCGATTGGTCGCCGATGCCTGGCCACCCTTTACCGATGCCACGCTGGCCAACGGTGGGTTGGCCACGGACATCGTCAGCACAGCGCTGGCCCGGGCCGGTTATGCCAGTGAGTTTGAACAAGTGCCTTGGGCGCGGGCCTTGCTGGGGGTTGGCGAGGGTCGATACGACGTGTTGGTCAACGCCTGGTACACCGACGATCGTACGAAACTTGGCCAGTTTTCCGGCGAATACCTGCTCAACCGTGTGCGCTTTCTCAAGCGCAAAGACACACCGATCGAATACAACAACCTGCAACAACTGCACACCTTCCCGATAGCGGTGGTGCGCGGTTATGCCTATTCGTCGGCGTTCGATGACGACGTGTCGCTGCTGAAAGTCCCGGTGCACAGCTTCTCCATGGCGGTGCGCATGGTCGCCGCCGACCGGGTCAAATTGACGCTGGAAGACGAATACGTCGCGCGTTACTACCTGGCCCGGGAATCTTCCAAGGTGCGCAATGCCGTGGAGTTTTTGCCCCAGCCATTGAGCGAGAACAGCCTGCACATCCTGGTCAGCCTGAAGAACCCCCGGCATGAACAGATCGTCGCCGGTTTCGACCGCGAGATCGCGGCGATGAAAGTGGATGGCAGTTATCAGCGGTTGATGGAACAGCATGGGATGTAAGGTGTGGCTGATGACCTCATCGCGAGCAAGCTCGCTCCCACAGGATTTAGGTAATCCCTGTGGGAGCTTGCTCGCGATGATGCCCGCTCAGCCACCGCAGATCTCAATCCTCACTCGTTTCCTTGATGAGGTGCGCCGCCAACGTCCGCAATGGCCCAAGCTGACGGCAGATCAACGCCAACTGCGTCTGCACCAGCCGTTGGCCTTCATCGATTTCGTCCGGCATCTGTTCAAGCGTATTGGCCAGTGCCTCTTCCTCATCGCTCTGAATCGCAATCGGCAGTTTGCTCGCCAACCCTTGGGCAATTTCATCGATGCTGGCGGCCAGTCTCACGCCGGCACCGTCGATCAAATGCTCGCGCACGTCGGGCGGTAGCTGGGTTTCCCGGTGTGCGCCCAGTCCGGACAAATAACTGAGCAAGGTGTGCGACAGCACCAGGAAGCGAAAACCGACATCCGCCTCCTTACGGAAATGCCCCGGCTCCATCAGCATGTTGGCGAGCGTCGTCGACAGTGCCGCGTCGGCGTTGTGCGCATTGCGTCGGGCCAGGCGATACGCCAGGTCGTCGCTTTTGCCGACGGCGTATTGCTGCATGATCTGGCGCAGGTAAATGCTGTTGCAGGTCAGGGTGTTGGCCAGCACTTTGTTCAGGCGTCGGCCCTGCCAGTCCGGCAGGAACAGGAACACCGCCAACCCGGCGATCAGGCTGCCGAGCAAGGTATCGAACAACCGCGGCAAGAACAGCCCGTAACCATCCCCGACCTGGTTGAAGCAGAACAGCACCATCAAGGTGATCGCGGCCGTCGCCAAGGTGTAGCGGGTGGTGCGGTTGATAAAGAACACCACCCCGGCGGCGATCGCGAAGCACGACTGGACCAAGGGATTCGGAAACAGATCGAACAACGCCCAGGCCAGGGTGAGGCCGATGGCGGTGCCGATGATTCGTTGGCCGAGTTTGCGGCGGGTGGCGCCGTAGTTTGGCTGGCAGACAAACAGCGTGGTGAGGATGATCCAGTAACCCTGAGACGGGTGGATCAAATGCACCATCCCGTAGCCGATGCTCAAGGCCAGGGGCAAACGCAGTGCGTGACGGAACAGCAATGAAGTCGGTGTCAGCTGCGTGCGTAACCGAATCCACACATCTTTGAGGCTACGCGGCGAACGGTCGAGCAGGCTGCTGTCGGTGGCATCGGCCAAGGCGTCGGGATTGCTGGCGTCGCTGAGCAAACGATCGAGCGTGCCGAGGTTGGCCGCCAGTGCCCGCAACGACCGCAACAGTCCGCGCCACGCCGGGTTGCTCTGAACGCGCAAATGTTCGAGAGAGGCGTGCAGGTCGCTCAGGGCTTCGGCGAAGCTGGCGTCATAGATGAACGGCTGGCGCATCTGGATCGACTCGGCCAGCGCCCGGCAGGCCTTGCCTTGCTGGCGCAGCAGGCGCTGGCAGCGGAACATCACGTCGCTGTGAAAGAAGGCATCGGCCAAGGCGTTGTAAGGGTAGTGCGAGGAACTGGCGCGCTCGTGGATGTCCTGAGCGAGGAAGTACAGCTTCAGGTAACGGCTGAGTTTCGAGCCCGGTCGACCGTTGCCGACCCGGTGCAGGATGATTTCTTTGGCGGCGTTCAGTGCTGCCACGACACGGCCGTTTTGCTGCGCCAGTTCCAGTCGACGCGCTTCCACGTCCATCTGCCGGATCGGCTCGAACAGCAAGGACTTCAGCTTCAGGTAGTAACCCAACTCACGGAACAACCGCGCCAGGCTTTGCTGCACCGGCTGATTGGAAAACATCGCCTGCCACAGCACCGAGAGCAAACCGTACCAGGCTGCACCGGCCACCAGCAGCACCGGCTCGTGCCAGAAATCGGTGACTGCACCGCCGCGCTGGTCCACGCCGATCATGGTATAGACCGACAGAATCAACGTCGCGGAGGCAATCGCGCCATAGCGTTCACCCAAGGCGCCGAGCATGGTCAGGCCGAAACTGGCCAGGGCCAGGGCGATGACAAAAACGACGGGGTAGGGGAAGAGCAGTTCGACGGAGAGGGCGGCGACGCTGAAGCACACCAGCGTCACGGCCAGTGCGTTAAGGCGGCCTTGCCAACTGTCGTCGGTCTCGGCCAGGGCGCTGGCGATGATCCCGAGGAACAGCGGGATCAGCAGCCCCATTTCATCTTTGTACCAACACAGCGCCATGCTGCCGGTCAGGGCGATGAACACTCGCACGCTGTAGCTGAATTTATCCAGCGCCCAAAGGCGACGCAGAGACTGACTAAACGGGGTCGATGACATGAAGTGCGAGGGCCTTCCGAGGCAATGACGCTAAATTGAGCCAGTAATGACGCTGACGCAATGGCGCCGATCACATCTGACAGCAAAATCTGTTCCTTCCCTGTTCTTACACTGCAACGCAATCCCTGTAGGAGCTGCCGCAGGCTGCGATCTTTTGATCTTGATCCTGGAAAAACAAGATCAAAAGATCGCAGCCTCGTTTCACTCGGCAGCTCCTACAGGGATTGCGTTTGGGGGATTAGACGTATTGCGCGGCGGCGTAACCCGAGGCCCACGCCCACTGGAAGTTGAAACCGCCCAGATGCCCGGTGACGTCGAGCACTTCGCCGATGAAATACAAGCCAGGGCTTTTCAGCGATTCCATGGTCTTGGACGACACCTCGTTGGTATCGACGCCGCCCAGGGTCACTTCAGCGGTGCGATAACCTTCAGTGCCGGCCGGAACCACTTTCCAACTCGCCAGTTTTTCCGCGATGTCGGCAATTTCTGCATAGGTGTACTGCTTCATCGGTTTGGAGGCGAACCAGTTATCCGCCAGCAGGTTGGCCATCTTCTTGGTGAAGATTTCCCCCAGCAGGGTTTTCAGCTCGCTGTTCGGGCGTTCGGCTTGCTGCTGTTGCAGCCAGCTCGGTACGTCGTGGTCCGGCAGCAGGTTGATTTCTACCGTGTCGCCGGATTCCCAGAACGATGAAATCTGCAAAATCGCCGGACCGCTGAGGCCGCGGTGGGTGAACAGGATGTTCTCGCGGAAACTCTGCTCATTGCAGCTCACCAGGCAATCCACCGACGTACCGGACAGTTCGGTGCAAAGCTCCTTGAGCTGATCGGTGATGGTGAACGGCACCAGCCCTGCGCGGGTCGGCAGCAAGTCGTGGCCGAACTGCTTGGCCACCTGATAGCCGAAACCGGTGGCACCCAGCGTCGGGATCGACAAGCCGCCAGTGGCGATCACTAACGATTCGCAGGTGATCTGATCGAGGGTGGTTTGCAACAGGTAGCCGCTTTCCATTTTCTCGATGTGCTGGATCGAGGTGTCCAGGTGCAGGCTGACGCCGACCTGATCGCACTCGTTGAGCAGCATGTCGAGGATGTCGCTGGATTTGTTATCGCAGAACAGCTGGCCGAGTTTTTTCTCGTGGTACGGCACGCCGTGTTTGGCGACCATGCCGATGAAATCCCACTGGGTGTAGCGGGCCAGGGCGGATTTGCAGAAGTGTTCGTTCTGCGAGAGGAAATTGCTCGGTTCGGTGTACATGTTGGTGAAATTACAGCGGCCACCGCCCGACATCAGGATTTTCTTGCCGGCCTTGTTGGCATGGTCGAGCAACATCACCTTGCGCCCGCGCCCGGCGGCAGTCAGCGCACACATCAAACCTGCGGCGCCAGCGCCAATGATCACGACTTCGGTAGAGCGCAAAACGGTGTCCTCTTGATCTGTCACCACAAAACTAACTGTGGGAGCGGGCTTGCTCGCGAAAGCGGTGTGTCAGCCAACATCAATGGCGACTGACAGATTGCATTCGCGAGCAAGCCCGCTCCCACAGGGGATCTTCGTTGGGTCGAAGAATCCTTACAAAATCCGCACGCGCAGCGAACGGCCTTTGATCTTGCCGTCGTTCAGACGCTGCAAGGCTTGCTTGGCGATCCCGCGCTCCACAGCCACATAGGCCTGGAAGTCGAAAATCGCGATCTTGCCAACCTGAGCGCCGGGAATGCCAGCATCACCGGTCAATGCGCCAAGAATGTCGCCCGGACGAACCTTGTCTTTACGGCCAGCGCCGATGACCAGCGTACTCATCACCGGCAGCAGCGGAGCGCCGCCCTGGGATTTGAGGTTGTCCAGCTGATCCCAGCTCAACGGCGAGTTCTGCAGTTGCTCGATGGCTTGGGCGCGGTGGGCTTCGGACGGTGCGACCAGGCTGATCGCAATCCCTTTCTCACCAGCACGACCGGTACGGCCAACACGGTGGATGTGGATTTCCGAATCCCGGGCCAGTTCGACGTTGATCACCATGTCCAGCGCATCGATGTCCAGACCGCGAGCGGCGACGTCAGTGGCGACCAGCACCGAGGTGCTGCGGTTGGCGAACATGGCCAGCACCTGGTCACGGTCACGCTGTTCCAGATCGCCATGCAGGCCGACGGCGGAGATGCCTTTGGAGGTCAGGTGATCGACGGTTTCCTGAACCTGCTGCTTGGTGAAGCAGAAGGCGACACAGGATGCCGGACGATGATGCGCGAGGACTTTGACCACGGCGTCCATGCGCTCTTCCGGGGAAATCTCGTAGAAACGCTGCTCGATCTGCGTGTCGTCGTGGAACGCCTCGGCCTTCACGATCTGAGGGTTGCGCATGAACTTCGCGGCCAACTGCTTGATGCCCGTCGGGTACGTGGCGGAGAACAGCAGGGTCTGGCGACGCTCCGGGCACTGGGCGATGATTTCTTCGATGGAGTCGTAGAAACCCATGTCGAGCATGCGGTCGGCTTCGTCGAGGATCAGCGTGTTCAGGCCATGGAGCACCAGCGAACCTTTGCGCAAATGCTGCTGAAGGCGGCCCGGGGTGCCGACGATGATGTGCGCGCCGTGCTCCAGAGAGCCGATCTGTGGGCCGAAGGACACGCCGCCGCACAGGGTCAGGATCTTGATGTTGTCTTCGGCGCGGGCCAGACGACGGAGTTCCTTGGCAACCTGATCCGCCAGCTCGCGAGTCGGGCAGATGACCAGCGCCTGGCAACCGAAGAAGCGCGGATTGATCGGGTTCAGCAGGCCGATACCGAAGGCGGCGGTCTTGCCGCTGCCGGTCTTGGCCTGGGCGATCAGGTCCATCCCCTTGAGGATCACCGGCAAGCTTTGCGCCTGGATCGGCGTCATCTGGGCATAACCGAGGGAGTCGAGGTTAGCCAGCATGGCGGCGGACAGCGGCAAAGTATTAAAAGCGGTGGCGATGGTGGTCACGGGACTGGCCTGCAAAACAAAATGTCGCGCAGTGTACCAGTCTCGCTCTCTTCACCTGCAAATTCTGGACGAATAGTCGTAGCAGCTGCCGAGGCACGAGGCTGCGTCGGGCTGCGAAGCGGCCCCCGAGGGCGGTCCTGCGGACACGCAACGCAGCCTCGTGCCTCGGCAGCTGCTACAGATCAGTGCTCTATATCGTGCTCGCGGCTGACCATCCGTCGGCCATCCTTTGGTGAAAGCTGGGAGAAGATCGTCGCAGCCAGCATCGCCATGATTCCGACCGTTACAAAGGTCAGCTGGAACGCGCCCAGCACCGTGTCCACACCGTCGTTGCCGATCTCTGCGGTAAAGCCGCCGAGCAAGGCGCCGGCGCAGGCAACCCCGAGGCTCAGGGACAATTGCGCGACCACCGACAACAAGCTATTGCCGCTGCTGGCGCTGGCATCGTCGAGGTCGATCAGGGTTACGGTGTTCATTGCGGTGAACTGCAGCGAGTTGATCGCCCCCAGAATCGATAGCATCACCAACAGCAGCCAGTACGGCGTTTGTTCGCCGACCAGCCCCATGCTCGCCAGCATCAACCCCAGCGCCAACGTGTTGCCGGTCAGCACGATGCGATAGCCCAAGCGTTCGATCAGCGGCCGCGCCACCGACTTGGCGACCATCGCTGCCGCCGCCAGCGGCAACATGCTCATCCCGGCCTGGGACGGTGAGTAACCCAGCGCCACTTGCAGCAGCAATGGCACGAGAAACGGCAGGGCGCCGCTGCCCAGTCGGGCGAACAGGTTGCCGAGGATGCCCACGGCAAACGTCCGGGTCTTGAACAGTGACGGCGCGAACAACGGGTTTTCGATGTGCCCGGCCCGCAACCAATACGCCGCCAGACACGCCATGCCGCCGAACAGCAGCAACATCACGCGCAAGTGCGGCAGGTGCAGTTCGCCGAGGCCTTCCATGGCGATGGTGATCAGCACCATCGCCGCACCAAACAGCAAAAAGCCCAGGCTATCGAAGCGGGTGCGTTCAGTGCCGCGCAGGTCGGGGATGAATTTCCACACGGCGTAGCAACCGACAGCGCCGACCGGCAGGTTGATCAGGAAGATCCAGTGCCAGGTCAGGTATTCCACCATCCAGCCGCCCATGGTCGGGCCGATCAACGGGCCGAGCAGGCCGGGAATGGTGATGAAGCCCATGATCCGCACCAGATCCGAGCGCGGGTAGGCACGCAGCACCACCAACCGCCCGACCGGCAACATCAGCGCGCCGCCCAGGCCCTGAATCACCCGTGCGCCAATCAACATGCTCAGGGTGCTCGACAGTGCGCAGAGCAACGAGCCGAGGCTGAACAGCAGGATCGCGCCGAAGAAGATTTTCTTGGTGCCGAAACGGTCGGCGATCCAGCCTGAGGCAGGGATCAGCAAGGCGACGGTGAGCATGTAGGCGATGATCACGCCCTGCATGCGCAGCGGGTCTTCGGCCAAGTCGCGGGCCATGGCGGGCAGGGCGGTGTTGAGGATGGTCCCGTCGAGGGATTGCATGAAGAACGCGATGGCGACGACCCACGGCACCCAGCGGGCGGTGACAGCGTCGAGAGGCGGGCGGTTGGGCATGGGACCTCTTGTGGGTTGAAGTTAATGCAAAATCACTGTGTCTCACGGTCCATGTGGGAGCGGCGGTGCGGCGATCCGACTTGCTCGCGAAGAGGTCATCACATCCAACATCAATGTTGACGGATCCATCGCTTTCGCGAGCAAGCCCGCTCCCACAGGGCCTTCTGTGTACCGTGGGATTGTGCTTACAGGGTCAGGGTCAATCGGCTCACGAGCGCCCCCGGCAACAACGCCGAGGCCGTGGCCCGCTGGCTGTAGGTGCTGGCCGACAACATCAGCTCACGCTCCTCGGTCAAAGCCTCCAGCTGCGAACCCAACAAACTGTAAGCACTGTCATCGAACCGCATGGTGCTCACCGGCGCCTGAATCTCGCCGTTCTCGACCCAGAAGGTCGCAAACCGCGTCATGCCGGTCAGGCGTGCCGCCGGCTGATCGGAGTAGTTCAGGTACCACAGGTTGCTGATGTACAAGCCAGTGCCCAGTTGCTTGAGGATTTCAGCCTCAGGCAACGTACCGGCCGCCATGTTCACTGCGCTCGGCATTTCACCGCCGCTGGCGCCGTTGGCGGTCAGGCCGTACTCGGCCGCACTGCGTGAACTGACCATCTGCGCGCGGGCTTTGCCGTTGACGATCAACCCAAGATCGCTGCGCGGATAACCTTCGCCGGAGAATGCCGGGCTCAACGAACCGCTGACTTTTTCATCAACGGACACCAACGGGCTGAACGCACTGTCGCCCGCGTAAAGCTTCTGCAGCGGGCTGTTTTTGCTGGCAATCGACTGCGCCGAGAAACCACCCCAGCCCAGCATGTCCATGATTTCTCCCAGGGCTGCCGGCGCCAGATAGGCGCGGTACTGACCGGGCGCCAGGGTGTGTTGCGGTCTGCCGAGAAACGCCAACTGCTCGCGTGCTTGCGCAAAGCGCTTGGCAAACCCTTCGCTGTTCCAGTCGTGCCCGGCGTAACTGGCTTTCACCGCCTGGCCGTTGTCATGGAACAGGCTGAAGTCGAAGTTGAAGCTGTTGGCCTGATGCCAGCCGAACGCGCCTGAAGAACTGGCGAAGCCGCGACTGATCGGGCCGGCGGCGTAGAAGCCGACCAGATCCAGCCCTTCGGCGGCCTGGGTGATTTCAGCGACCACTTGCTCGGTGTCCGGCAGCGGGTGATCCTGAACGTTCTTGCTCTGCCAGCCGTTGTGGTTGAGCAACAGGTACGGATCCTGCGGCAGCAGCGGCAAGGTTTCGCGCAACTGTTGCAGACCTTCGGCCAGACGCTGAGTATCGACTTCAGCATCACCGGACAGCGTGATGTTCAGGTCGGCGTGGCGCCCCTCGTTGATCAGTTTGAAACCGACGCTCGCCTGTTGCACCTGCCCGGCCTGACGGACCTTGGCGTGGTTGAAGCGCACGAAGGCCGAGGATTCGGCGGCGTAACTTAGAGTGAATTGCTCCGGCTCGCGAATCGCATCGCGCAGCCAATTGACCAAGGCCTTGAACGCATCGGCCTGACTTTTCGACGTGCTCATCAGGCATCCCCCCCAAACACATCAACGTTGCTGAACACGCAGGCCGGCGACGCATGGCCGACGCGGATCACCTGGTTCGGTTCGCCCTTGCCGCAGTTCGGTGTGCCCAGGACCTTGAGGGTGCTGGCGTCGCCGACGGCGCTGAGGCTTTTCCAGAACTGAGCGGAAATCGCCCGGTAGTTGGGGTTCTTGACCACGCCTTTGAGTTCGCCGTTTTCGATCAACTGAGCCCATTCGCAGCCGAACTGGAATTTGTTGCGCGCATCGTCGATGGACCACGAGCGATTGGTCGACATCATGACGCCGTGTTCGATGTTGCCGATCAGTTGCTCCAGCGGTTGATCGCCGGGCTCGATATTCAGGTTGGCCATGCGATCGATTGGCGGACGGGCCCAGCCGCAAGCGCGGCTGTTGGCGACGCCTTCCATGCCGGCACGGAATTGCGACAGCGCGCCGCCCAGTGGGCGCAGCAGCAAACCTTCTTTAATCAGAAACTGTTTGCTCGCGGCGGTGCCGTCGTCGTCATGACCGTAACTGGCGAGTTGTTCGGGAATGTCCGGGTCGAAGGTCACGTTCAGCAGTTTGGAGCCGTATTGCAGGCTGCCGAAGTCTTCTGCCTTGACGAAACTGGTACCGGCGTAATTGCGCTCGTCACCGAGGATGCGGTCCAGCTCCAACGGGTGACCGATGGATTCGTGGATCTGCAGCATCATTTGGTCCGGCATCAACAGCAGGTCGCGCGGGCCTTGCGGGGTGTTCGGCGCCAGCAGCAATTGCAGCGCCTGATCGGCGACTGTCGGGCCTGCACCGACCAGGCCGCAGCGGCTGATCACGTCAAAGCCGCCTTGTTGGCCGAAATTTTCGCGGCCCAGGGTGCGGGTCTGGCTGTCGTTGCCGTCGTAGGCGGTGACTTGCAGGCTCGGGTAGACGAACCGCTGGGCCTGGCGCAGTTCGGCGCCGGCGCTGTTGAGGTAGATCTGTTCGACATTGGTGATGCCGATGCTCACTTCCCAGTTCACCAGTCGCTCATCCTTGGGCACGGCGGCGGATTCGGCACCGAGCAGTTGGTAGCAATCGCTCAGGGACGGGAAGGGCTGGTCGAGGTTCGGCGAAAAGTAGTCGGCGCGGTCGCTGGAGACGGCTTGCTCGCGCAGGTCGAGCAGAGCGTGGGGCTTGAGTCGGCGGGCTTGTTGCTCGGCTCGCTCCAGCGCGGCTTGCAGGCCGGATTGGGAAAGGTCGTTGGTCGCGGCGTAGGCTTCGACGCCGTTGACCCGAACGGTCAGCATCGCGCCTTCGTCACGGCTCAGGCTGGGAGGTTCAGCGACATTCTTGCGCACCGACAGGTACTGACCGGACTCGCGCACATAACGCAGCGAAAAGAATTCAGCGCCCGTGCGCAAGGCAGCGAAGCGCTGCTTGAGCTGGGGGTGGAAATCGAACATTCGGGAACCTCCTTGGTATGGAGTGGCGGTGTATCGATGTTGCGAGGGGGGTGAAACGTCTGCGTGGCGCTAGATTAGGCCTGCGTGGGGGGTAGGATCAAGCTTGGAGAGGTGTAGGAAAAGATTACCCGAGGTGGGTCAGAGGGAGATGTGGTGTCTGGCCGGGCCTCTTCGCGAGCAAGCCCGCACACACATTTGATCTCGGGTGTTCACAAATTTTGTGTTCACTGGAGATCTCCTGTGGGAGCGGGCTTGCTCGCGAAGGGCGCACCGCGGTGTAACTGTCTTACTGCGCGGTAGGACTCACATCACGCAACGGCTTGCCACGCACTGGCGCATCGCCGGCCACGAAGTAGGCGGCCTTGCTACGCGGCAATGGCTTGCGGCCACGGATCTTGTCGGCGATTTTCTCGGCGATCATGATCGTCGGCGCGTTCAGGTTGCCGGTGGTGATGATCGGCATGATCGAGGCATCGACCACACGCAGGCTCTGCATGCCGTGCACACGACCTTCAGCGTCAACCACCGCCATTTCGTCGGTGCCCATCTTGCACGAGCAGGACGGGTGGAACGCGGTTTCGGCGTGTTCGCGGATGAACTGGTCGAGCTGTTCATCGGTTTGCACGTCGATGCCCGGGCTGATTTCGCGGCCACGGAACGCGTCCAGTGCAGGCTGTTGCATGATTTCACGGGTCAGGCGGATGCCGTCACGGAATTCCTGCCAGTCCTGCTCGGTGGCCATGTAGTTGAACAGGATGCTCGGGTACTCGCGCGGATCCTTGGACTTGGCCTGAATCCGACCACGGCTCGGCGAGCGCATGGAACCCATGTGCGCCTGGAAGCCATGCTCTTTCACACCGTTGCTGCCGTTGTAGTTAATTGCGACCGGCAGGAAGTGGTACTGGATGTTCGGCCAATCGAATTCTGGACGGGTACGGATGAAACCGCCGGCTTCGAACTGGTTGCTGGCGCCGATACCGGTGCCGTTGAACAGCCACTCGGCTCCGATGGCCGGCTGGTTGTACCAGAGCAGCGACGGGTACAGCGAGACCGGTTGGGTGCAGGCGTATTGCAGGTACAGCTCGAGGTGATCCTGCAGGTTTTCACCTACGCCCGGCAGGTCGTGGACCACTGGAATGTCGAGTTTTTTCAGCAACTCGGCCGGGCCGACGCCGGAACGCTGCAGAATCTGCGGCGAAGCGATGGCGCCGGAGCACAGCAGCACTTCTTTGCGGGCGCGGGCTTCAACGCGCTCTTCAGCGGCGCCGATCAAGTAACGCACGCCGACCGCACGCTTGCCTTCGAACAGAATCTTGTCGGTCAGGGCGTGGGTGACGATGGTCAGGGTCGAGCGCTTCTTGGCGATGTCCAAGTAACCGCGAGCGGTGCTGGCGCGACGGCCGTTCGGCGTCACGGTGCGGTCCATCGGGCCGAAACCTTCCTGCTGGTAACCGTTGAGGTCGTCGGTGCGCGGGTAACCGGCTTGAACGCCGGCTTCAACCATCGCGTTGAACAGCGGGTTGTTGCCGGCTTTTGGCGTGGTCACGCTGACCGGACCTTCGCCACCGTGATAGTCGTTCGCGCCGATGTCACGGGTTTCAGCCTTGCGGAAATACGGCAGGCAGTTCAGGTAGTCCCAGTCTTCAAGACCTGGCAGTTTGGCCCAGTTGTCGTAGTCCATCGCGTTGCCGCGGATGTAGCACATGCCGTTGATCAGCGAGGAACCCCCCAGGCCCTTGCCGCGACCGCATTCCATCCGGCGACCGTCCATGTGTGGTTCTGGATCGGTTTCGTAGCCCCAGTTGTAGCGACGACCTTGCAGCGGGAACGCCAAAGCGGCCGGCATTTGCGTGCGGAAGTCTAAACGGTAGTCCGGGCCGCCTGCTTCGAGCAGCAGGACGGTGACGCCTTCGTCTTCAGTCAGACGGGTCGCCAGGGTGTTACCGGCCGAGCCGGCACCGATGATGATGTAATCGAATTCTTGGGACATTGAATGCACCCTCTTTGAAGTTGGTCAGGTCGCCTGTAGCAGCTGCCGAGGCACGAGGCTGCGTTGGGTCGCGCAGCGACCCTCTGAGGGCGGTCCTGCGGACACGCAACGCAGCCTCGTGCCTCGACAGCTGCTACCGGGTATTCAGCCGGGGCTTAGAAAACCGAGGCGTAATCGCCCAGTTCGACCTGTACCGATTTGATGCGTGTGAAGTTGTTCAGCGAGCTGATGCCGTTCTCACGGCCCACGCCCGACTGCTTGTAACCGCCAACCGGCATCTTGGCGTCGGACTCGCCCCAGGCGTTGATCCAGCAGATACCGGCTTCCAGTTGATGAATCACGCGGTGAGCGCGGTTCAGGTCCTTGGTGACGACGCCAGCGGCCAGGCCGAAGTCGGTGTCGTTGGCACGACGGATCACTTCTTCTTCGGTTTCGTAGGTCAGGATGCTCATCACCGGGCCGAAGATTTCTTCGCGAACGATGGTCATCTCGTCGGTGCAGTCGGTGAACACGGTCGGTGCCACGAACGCGCCTTTGGCGAATTCGCCTTCGGTCAGACGGCTGCCGCCGCACAGCACGCGAGCGCCTTCTTCCTTACCTTTGGCGATGTAACCCAGCACGCTTTCCATGTGGGCGAAGCTGACCAGCGGGCCGAAGTTGGTGTTCTCGTCTTCCGGGTTGCCAACGCGGATGCGGGCAACGCGCTCAACGATCTTTGCTTCGAGCGCGGCTTTCAGGTGGCTCGGTACGAACACGCGAGTGCCGTTGGTGCAGACCTGACCGGAGCTGTAGAAGTTGGCCATCATGGCGGTGTCGGCGGCGCGATCGAGGTCGGCGTCGTCGAAGATGATCAGCGGGGATTTGCCGCCCAGTTCCATGGTCACGTCTTTCAGCGACGAGGCGGAAGCGCTGGCCATTACCTTCTTGCCGGTGTCGGTGCCGCCGGTGAAGGAGATTTTTTCGATGCGTGGGTGCTCGGTCAGCCAGGTACCGACTTCACGGCCGCTGCCGGTCAGCACGTTGAACACGCCAGCCGGAACGCCGGCTTCGGTGTAGATTTCGGCCAGTTTCAGCGTGGTCAGGGAAGTGACTTCGCTTGGCTTGAAGATCATCGCGTTACCGGCCGCCAGGGCTGGTGCGGATTTCCACAGGGCGATCTGGATTGGGTAGTTCCACGCGCCGATACCGGCCACGACGCCCAGCGGCTCGCGACGGGTGTAGACGAACGAAGTGGTGCGCAGCGGGATCTGCTCGCCTTCGATGGCCGGCACCAGACCTGCGTAGTACTCCAGCACGTCAGCGCCGGTGACGATGTCGACGTACTTGGTTTCGGAGAACGACTTACCGGTGTCCAGTGTTTCCAGGGCAGCCAGTTCATCGTTGCGCTCGCGCAGGATGTCGACGGCACGACGCAGGATGCGCGAACGCTCCATGGCGGTCATCGCAGCCCAGATTTTCTGGCCCTTTTCGGCGCTGACGACGGCGCGCTCAACGTCTGACTGGGTCGCACGTTGTACGGTTGCGAGGACTTCACCGTTAGCCGGGTTGATGGCTTCGAAAGTGGCGTCGCTGCTGGCGTCACTGTAGCCGCCATCGATGTAGAGTTTTTGCAGTTCGAAACGGGCCATATAGTCCTCGCAAGAGCATAAGTTGGTTGGCGGTAACCACTGGGCGTGCCTTATAGCTTGGGCAACGCTGGTCAGTGGCGGTTCAGGTGCTGAGCGGTTCTGTGTGCTCTAACTCACCTGCTTGGCCAGTTGGAAATCCATGTATTCGTAAGCGATCTGGTGCGCCTGCTCGGTGTCGAAAGCATCTCCCGACAACGCGCCGCGCAACCACAAACCGTCGATGAGGGCTGCCAGGCCCCGGGCTGCACTGCGCGCGGTATCGAGCGGCAATACACGGCGGAACTGGCAGCACAGGTTGGAATACAGACGGTGATCGTTGATCCGCTGCAACCTGTGCAAAGACGGGTGGTGCATGCTGGTGGCCCAGAAGGCCAGCCAGGTTTTCATTGCCGGGCCATTGACCTGGCTGGCGTCGAAGTTGCCTTCGATAATCACCTGGAGGTGGGCCCGCGGGCTGCTGTCCTCCAGCGCCTGACGGCGCGCGGTGACGTTCTCGCTGAGGACGCTCATCAGATACTGCGCCGTGGCAGCGATCAGGCCGTTCTTGTCCTGAAAGTAATGACTGATGATGCCATTCGAGACACCGGCCAAACGGGCGATCAGCGCAATGCTGGCGTCCCCCATTCCGACCTGATCTACCGCCTGCAATGTGGCTTCGATCAACTGCTGGCGACGGATGGGTTGCATACCGACCTTGGGCATCTTGCACATCTCCTTAGGCCTTCCGGCGGACGTAAAACGTCTATCGGATTGAAGGCCAGTCTATTTTGTTTTGATTGAACGTTCAATCAACAAAGAATAAGATCTGCGACAATTCGTCGCTGCCTACAGGTTTTTCCTACATGTAGTTGGCGGAAAAACGACATCCGAAAACGCTCGAAACCCACGCGCTATGGCGCTCCCGGGCTTCGGGCTTTTTTCGGGGTGTCTTTATATCACCCGCTGGTCGGCTGCCAACTAAGCGATTGGTCGGGTAACGCGTTGCCTTGTGTTCTTCTCTCGCACTGCCTGGAGCATCTGTGCCATGAGTTCTGCCTCTCTTATAAAGACCCCACCCGAGAAGGTGACGGTCAACGGTTGGGTGTTCTACACCTCTACCGCGTTGATCCTGTTGTTGACCGCCATTCTGATTATCGCCCCGCAAGAGGCTGGCAGATTGCTCGGTATTGCCCAGGCCTGGTTGTCCCGCAGCTTCGGCTGGTACTACATGGTGGTGATCGCCGCCTATTTGGTATTCGTCGTCGGCTTGGCGTTTTCGTCCTACGGCAAGCTCAAACTGGGCAGCAAAGACGACACCCCGGACTTCAGCTATGGCGCCTGGGCGGGGATGCTGTTCTCGTCGGGTATCGGCATCTCGCTGTTGTACTTCGGTGCTTCCGAGCCGCTGGACCACTACTTCAACCCGCCAGAAGGCGTGGCCGCCAGCAACCTTGCCGCCCGTCAGGCGGTTCAGCTGACGTTCCTGCACTGGGGCCTGCATGGCTGGGCGATCTACGCATTGGTCGGCCTGGCCGTGGCGTACTTTGCCTACCGTCATAACCAGCCGCTGGCGTTGCGTTCGGCGCTGTATCCGCTGGTGGGCGAGCGTTGGGTCAAAGGCGCGGCCGGTCACGCGGTGGACGGCTTCGGCATGTTCGTGACCCTGCTGGGGCTGGTGACCAACCTGGGGATTGGTTCGTTGCAAGTGTCGTCGGGGCTTGAAAACCTGTTCGGCATGGAACACAGCAATACCAATCTGCTGATCGTGATCATCGTGATGAGCACCGTGGCGACTATCGCTGCCGTGTCCGGCGTGGAAAACGGCATCCGCCGTCTGTCCAACCTGAACATCGTGCTGTTCAGCGGTCTGTTGATTTTCGTGCTGTTGTTCGGCCCGACCCTGCACCTGCTTAACGGCTTCGTGCAAAACATTGGCGACTACCTGAACGGCGTGGTGCTGAAGACTTTCGACCTCTATGTGTACGAAGGCGACAGTGAGAAGTCCGACCGCTGGTTGGGTCTGTGGACCGTGTTCTATTGGGCTTGGTGGATTTCCTGGGCCCCATTCGTCGGCATGTTCATCGCGCGTATTTCCCGTGGTCGCACGGTGCGTGAACTGGTGGCCGGCGTATTGCTGATTCCACTGGGCTTCACCTTGGCGTGGCTGTCGATCTTCGGTAACTCGGCCCTGGACCTGGTGATGAACCATGGGGCGGTGGAGCTCGGCAAGACGGCGCTGGAGCAGCCGTCGATGGCGATTTACCAGTTGCTGGAGCATTACCCTGCGTCGAAAATCGTGATCGGCGTGTCGATCTTTGTCGGTTTCGTGTTGTTCCTGACCCCGGCGGATTCCGGCGCGGTGATGATGGCCAACCTTTCGTGCAAGGGCGGTAACGTCGACGAAGACGCCCCGCACTGGCTGCGGATCTTCTGGTCGGCGGTGATCACGCTGGTGACCATCGGCCTGCTGTTCGCCGGTAACTTCGAAGCCATGCAAACCATGGTGGTGCTCGCCGGTCTGCCGTTCTCGGTGGTGCTGGTGTTCTTCATGTTTGGCCTGCACAAGGCCATGCGCCAGGACGTGCAGATCGAACAGGAGCAAGCGGAGCTGGCTGCGCGCGGTCGTCGTGGTTTCAGCGAGCGTTTGACGCAGCTGGACTTGCAGCCGAATCAGTCGATTGTTCAGCGTTTCATGGACAAGCAAGTCAGCCCAGCGCTGGAAGATGCAGCTGTGCAATTGCGTGCTCAGGGTCTGGATGTGCAGACGTTGCTGGGCAAGTCGAAACGCTGCATGGGCGTGCGGATCGAGATGGAAGAGGGCAACCCTTTTGTCTACGAAGTGAGCCTGGACGGCTATCTGGCAGCGGCGAGCGACATGGTTTCGGCTGAAAGTGCTGATGAGCCCCGCGCACGTTACTACCGCGCCGAGGTGTACCTGCACAATGGCAGCCAGGACTACGACTTGATGGGCTTCACTTCGGATCAGATCACCCGTGATGTGCTCGATCAGTTTGAAAGCCATCGGCAGCTCCTTGGCCGGGTCTATAGCTAAAACTTGATAGGACGCGGTGTTTCGATCTGAAGCACCGCGTCGTGTTCTTCGCGAGCAAGCCCGCTCCCACATTTGATCTGAGTCGTTCACAAATCCAATGTGGGAGCGGGCTTGCTCGCGAAGGGGCCATCAGCTTCGACGCCGCATTACCCGATGTCCCGATAAACAAAAACGCCGCGATCCTCTCGCGGCGTTTTTGTGTGTGTTGCCTTAACCCAGGTTCTTGCCGAGCAGTGCGTGATACAGCTCACTGTCACCGAGAATCCCGACCACCTTGTTGTTGTCGTGCAGCACCAGTTTGTTGCCCGTCTGATATCGAATCTGCAGCGCTTCGCGCATGCCGATGTTCGAATCCACTACCGTTGGCCGACGACCCAACCCTTCAACCGCTTGACCCGGCACCCAGTTCTGCAGATCCAGGCTCGCGCCGTTCTGACGAGCGCCCTTGATGGTGTTGCCTTCCGCCAGGTCCAGCCACGAATCGCCGCCCGGATCCAGGCATACCGAACCGTTGATGCGTTTGCAGTTGTCGAGGGTGCGCATCAGGCTGCGACCGCACAGTACGTTCAGCGGGTTGGTGTGGGCCACGAAGGTCCGCACGTAATCGTCCGCAGGGTTCAACACGATCTCTTCCGGCACGCTGTACTGAACAATGCGGCCGTCTTTCATGATTGCGATACGGCTGCCGAGCTTCAGGGCTTCATCGAGGTCGTGGCTCACGAACACGATGGTTTTGTTCAGCTTGCTTTGCAGTTCCAGCAGTTCGTCTTGCAGGCCTTGGCGGATCAGCGGGTCGAGGGCCGAGAACGGTTCGTCCATCAGCAGAATGTCGGCGTCCATCGCCAGCGCGCGGGCCAGGCCCACACGTTGCTGCATACCACCGGAGAGCTCGTCCGGCTTCTTGTTGCGCCACTGGGTCAGGCCCACCAGCTCAAGCTTCTCGTCCACCAGTTTGCGGCGTTCCTTCTCCGGACGACCCTGCATTTCCAGACCAAAGCTGATGTTCTCGCGAACGGTCAGCCAAGGCATCAGGGCGAACTTCTGGAACACCATCGCAATGCGCTTGGTGCGCATCATTTTCAGTTCCGCCGGGGTGCAGGACGCGATGTCGATCTGCTTGCCTTCGTGCTCGACGAACAACTTGCCGCGGCTGACGGTGTTGAGACCGTTGATGCAGCGCAGCAAGCTGGACTTGCCGGAGCCGGACAGGCCCATCAGTACGCAGATTTCACCTTTTTCGACGTCCAGGCTGGCCTTTTCAACGCCAACAATCTGCCCGGTCTTTTTCAGGATCTGGTCGCGTGTCATGCCCTGGTCGAGGAGTTTCAAGGCCTCGCGCGGGTCTTTGGAGAAGATTACGTCGACGTCTTCGAAGCGAATAATGCTCATGCGTCACCCCCTACTTTGGCTTCGGGTTGTTTGCAGATACGGTCGAGCATGATCGCCAGCAGTACGATCGCCAGGCCGGCTTCGAAGCCCAGGGCGATATCAGCAGTGTTCAGTGCGTTGACCACGGGTTTGCCCAGGCCGTCGGCGCCCACCAGTGCCGCGATCACCACCATCGACAGCGACAGCATGATGCACTGGGTAATACCGGCCGCGATGCTTGGCATGGCGTGGGGCAGTTCAATCCGTGAAAGCAGTTGACGGCGCGAGCAGCCGAAGGCTTTGCCGGCGTCCATCAGTTCCTGCGGAACATCGCGAATGCCCAGGTAGGTCAGGCGGATAGGCGCGGCAATCGCGAACACTACCGTCGAAATCAAGCCCGGGACCACACCCAGACCGAAGAGGGTCAGGGTAGGAATGAGGTACACGAAGGTCGGTACGGTCTGCATCAGATCGAGCACCGGACGCATCAGTGTGTAGAACATCGGTTTGTGCGCGGCGACGATGCCCAACGGCACGCCGATGACCACGCAGACCAGGGTGGCGAACAACACCTGGGCAAGGGTTTCCATGGTTTCCTGCCAGTACCCCAGATTGAGGATCAGCAGGAAGGAGGCGATGACAAAAACGGTCAGTCCCCACTTTCGTTGAATGAAGTGTGCCAGTAGCGCGATGAGGCCGATCAATGCCAGCGGGTTGAACCAGGTCAGCGCAAAAGTCACGCCGTGGATCATCGTTTCCAGTGACACGGCGATTGCGTCGAAGGTGCTGGCGCCGTGTTGCGTCAACCATTCAACGAAGCCCGCGATGTACTGGCCTAAAGGTATTTTCTGATCAATCAGCATGGTAGTGAACGTCCGCATGCAAGGAAATAAACAGCCCGGGCGAGCGAACTCGCCCGGCGTAAGCGATTACTGCGCGAGCTTGGCTTTCACGGCCTCCAGGCCTGGTTTACCGTCAATGGTGGTCACGCCAGCGAGCCAGGTATCGAGGACCTGTGGATTCTTTTTCAGCCAGGCCTTGGCGGCCGCGTCAGGCTTCATTTTGTCGTCCAGGATGTTGCCCATCAGCGAGCTTTCCATGTCGACGGTGAATTCCAGGTTTTTCAGCAACTGGCCAACGTTGCTGCATTCCTGGGCATAACCCTTGCGAGTGTTGGTCGCCACGGTGGCGGCACCGAAGTCGGGGCCGAAGTAATCGTCACCACCAGTGAGATATTGGATCTTGAAGCGCTTGTTCATCGGGTGGGGCGCCCAGCCGAGGAACACCACGGCGGTATCGCGTTTCTGGGCGCGGTCGACTTGCGACAGCATGCCCGCTTCGCTGGACTCGACGATCTTGAATCCGGCGTCTTTCAAGCCGAAGGCGTTCTTGTCGATCATACTCTGAATCAGACGGTTGCCATCGTTACCCGGTTCGATGCCGTAGATCTTGCCGTCGAGTTCTTTCTTGAATTTCGGAATGTCGGCGAAGTCGTGAAGACCTTTGTCATACAGCGCTTGAGGTACGGCGAGGGTGTACTTGGCGCCTGTGAGGTTGGTGCGCACGACGTCCACGGTGCCGGCATCGCGATAAGCCTTGATGTCGTTTTCCATGGTCGGCATCCAGTTACCCAGGAATACGTCCATGTTCTTGCCGTCGGCCAGGGACTTGTAGGTCACCGGTACGGAAATCATCGTGGTTTTGGTCTTGTAGCCGAGGGCGTCGAGGACGACGCTGGTGGTGGCGGTCGTTGCGGTGATGTCGGTCCAGCCGACATCGGAGAAGTTTACGGTGCTGCATTGAGCCGGTTCTGCGGCGTGAGCCAGAAGCGGCAGACTCAGCATGGCGGCCAACAACAACGACGGGGAACCTTTCATGGATGGACTCCTTGGTGTTTTTTTTGGCAGTGTTCCGACTGGACCACCGCACTTATAGGTTGCGGTTGGATGGCGTTTTGGAGACAGCTCTACCACGGCGCCTTGCAATCGAGTCGATACGATCATGTACCAGTGAAAATCTGACGCCTACAGGGGGCGTCGTAACCAGTACAGGGATGGTCGCATCCAGTGTCGGTGACGTCGTTTACAGCTTTTTTCAGCCCTCTTTGCCCCTCTGATCCGCAAAAAAAACGGCGAAAACGCAGCGTCAAAGGCCCGCGGCGTTGGTGGGCATGAGTGCGTCGGTGTGAGACGTCGAACGACATGACAAAAGGCTGATGATGCGGCCATCTCGGCGGATTGCAGCTTGAGCGTAGCAGCTCCGTCACTGGGCGCTTTTGCGTCTGGAGTAGGCACATCCAGGAGTTCGGCAGTAATGGCTATCAGTGTTTTCGACCTGTTCAAAATCGGCATCGGCCCTTCCAGTTCGCACACCGTGGGGCCTATGCGGGCCGCCGCGTTGTTCGTGCAAGGTTTGCGTGAGCAGGGTCTTTTGGAACAAGTAAGGCGCGTCGAAGTTCAGCTTTATGGTTCGTTGTCGGCCACCGGCATCGGTCACGGCAGCGACAACGCAGTGATCATGGGCCTGATGGGCGAGTGGCCGGACGCGATCGATCCATCGCAAATCGGAATTCGCATCGAAACCCTGCGCGAAACCCACACGCTGTTGCTCGACGGTCGTTTGTCAGTCCCGTTCAACTGGGCCCGGGACATGCGCCTGATCGACGAGAACCTGCCGTTCCACCCCAACGCCATGACGCTGATCGTCTACGGTGATGACGGCGAGCTGCATCGCGACACCTACTATTCCATCGGCGGCGGTTTTGTCGTCGATGAAGCACAAGCCTCCAGCGGTGTGGTGGACCTGGACCGCACGGTGTTGCCGTACGATTTTTCCAGTGCCGCCGAGCTGCTCAGCCTCTGTAAGCATCACAACCTGCGCGTCGCCGAATTGATGATGGCCAACGAGAAGGTCTGGCGCAGCGAAGAGGAAATCCGCGCCGGCCTGATGAAGCTTTGGCGGGCCATGCAGGATTGCGTCGAACAAGGCCTCAAGCACGAAGGCATCCTGCCCGGCGGCCTGAATGTGCGCCGGCGCGCGGCCAAGTTGCACCGTAGCCTGCAAGAGTTGGGAAAACCCAATGTGATCGGCTCGACGCTGAGCGCCATGGAGTGGGTCAACCTGTTCGCCCTGGCGGTCAACGAAGAGAACGCCGCTGGCGGGCGCATGGTCACAGCACCGACCAATGGTGCGGCGGGGATCATTCCGGCGGTGCTGCACTACTTTATGAAGTTCAGCGAGGTGGTGACCGACGCCAACGTGGTCGACTATTTCCTCAGTGCGGCGGCGGTAGGGATTCTGTGCAAGAAGAACGCTTCGATTTCCGGTGCCGAAGTCGGCTGCCAGGGCGAGGTCGGTTCGGCCTGCGCCATGGCGGCGGCCGGGCTGGCGGAAATTCTGGGTGCCACACCGGAGCAGTTGTGTAACGCGGCGGAAATCGGCCTGGAACACAACCTCGGCCTGACCTGCGACCCGGTGGGCGGGCTGGTGCAAGTGCCGTGTATCGAGCGCAACGCGATTGCCGCGGTGAAGGCGATCAACGCGGCGCAGATGGCGCTGCGTGGCGACGGTCAGCACTTTATCTCGCTGGATCGGGTGATCCGCACGATGCGTGATACCGGCGCGGACATGCATGACAAATATAAAGAGACATCGCGCGGTGGGTTGGCGGTTAGCGCGGTTGAGTGCTGAGTCAGTAATACCGAGTTGCCTGCTTCGCGAGCAAGCCCGCTCCCACATTCGACCGCATTACCCTGAGAGAACTCGGTCAACTGTGTGCGAGCTTGCTCGCGAAGGCGCCAGACCAGTCAAAACTGCGCGCTAAGTGAACACCGGAATCAAAACGCGCCACGTTTTGGCGCGTCGCTTACAGATAAGCGACTTGCCCGAGATCCGGGATCCAAGTTGGCCATTACCGCCTGTCACCTGTGCTTGTGGTGACACTCTTCACCAGGTCGCTGTAGCCCTGTTCCCACAAGTGCTACCGATTTGCTCACGCCCTACGGGGCAGAGCGCCTCCCGCCGATAATGGCACTTATCACCCCCACTCCCCGCGCGTCACATCTAGACACATCGCGACGTCGTTTTCAGGAGTTATTGAACGGCCATTCAACTTTAGGCATGGCATTTGCTCTGTCATTACAAAGCCCGTCTCCCACGCGAGAACGATGGCAATAACAAGAGCCTCCGCCTGAGGCCATCACCCGCTTTGTGTGAGGAGATACCGCGATGACGACGTTCAACTCCGGGGCCCAACCCCAGAACCGTGCGCCTCAATCCATCGGCTTTTTGCTGCTGGACAATTTCACGCTTATTTCTCTGGCCTCCGCAGTAGAACCCCTGCGCATGGCCAACCAATTGTCCGGTCGCGAGCTGTATCGCTGGAGCACGCTTACCGTCGACGGCGGTCAGGTCTGGGCCAGTGACGGTCTGCAGATCACCCCCGACGCCTCCATGCACAAAGCGCCTCCCATGGACACCATCATTGTCTGTGGCGGTATCGGCATCCAGCGCACTGTTACCCGTGAACACGTTTCGTGGCTGCAAAGCCAGGCGCGTCAGTCCAAGCGTCTGGGCGCGGTCTGCACCGGTAGCTGGGCCTTGGCCTGCGCCGGTTTGCTGGACGGTTTCGATTGCAGCGTGCACTGGGAATGCCTGGCCGCTATGCAGGAAGCGTTTCCGCGTGTGGCCATGAGTACCCGTCTGTTCACCCTCGACCGTAACCGTTTCACCAGCTCCGGTGGCACCGCGCCGCTGGACATGATGCTGCACCTGATCAGCCGCGATCACGGTCGTGAACTGTCCGCTGCGATTTCGGAGATGTTTGTCTACGAACGCATCCGCAACGAGCAGGATCACCAGCGTGTGCCGCTCAAGCACATGCTCGGCACCAACCAGCCGAAGTTGCAGGAAATTGTGGCGCTGATGGAGGCCAACCTCGAAGAGCCGATCGACCTCGACGAGCTGGCAGTTTATGTCGCCGTGTCGCGTCGTCAGCTGGAGCGACTGTTCCAGAAATACCTGCACTGCTCGCCGTCGCGTTACTACCTGAAACTGCGCTTGATTCGCGCCCGGCAACTGCTCAAGCAAACGCCGATGTCGATCATCGAAGTGGCGTCGGTGTGTGGCTTCGTGTCTACGCCGCACTTCTCCAAGTGCTACCGCGAATACTTCGGCATTCCGCCGCGTGACGAACGCGTAGGTTCCAACACCACGCAACAAGTGGCGATGATGCCGCTGCCGCAAGCACTGGTGCTGTCGCCGTTGTCCGGGCCGTTGTCGGCGTTGAGTCAGGCGCGCAATGAGTCGACGTTCGCCAGCGTAAGGCTCTAGACCGAGGCGCTCCCTTCGCGAGCAAGCCCGCTCCCACATTCGACCGAGTCTCTCAGGGGGAATACGGTCAAATGTGGGAGCGGGCTTGCTCGCGAAAGCGGTTTATCAGGCGCTACGGCTCTGCTGATACTCCGCCAACGCGGGCAGCAATTGCCTGTCGATGGCCTGGCGCACGGCCGGCAGAATGGTCGCGCTGCTGGTGTACATCTGCTTGACCATGGTCCGCAGTTCCATTGCCCGTTCGTTGTTCAAGCCCCGTACCGCGCATTCGCAGGCCTGCTCAGCGGTTGCGCCAGGGGGCACTGCAAATCCCAACGCCTTGAGCTGGCCCAACAGGTCTTCCTGGTCTATCAAATCGGCGTGCATCATGACGCAATCCTTCTTCAGGGAACGGTGTCGTGGCTCGATTCTCGTAGGGGTACGGAGTGGCGGCAAGGACGATTTGTCGCAATGGCCGCAATACCTATGAACAGGTCGTTTTCGGCTAACTTGCACAGGAGGAGAGTGGGCACACTGGGATCAGCTGGCTTCACGAAGGTTTGGTCACCCTCGCGCAACGGCTCCTCAACAGTACCCACCTCTGCCCCGATCCTGTCACGGCTTGATCGGGGTTTTTTTTGCCTGTGAATCAGGAAGGAATGTAGTGTCTGGGTTGCTCGCGAAGAACGATTACGCGGTTTTAGCGTTGAAGCACGAGGATGCGCGACAACAATTCATCACGGTCGACATAGCAACCCTGAAAATGCCGGGCGCCGGTGGCGGGGTCGAAGGCGTTGCGGGCGTGGAGGGTGCGGCGGTTGTCGAAACACCACATTTCGCCGGGATTCAGCCGCGTCATCACGCGGAACCGCGTTTCCCGGGTCATCGCAATAAAGCGGCGGTAGGCGTGATAGAGAGCGGGCATCTGCTCGACCGACGCATCGAACGGACCGCGCAGAAAATTCGCCATGCGAATTTCCGAAACCTGCCCCAAGGCATCCAGCGCGATGATCGGCGCGAGACGGCGGTAGTCGCTGTGGCGGTCTTTATTACGGAACTCCACAGGGATTTCGCACAGGCTTTTAAACGCCTCGGGATCTTCATCGCGCAAGGCTTCGGCAATGGCAAAACCGTCAACGAAAATACTCTCGCCACCCTCGGCGTCATTCACCAGGCAATGCAGGAATTGCAGCCCCGGTTGCAGCTCCCGGGTCGGTAGGTCGCTGTGCAGCGGCAGGTTGAACGCGGTGTAGGCATTGCTGTCGGCATCGGCCTTGGATTGCACGTTGAACAGCACGCCAAAATTGCTCTCGCGGATGAAGGAAATCCGCTGGGCAATCAACTTCAACGAGCCCGGCTCGGTGGGCACACCGCGGACCTGGGTCAGGCCGGTATCGCGCACGGCCAGCAGCCATTGCAGCAGGGCATCGTTGTCGTTCATCAACGACTGGTATTCGAACACTGGCAGCTTCAGGTTGCTGTTCCAGAGCTGGCTTTTTGGCTTGGCAGCCCGGCGTTCGGCGCGGGACTCATCGTCGTAGGCGTGGGCCCGTAACCAGCCAGGATCGAAGCGGCTGAGATGGCCGTCCTGCCAGTCGACACGCAGGCAGCCTTCGGCATCAATGCTGACGTCCGAGGGCTTCAGGTTTTCCGCGATGTCGACGATTTCCAGCACTTGCTCGCGGGTCACGGTGTAGACGCACAGCGGGCACGGACAGTTGTCCCGCAGCCACTGATGATGAAACGGGCTGACACGGTCATCGGCCCACTTCACTTGAATTCGGTCCGCCAGGGTGTGTACGGCGGTCAACGCGCTGATCAACGGGTAGGTACGGAAGTCGGCAAAAGCGGCGGCGGTGTTCAATGGCGATCTCCTTGTTATTTTTTAGGGGGTAACGCGATCACTCGGCCAATGTAGTCGGGGGCGGGAAGGTCGGTTTGCTCGGCGACGATGGCTTGCAGCTTGCCCAAAGTGTCTTCGCTGAACGGCGCGGATCGCGGTCCGGCAAGGTCGACGTGCAGCAACATCTGCTCATTGCCCGCCAGTTCCTTGTCATCTCCGACCAGATGCAGGCTGTGATAGAGGTGCAGGCGTTTGCTGTCGTGGCCGATGATTTGGGTGTGCACTTCGACGTCGGCGTCGAGCTTTACTTCGTGCAGGTAATTGAGGTGCAGTTCGAGGGTGAACAGCGAGTTGCCGCTGGCTTCGCGGTTGTTGCTGTCGAGCCCTAAGCGATCCATCAGCGCGTCGGTGGCGTAGCTGAAGATGAGCAGGTAGAAGGCATCGCGCAGGTGGCCGTTGTAGTCGACCCAGTCGGGGATGATTTTGGTTTGGTAGGTGGTGAGGGTGGGCATGATGAGTGATCCAGGATGTGTGGTGACTGGGCTGCCGTCTTCGCGAGCAAGCCCGCTCCCACAGGGGATTTGCTGGGTGACATAGATTGTATTCACACCTCAAATCAACTGTGGGAGCGGCGGTGCGACGATTCGACTTGCTCGCGAAGGGGCCAGCCTTGCTGGCCCATAGCTGAGGGTTATTCGCTAAACGCCATCCCATGCTTCTCTTTGGTGGTCTTCACCGCCTCCAGCACCGCCAGCAAGCAATCATCACGATAGCGCTCCAGCGCTGAAATGCTGTGTGTGCCCAACTGATCACTGGTGCCATCCACTACATCATCGATCAACTTGTCCGTCAGCTCCGGCGCCGGCAGATACGTCCACGGCAACTGCAACGCCGGCCCGAATTGCGCCATGAAGTGCCGCATGCCCGCATCGCCACCCGCCAGGGTGTAGGTCAAGAACGTGCCCATGAATGACCAGCGCAGACCCGCACCAAAGCGGATCGCATCATCGATTTCACCGGTGGTCGCCACACCGTCGTTGACCAGGTGCAGCGCCTCACGCCACAGCGCTTCGAGCAAGCGGTCGGCGATAAAACCGGGTACTTCCTTGCGCACATGCAGCGGACGCATGCCCAGGGATTCATAGACTTTCATTGCCGCTTGAACGGCTTGCGGGGCGGTGTTTTTGCCGCCAACCACTTCCACCAGCGGCAGCAGATAAACCGGGTTGAACGGGTGCCCGACGACGCAGCGTTCCGGGTGCGTCGAACTCTCGTAGAACTCGCTCGGCAACAGGCCGGAAGTACTGGAACCGATCAAGGCATTGGGTTTGGCCGCTGCGCTGATTTTGGCGTGTAGTTCCAGTTTCAGGTCCAGACGCTCAGGGGCGCTTTCCTGAATGAAATCCGCGTCGCGAACGCATTCTTCAATGGTTGCGACAAAGCGCAGCCGATCCTGCGATGCACCCGGCGCAAGGCCCTGTTTCTCCAAAGCACCCCAGGCATTGGCGACGCGTTTGCGCAGCGCGGCTTCGGCACCGGGCGCCGGGTCCCAGGCCACCACGTCGAGGCCGTGGGCGAGGGCGCGAGACACCCAACCGCTGCCGATGACACCGCTGCCCAGGGCGGCGAAGGTTTTGATATCAGTGATAAAGCTCATGGCGACGTCCTAAAAAATTCGGTGATCCAATGTGGGAGCGGGCTTGCTCGCGAAAGCGGAGTGTCAGTCGACAGAAATGTCGGATGTAACGGCCTCTTCGCGAGCAAGCCCGCTCCCACAGTTGGAAAGAGTTGTTAGCAGTTAACCGCGCTTGGTCAGGCCCATTTTTGCCCGGCCTTCCGCCGGCGTCAGAACACGGGCGCCGAGACGGCTGAGGATTTCCGAGGCGCGTTCGACCAGTTGGCCGTTGGTTGCCAGTACGCCCTTGTCCAGCCAGATGTTGTCTTCCAGGCCGACCCGCACGTTGCCGCCAAGCAGCACCGCTTGCGCAGCCATCGGCATTTGCATGCGACCGATGCCGAAACCGGCCCAGACCGCATTGGCAGGCAGGTTGTCGACCATGGCCTTCATGGTGGTGGTGTCGGCCGGCGCGCCCCACGGGATGCCCAGGCAGAGTTGGAACAACGGGTCGTCGAGCAACCCTTCCTTGATCATCTGCTTGGCGAACCACAGGTGACCGGTATCGAAGATTTCCAGCTCGGCCTTCACGCCCAGCTCTTGAATGCGTTTGGCACCAGCGCGCAGCTGGGCTGGGGTGGACACGTAAATAGTGTCGCCGTCGCCGAAGTTCAGGGTGCCGCAATCGAGGGTGCAGATTTCCGGCAGCAGCTCTTCAACGTGGGCCAGACGGGTCAGCGGGCCGACCAGGTCGGTGTTCGGGCCGAACTCCATCGGGTTCTCGTCAGCGCCGATTTCCAGGTCGCCGCCCATACCGGCGGTGAGGTTGACGATGATGTCGACGTCCGCCTCGCGGATGCGCTCCATCACTTCGCGATACAGCGCTACATCACGGCTGAATTTGCCGGTTTCGGGGTTACGAACGTGGCAGTGGACCACGGTGGCGCCGGCCTTGGCGGCTTCCACGGCGGCCGCGGCGATTTGTTTCGGGGTGACCGGCACGTGTGGGCTCTTGCTGGTCGTGTCGCCAGCACCGGTGAGTGCGCAGGTGATGATGACGTCGTGGTTCATGAGGCGGGTTCCTTGCAGGCGTGATGATTCCGTTCGCAGCCCGGTCGGGCTGCGAGTCGGTGGTTCAATCGGGTTTATTTGGTGGTCAGTTGCAGGTTTTCAGCAGCGGGTTTGCCATCGAAGGTGGTCACGCCTTCGAGCCAGCGTTGCTTGTCTTGCGGGTGATCTTTCAGCCATTGCTTGGCCGACTCGAAAGCGTCCTTGTGATCCAGCAGCGGCTGCATCATCCGGCTCTCGTCTTCGGCGGTGTACTTCAGGTTGCTCAGCAAGCGACCGATGTTCGGGCATTGCTCGGCGTATTTCGGCGCGGTGACGGTCCAGACCGTGGCCATGCCTTCGTTCGGGCCCAGGGCGTCGTCGCTGCGGGTGAGGTACGTCATCTTCACGTTGACGTTCATCGGATGCGGCGCCCAGCCGAAGAACACCACGGCCTCGTTGCGGCGCACGGCGCGATCCACCGCCGCGAGCATGCCGGCCTCACTGGACTCGACCAACTGGAACTTGCCGAGGCCAAACTGGTTCTTGGCAATCATCGCCTTGATCTGGGTGTTGGCACCCGAACCCGGCTCGATGCCGTAAATCTTGCCGCCCAGTTCTTTCTCGAACTTGGCGATGTCAGCGAAGGTTTTCAGGCCCTTGTCGGCGAGGTAAGTCGGTACGGCGAGGGTGGCGCGGGCGTCTTTCAGGCTTGGCGCTTCAAGCACTTTGACCTGCTTGCCATCGACGAACGGGGTGATGGTCTGGGTCATCAGCGGGTTCCAGTAGCCCAGGAACAAGTCCAGGCGCTGGTCGCGGATCCCGGCGAAGATGATTTGCTGGGAAGCGCTGGTTTGTTTGGTGTTGTAGCCGAGGCCATCGAGCAGGACTTGGGTCATGGCGCTGGTGGCGATCACGTCGGTCCAGTTCACAACGCCCATGCGCACGTTCTGGCATGAAGCAGGTTCGGCCGCCATGACGCTGGCGCTCAGAAAAGCGGTACCGCTGAGTGCAAGAACACAGCTGCTGATCAGTCGTTTCATCTCAGGTTCCTCGGCAGTTCGTTATTGTGGGTCCGGTCGTCTGCATCCGGTCTTGCGGATAGCGCTCATATTTTGGCGAGTGGCTGTTGTCCTCAGGCAAGGCGCCGCGACGAGTCATAGCTCGCTATGAAGAGGAGCGGCAACGCAGCTTGAGGGGCAACAGACGCCGCAAAAATTGAGCAGCTATCCGTAAGACCGGATGCGCCGTGCGCCGGTGATGCCAAGTTACGCAGCTTAAGGCCCGCTAAAGCGCACTGCGGCGACCAGCTCTTGCACTGCAGCGACCTGCGCTCTTGAATGCCTCTTGCAAGTGGCGTATCAACGTCCACACGCTTCCCGCCCTCTCGTTACCTGCCAGTCGAGTGCGCTCCATGTCCCAGGATTTCTACTTCTTGTTGATGCCGGGTTTCTCGGCGATTGGATTTATCTCTGCCATCGAGCCGCTGCGGGTTGCCAATCGCTTTCGTGGCGAGCTCTACCGCTGGCATGTGCTCAGCGCGGACGGCGGGGCGGTGCTGGCCAGCAACGGCATGTCGGTCAACGCCGATGCGGCGCTGGAACCGCTGAAGAAAGGTGCGACGTTGTTGGTGGTAGCCGGTTTCGAGCCGCTGAAGTTCGCAACCCCGGCGCTGGAACACTGGCTGCGCCGCCTGGACAACGAAGGCGTGACCCTCGGCGCCATCGACACCGGCAGCTTCATCCTCGCCGAGGCCGGCCTGCTCGACGGCCACCGTTTGACCCTGCACTGGGAAGCCATCGACGCGTTCAAGGAGTCTTATCCACAGCTCAGCGTCACCCAGGAGCTGTTCGAGATCGACCGCCGGCGCATCACCTCTGCCGGCGGCACTGCGTCCATCGACCTGATGCTCGACCTCATCAGCCAGGCCCATGGCCCGGAACTGGCGATCCAGGTCAGCGAACAATTCGTGCTCGGCCGCATTCGCCCGCGCAAAGACCACCAGCGCATGGAAGTCGCCACGCGTTATGGCATCAGCAACAAGAAACTGGTTCATGTGATTGGGGAGATGGAGCAGCACAGCGAACCGCCGCTGAGCACGCTGGAATTGGCCGAATCGATCAAGGTGACGCGACGGCAGTTGGAGCGATTGTTTCGCCTGCACCTGAACGACACACCGAGCAATTTCTACCTGCGCTTGCGGCTGGAGAAGGCCCGGCAGCTGTTGCGGCAGACGGACATGAGCGTGTTGGAAGTGAGTATCGCGTGCGGGTTTGAATCGCCGTCGTATTTCACCCGGAGTTATCGGGCACGGTTTGAGCGGTGTCCAAGGGAAGACCGACGGCGGCTGGGGGATGGTCGGGAACTGGTTTGATCGCGCCAGAAGCCTGTACACAAGACAAAATGTGGGAGCGGGCTTGCTCGCGAATGCGGTCAGTCATTCAACATTGATGTCAACTGATCCACCGCATTCGCGGGCAAGCCCGCTCCCACATTTTGATCCGGTTTCGCTTTTACTTCTTCATCAGGGCGGAGCAGGCCGCTTTAAACGCTTCATGCTGATACTTGTTCAACGTCCCCGGCAGTTCAAAGTCGAACTTCTTGTTCTGCGCATTGATGGTCTGTGGCGACAGCAGCGTGACTTCGCAATTTTCCAGCAACTGGAAAACGCCCTCGATCTTGAACGTGGTCGGTCCACCGGCGAATTCACCTTTCTTGCTGCGCTTCTTGATCGCGATCCGGTCGATGGAGTTCTCGCGTACAAACGAGGCGACTTGAGCGGCGAAGACGTTGACGTTGGCGGCTTCGTCGTCATCGTCGAGGGCGATTTTCTTGGTGGCCAGGGCGACGTGGCTCAGCGCCTGACCGTCGAGAGAGGCCACGGCAATGATGGCTTCGCTGCCTTTGATTTCGATGCCGCAGATTTTCATGCTTTGCCCAGGGGAAGAGTGAGGGAATGGAGATGGTCGCGCACCTTGATGCAAGGGTCAAAGCCATCGTGCTCTTGTTTGTCTTACTTGAACTGCTCTAAACGACGCTTAATACCGTCCGTCCGTCCGATAGCGCGTCGTACCTGTTATTTATGACAGTAGACGCCGAGGGTTTTTCATAGCCTAATAATTTCGTAGCATTTAAAGGCTATTTCGATTCGCAGTAATAAAGTGTCTGCCCAGTGCAACATCATCATTACTTATGTGTGGAGCATAAATAAATGACAACTCAATTAAATGAAAAATTAGTCCTGGCAACGTTCTACGATCTGACAACATTTGATAATTTTGACTGGGGAGGCTGGTCCTCATTCAACCCCGATGACTCTTCGGCTATCGTGCTTCAAGACGGGCGGTTCTATCTGGATCACCCAGACCAGGGACAGATTCTGCAAATAAAGAAAACATTCGAAAGTTTTGAGCAGCACACAGAATATGAAGTCAGTTTTTCATTTGTACGGACTCCCCCAGGGACGGGGAATGTCCCTGTAGCGCTGATCAAGCTGGAAGGTCAACTCACAGGATGGGAGTTTCTACCGAGCACCGAAGGCTGGGTTAATTACACTACTAAATTTGAGGTGGATGACACGCCACGGTCTAAGTTGGAACTTTGGTTTGACGGTGTTACAAAGGTCGATGATATTCGCATTAGGAAGCTGTAGTGGCCTTTGAGTAAATATCACTCCTGAAATTCAGATCGAAGGACTGGAAACAGAATGTATTCCAGCTGTTTTCCAGTCCCATAATCTACGTCGATAATCTGAGGGGCACAATCGATCACTCCTGCCCAATCGACTCCAAAAACTCCGACCGCTCGTCACTCATCCGCGCCACGCAATCATTCTGCGCAATGGTGAACGCCTTACTACCGGTCGTCGCCGGAAAGGCCTCAACCGCACAATCCGCATCCCGGGTCTTCAGCCATTGCTGCTGAGCGGCCTTGAGTTTGGCGGTGATGTCGGCCAGTTGCGCCGGGTTCTTGCCGTAGGCCGTCTGCATGCGCTCGGTCAGGCCTTGATAGTTGTCTTTTAGGAGCTGTTCGGCGGTGGTTCTGCTGTAGACCGAGCATTCCAGGGTCTGGACCTCGTTTTCGACTTTGTCGCAGGGGTTGTCGTCGGACTCTTCGGCCGCGTGTACGCCGGTCGCTATCAGTGCTAACGCCAGGAAGATCGATTTCATTGCGTCGCCGCCCCTTATCAGTAAAGCATCCAGTAGTGGCGCGAATTCTGGCCCATGCGCAGGCCCTTGAACAGGTGCCCCATGACGTCCGGCGACGACCCTTTGTCGCAGATTGACGCTTTCGGCAAACCCCCTGTCGTTTTTGCACCCGGCTGCCCCCTCCCTCAGGCATATGCTGGCCCCAAAGCGCCGGCACACGATTCGGCGTATGAATCGCTAATAGGGGACAGCCTGATGAGCCCAGCCGAATTGCACGCCGACAGCATCGTTATCGACGGTCTGATTATTGCCAAGTGGAACCGTGAGCTGTTCGAAGACATGCGCAAGGGCGGTCTGACCGCGGCCAACTGCACCGTGTCGGTGTGGGAGGGCTTTCAGGCCACTGTGAACAATATCGCCGCCAGCCAGAAGCTGATCCGCGAAAACAGCGACCTGGTGATTCCAGTGCGCACCACCGCCGATATCCGCAAAGCCAAAGAACAGGGCAAGACCGGCATCCTGTTCGGCTTCCAGAATGCCCACGCCTTTGAAGATCAGATCGGCTACGTCGAGGTGTTCAAGCAGCTGGGCGTCGGTATCGTGCAGATGTGCTACAACACCCAAAACCTGGTCGGTACCGGTTGCTACGAGCGTGATGGCGGCCTGTCGGGTTTCGGTCGTGAAATCGTCGCCGAGATGAACCGCGTCGGCGTCATGTGCGACCTGTCTCACGTGGGTTCGAAAACCTCCGAAGAAGTCATCCTCGAATCCAAGAAACCGGTCTGCTACTCCCATTGCCTGCCGTCGGGTCTGAAAATCCACCCGCGCAACAAATCCGATGAAGAACTGAAGTTCATCGCCGATCACGGCGGTTTCGTCGGCGTGACCATGTTTGCGCCATTCCTGGCCAAGGGTATCGATTCGACCATCGACGATTACGCCGAAGCCATCGAATACACCATGAACATCGTCGGCGAAGACGCCATTGGCATCGGCACCGACTTCACCCAGGGCCATGGCCAGGACTTCTTCGAATACCTGACCCATGACAAGGGCTACGCCCGCCGCCTGACCAGCTTCGGCAAGATCATCAACCCGCTGGGCATCCGCACCGTCGGCGAGTTCCCGAACCTGACCGAAACCCTGCTCAAGCGCGGCCATTCCGAGCGTGTGGTCCGCAAGATCATGGGCGAGAACTGGGTCAACGTCTTGAAGGACGTCTGGGGCGAGTAACCCCTTTTTCAAACGAACGCTGTAGCAGCTGCCGAGGCACGAGGCTGCGTTGCGGTCCGCAGGACCGCCCTCGGGGGCCGCTTCGCCGCCCAACGCAGCCTCGCAGGCTCGACAGCTGCTACGGCACGACAACACAACGAATTTTTCTGGAGTTAAGTTTCCATGGCCAAGATCGCCCCGCAATTGCCAATCGAAGTCGACAGCGAAACCGGTGTCTGGACCTCCGACGCCCTGCCAATGCTGTACGTGCCGCGTCATTTCTTCGTCAACAACCACATGGGCATCGAGGAAGTACTGGGCGCCGACGCCTACGCCGAAATCCTCTACAAGGCCGGCTACAAATCCGCCTGGCACTGGTGTGAAAAAGAAGCTGAATGCCACGGCCTGGAAGGCGTTGCGGTGTTCGAGCACTACATGAAGCGCCTGTCGCAGCGCGGTTGGGGCCTGTTCAAGATCCAGGACATCGACCTCGACAAAGGCACTGCCAGCGTCAAGCTCGAACACTCGGCGTTCGTCTACGTGTACGGCAAGGTCGGCCGCAAAGTCGACTACATGTTCACGGGCTGGTTTGCCGGTGCCATGGACCAGATTCTGCAAGCCCGCGGCAGCAAGATCCGCACCGTTGCCGAACAGGTTTACGGTGGCTCCGAAGAAGGCCACGACGACGGCCTGTTCACCGTCAAGCCGTTGTAAGTCGAGGAACCCGCCATGGCTTTCGAAGCAATGTTCCAGCCGATCCAGATCGGCAAACTGACCATCCGCAACCGCGTGCTCAGCACCGCGCACGCCGAGGTCTATGCCACCGACGGCGGCATGACCACCGACCGGTACGTCAAGTATTACGAAGAGAAAGCCAAGGGCGGGGTCGGCCTGGCGATTTGCGGCGGTTCCTCCAGTGTGGCCATCGACAGCCCGCAAGGCTGGTGGAAGTCGGTCAACCTGGCCGACGACCGGATCATTCCGCACTTCCAGAATCTGGCCGATGCCATGCACAAGCATGGCGCCAAGATCATGATCCAGATTACCCACATGGGTCGTCGTTCCCGTTGGGATGGCGAGCATTGGCCAACCCTGCTGTCGCCGTCGGGCATCCGTGAGCCGGTGCACCGCGCGACCTGCAAAACCATCGAGCCGGAAGAAATCTGGCGGGTGATCGGCAACTACGCCACCGCGGCTGGCCGCGCCAAGGCCGGTGGTCTGGACGGCGTCGAACTGTCGGCCGTGCACCAGCACATGATCGACCAGTTCTGGAGCCCTCGCGTCAACAAACGTACCGACGAATGGGGCGGCAGCTTCGAGAACCGTATGCGTTTCGGCCTGGAAGTCCTTAAAGCGGTGCGCAAGGAAGTCGGCCCGGATTTCTGCGTCGGCATCCGTCTGTGCGGTGACGAATTCCACCCGGACGGCTTGTCCCACGAGGACATGAAGCAGATCGCCAAGTACTACGACGACACCGGCATGATCGACTTCATCGGCGTGGTGGGTTCGGGTTGCGACACCCACAACACCCTGGCCAACGTTATTCCGAACATGAGTTATCCACCGGAGCCATTCCTGCATTTGGCCGCCGGTATCAAGGAAGTGGTGAAGGCCCCGGTGCTGCACGCTCAGAACATCAAGGACCCGAACCAGGCGACCCGTATTCTGGAAGGCGGTTACGTCGACATGGTCGGCATGACCCGCGCCCACATCGCCGACCCGCACCTGATCGCCAAGATCAAAATGGGTCAGGTCGACCAGATCAAACAATGCGTCGGCGCCAACTACTGCATCGACCGTCAATACCAGGGCCTGGACGTCTTGTGCATCCAGAACGCTGCGACCTCCCGTGAATACATGGGCGTGCCGCACATCATCGAGAAATCGACCGGTGTGAAGCGCAAGGTTGTGGTGGTCGGTGCCGGTCCTGCCGGGATGGAAGCCGCTCGCGTCTCCGCCGAACGTGGCCACGACGTGACCCTGTTCGAGAAGAAAGAATTCATCGGCGGGCAGATCACCACCGCCTCGAAAGCCCCGCAACGGGATCAGATCGCCGGTATCACCCGCTGGTTCCAGCTTGAGCTAGCGAGGTTGAAAGTCGACCTGCGCCTGGGCGTGGCGGCGGATGCGGCGACCATTCTCGACCTGCGTCCGGACGTGGTGGTACTCGCCGTCGGCGGCCATCCATTCCTGGAGCAGAACGAGCACTGGGGCGCGGCTGAAGGTCTGGTGGTCAGCAGCTGGGACATCCTCGACGGCAAGGTTGCACCGGGCAAGAACGTGTTGGTCTACGACACCATTTGCGAGTTCACCGGGATGTCGACGGCCGACTTCCTCGCCGACAAGGGCAGCCAGGTCGAGATCGTCACCGACGACATCAAACCGGGCGTGGCGATTGGCGGCACCTCGTTCCCGACTTACTACCGCAGCATGTACCCCAAAGAAGTGATCATGACCGGGGACATGATGCTGGAGAAGGTCTACCGCGAAGGCGACAAGCTGGTGGCGGTGCTGGAAAACGAATACACCGGCGCCAAAGAGGAGCGGGTGGTGGACCAGGTCGTCGTCGAAAACGGCGTGCGTCCGGACGAAGAAATCTATTACGCGCTGAAGGAAGCGTCGCGCAACAAAGGCCAGATGGACATCGAGGCCCTGTTCGCGATCAAGCCGCAACCTTCGCTGAGCCAGGCGGGCGACGGCTACTTGCTGTTCCGCATCGGCGACTGCGTGGCGCAGCGCAACACCCACGCCGCGATCTACGACGCGTTGCGGTTGTGCAAGGATTTCTAAGAGCTTGTGGATAACCCTGTGGGAGCGGGCTTGCTCGCGAAGACGGACTGACATTAAACATTGATGTCGACTGACCCGCCGCTTTCGCGAGCAAGCCCGCTCCCACAGGAATCGGGCAAGGCATCCAGCTAGTTAAGCCTGCAAGACCCTGCGGTCTTTGGGAGCTCCACCATGTTGAACACCCTTCTTCCAATCCTGTTGTTCGCAGCCCTGGGCCTCGCTGTCCTCGGCGCGTTGCGGCGGGTGGCTATGTGGCGCCGAGGCCGGGCTTCGAAAGTCGACCTGATCGGTGGCCTGTTCGCCATGCCCAAGCGTTACATGGTCGATTTGCACCATGTCGTCGCGCGGGACAAATACATCGCCAACACTCACGTTGCCACGGCTGGCGGTGCGGTGGCGTCGATTGTGCTGGCGATCCTGGTTCACGGTTTCGGCCTGCACAATCGCATTCTCGGTGTTGCACTGTTGATTGCCTCGGCGGTGATGTTCGTCGGTGCGATTTTCATGTTCCTGCGTCGTCGCAACCCACCGGCTCGTCTTTCCAAAGGGCCGTGGATGCGCCTGCCGAAAAGCCTGTTGGCGTTCTCTGCGAGCTTCTTCCTGTTGACCCTGCCGGTCGCCGGCATCCTTCCGGAAAACTTCGGTGGTTGGGTGGTGGCTGCGATCCTCGGCGTCGGTGTGCTGTGGGGCGTTAGCGAACTGTTCTTCGGCATGACCTGGGGCGGGCCGATGAAGCACGCCTTCGCCGGTGCTTTGCACCTGGCCTGGCACCGTCGCGCCGAACGCTTTGGTGGCGGCCGTTCCACCGGTTTGAAACCGCTGGACCTGAACGATCCAAACGCGCCACTGGGCGTGGAAAAACCCAAGGATTTCACCTGGAACCAACTGCTCGGCTTCGACGCCTGCGTGCAGTGCGGTAAATGCGAAGCCGCGTGCCCGGCGTTCGCCGCCGGCCAGCCGCTGAACCCGAAAAAACTGATTCAAGACATGGTCGTTGGCCTGGCCGGTGGCACCGATGCCAAGTTCGCCGGCAGCCCCTATCCGGGCAAGGCCATCGGCGAACACGCTGGTAATCCGCATCAACCGATCGTCAATGGTCTGGTGGACGCTGAAACTTTGTGGTCCTGCACCACTTGCCGCGCCTGTGTCGAGGAGTGCCCGATGATGATCGAGCACGTCGACGCCATCGTCGACATGCGCCGCCATCTGACGCTGGAAAAAGGCGCGACCCCGAACAAGGGCGCCGAAGTCCTGGAAAACCTGATCGCCACCGACAACCCTGGCGGTTTCGCCCCGGGCGGGCGGATGAACTGGGCGGCGGACTTGAACCTGAACCTGCTCAGCGAGAAGAAATCTGTCGACGTGCTGTTCTGGGTCGGCGACGGTGCCTTCGACATGCGCAACCAGCGCACTCTGCGCGCCTTCGTCAAAGTGCTGAAAGCGGCCAAGGTCGACTTTGCGGTGCTGGGGCTTGAAGAACGCGACAGCGGTGACGTGGCCCGACGTCTGGGCGACGAAGCGACCTTCCAATTGTTGGCCAAACGCAACATTCAGACTCTGGCCAAATACAGCTTCAATCGGATCGTCACCTGCGACCCGCACAGCTTCCACGTGCTGAAAAACGAATACGGCGCCTTCGACGGCAACTACCTCGTGCAGCACCACAGCACCTACATGGCGGAAATCATTGGCGCTGGCGCCCTGAACCTCGGTCAGCACAAAGGCAGCAGCGTGACTTATCACGACCCGTGCTACCTCGGCCGTTACAACGGCGAATACGAGGCACCGCGTGAAGTGCTGCGCGCCCTGGGTATCGAGATCAAGGAAATGCAACGCTCCGGTTTCCGCTCGCGCTGCTGCGGCGGCGGCGGCGGTGCGCCGATCACCGACATTCCGGGCAAGCAACGGATCCCCGACATGCGCATGGAAGACATCCGCGAAACCGGCGCCGAACTGGTGGCCGTGGGTTGTCCACAGTGCACCGCGATGCTCGAAGGCGTGGTCGAACCCCGTCCGCTGATCAAGGACATCGCCGAACTGGTGGCGGACGCGTTGCTCGAAGACGCTGCCCCGAGCAAGCCGACCAAACCGGCCCAACGTGAACCTGCGGAGGCCCACTGATGAGCGACATTATCCGCCGCGATCCACGCGCCGAATGGATCGCCCGTAACCGTTTGCACCCGCTGCACGCGGCCATGCAGCCGGCGCAACACAGCTGGATGGGGCCTAACGGCGTCATCCGCAAGAATCCCCATGGCATCGGTTTTATCGGTCCCAATGGCATCAAACGCATTGACCGCAGCGGCGCTCAACAGGGCGGGGCGACCAAACGCTCGGCCGCTGTTGAAGTGCAATTGCCGCTGCATCAAGTGCCTGCACCGGCGTTCTACATCAGCGTGGTGCCGGACATGGTCGGCGGCCGCTTGAGCAGCCACGACCGCGACCTGCTCGGCCTGGCGCACCAAATGGCCGGCAAGGACGGTGCGGTATTGGCCGTGGTCTTCGGCGAACACAAAGAAAACGCCTTTGCCACCGCTGGCGTCGATCGCTTGCTGGTGCTGGAAGGCGACGAATTCAGCGGTTATGCACCGGAACAACGGGTCCAGGGCCTGCGAGCTGTGGATAACCAGTTCAGCCCGCGTCACTGGTTGCTGCCGGACAGCCGCAGCGGCGGTGGTGAACTGGGTCGACGCTTTGCCGCGGCACTGGGCGAACGCCCGGCCACGCGGGTCTGGCAGGTCAAGGATCAGGAATGCATCGGCCGCGCGGGTGCTGGCTTGCAAGACCTTGCGCGCCCGGTCGCACGCTTGATTCTGGCTGCCGTCGAGTGCGCCGAACCTGTGAGCGAAACCCGTCACGAAGCCTTGCCGGTGGAGTTATCCACAGCGGTCGCTCGAAGCTTGTCGCGCATCGAGGATTTGGGCGCAGTGGCTGTCGATCCGGCGGCGATTCCGATGGCCGAAGCCGAGTTCATCTTCTCCGGCGGCAACGGGGTCAAGGACTGGGGACTTTTCCACAGGACGGCCGAAGCCCTCGGCGCTACCGAAGGCGCGTCCCGAGTGGCGGTGGACGATGGCTTCATGGCCCGCGACCGTCAGGTCGGCGCGTCCGGCACCTGGGTCACCGCGCGGGTCTACGTGGCGGTGGGGATTTCCGGGGCGATCCAGCACCTGCAAGGCATCGGTGCCTGCGACAAGGTGGTGGCGATCAACCTCGATCCTGGCTGCGACATGATCAAACGGGCCGACCTGTCGGTGATCGGTGAGAGCGCCGAGATTCTTCAAGCCTTGATCGATGCGGTAGAGGCTTACCGCAATGAAGCCAAGCGCGATGCGGCTTAAGGGAAGGAAAGGGTTATGAGCACGAAAATCATCAGCCTGGTTTCCATCGGCGCCCACCCGACCTCCGGCCGGCCGCGCCGCGCGGAACAGGATGCGCGGGCGGTGGAACTGGGCCTGCAACTGGCTGGGGATAACCTGCAAGTGCTGCATGCCGGCGACGTCGCGGAACCTGCACTACGCGCCTATCTGGGTATGGGCCTGGAACAGTTGCACGTGCTTGAACAACCTTCAGGCGCCGATGCGCTGCCGGCGTTGACCGCGTATTTGCGTGACGCCGGGGCGCAGGTCGTGCTGACCGGCAGCCAGGCGGAAACCGGCGAAGGCTCGGGCATGCTGCCGTTCCTGCTGGCCGAAAGCCTGGGCTGGCCGCTGGTAGTCGGGCTGGCTCAAGTTGAATCCATCGACGGTAATTCAGCACTGGTGCTGCAAGCCTTGCCTCGTGGTCAGCGCCGTCGCTTGAAAGTACGGCTGCCGTTTCTCGCGACTGTGGATAACGCCGCGCCGAAGCCTCGGCAAAGTGCCTACGGCCCGGCCCGACGCGGGGTGTTGCAGGCGGATGAAGTCGAAGTGATCGACGATGAACTGCTGGCGGTTGCCACGCTGCAACCGGCCAAGCCACGGCCTAAACGCTTGAAGGTGATCAAGGCCAAGAGCGGCGCGGATCGAATGAAAGCCGCGACGGCCAAGGCCAGCGGCGGGGGCGGGCAGGTGCTTAAAGGGCTGAGTGCCGAGGCTGGCGCCGAGGCGATTCTCAAGTTACTGATCGAAGAAGGCGTGGTCCGCTAGCGGACATCCAGTGAAGATCTAATGTGGGAGCGGGCTTGCTCGCGAAGGCGGCGTGTCAGTTATTACAAATGCTGGCTGACAAGACGCCTTCGCGAGCAAGCCCGCTCCCACAAGGAAAAATAATGACCGTTGAATTTCGTTCGGCCCTGCGCGCGGATGCGCGGGAGATTGCTCGCTTGTTCCAGATTTCGTCAGAAGGTGCTGCGAATTACATCTGGAGCCAACTGGCGCAACCCGGTCAGGATTTACTGGACGTGGGCGCCAGTCGGTTTGCCCGTGAAGACGTGGATTTTTCCTGGCAGAACTGCCTCATTGCCGAGGCACAGGGAAACGTCATTGGCATGATGCACAGCTACGTGATTCGTCACGATCCGCTGGCGCCTCCAGTGACCGATCCAGTCCTGGCGCCGTACGCCAAGATGGAAATCCCCGACACCCTCTATATTTCCAGCCTGGCGCTGCATGAAGGCTGGCGAAACCAGGGCCTGGGCAAGCAATTCCTCGCCTACGCTTACGACCGCGCCAACCAGCTGGGGCTCAATGGCCTGAGCCTGATCGACTACGCGGTGAACACCGGCGCCCGTCGGTTTTACGAGCGACATGGCTTTCGTATCGTCGATACCTGCCAGATCACTCCCCATCCGATGATTCGGGTCGCGGGTGAGGCCTATCTGATGTATCGGCCCTAGTGAGCTACATTTCTCTATGAGCTGCTCAGGGTTGCCGCAGCGCTAGTTCATAAAACTCGTTTTCTAGAATGGGTTGAACATGAGGGCGGTCAGTCGGCGTGAGACATGTCTGATCGGCGGCGTGAATTCAAAGTCGTCTCTGGTGCTGCTTGCATTTTTTATGTGTGCAGCATCAAGTTCGATGGCTGATACCAGGCCGGCAGCTCCGGATTTCTACACATGGTTAGAGCCCGAACAGGGACAAAAAGCGTCCTTGGTGCAGCTGAAACAGCAATGCGACAAGGCCTTGGATGCTGAAAAAAACCTGAATTGTTCAGTGTCTGTTCTCGCCCGGATGTTCGAGGCCAAAACCGCAAACCAGATCCCCGAATACTATTTGGCGATCAAGCATCGTCATGCTCAGGCAATCGCGAATGACCCTGAACTCAACACGATGTTTTCCATGTTCGGCAGCGAATCCCTCACAACCCTGCGGGCGGTCGGCGATTTTTCGGTGACAAGAACGAAGCGGCACGAGGTGCTGGCGATTCATCCTTACGCCAGCGGCGGTCACGTCGCTGACGAGGTGTTGCCCTACCTCGATGTCAAAGCGGCCAATGGTGTCTCGTCACGCTTCATTCTGGACACCGGCGCACCGCAAACCCGGGTCAACCACGAAACCGCGAAGCTGATGGGAATCAGGCTATTAACCGACTCTCACTATGGCTACAGCACGTTTTATGGTGAACGTGACCTGTCTGCCAAACTCGGGATCTTTGAGTCTTTAAAGATCGGCTCAAGCGAGTTCAGAAACGTCCTGGTGTTTGTCAGCGATCGGGATAACTTACTGGGGCTCGATTTGCTCGGTAAGTTGGGGCGTTTGAAGGTCTCCAAAAAGATGCTGGAGCTTAACGCCGAACCTCCCGCGCGATGCGATTCGCGAATTAACTACGCGCGCATGGACATTAATCAACGACTGATCATTGCCGCACGCCTGGATCGTCGGGCCACGCCGGCGATTATCGACACCGGCAATGTTAATTACCTGACGTCGTCCTCGCCGGGCAACTCACCCATTCATGTCACCGATAACCCGCGTTCCCAAACCTTCAAGGGTGAATTGAGCCTGTCGGGCCATATCCAATCGATCACCTACAACTACTACCCGGACTACACGATTCCTCCGTCGTTGTTGCTGGGTCAGTACGTGCCTTCGCTTTTGCTTGGGTGGGGTGCATTCAATGACTATGAGTTGAATCTGGACATCGACTCGGGCTGGTCGTGTTTCAACAGGACCTGATCGCGGTTACCCACAATCCCTGTTAGCGCTTCTGTGGATAACATGTTCGCCCTTTGCTACACACCATACAAATCAAGCCCTGCAACCCTTCGAACAAAAAACAACCAGCCTAACTTGCGGTTTTTTCACGCTTTTTTCAGAGGATAACTTTGTACGCGAACCAATACTTGCCCCCAATCTCTGTTAGCGCATCTGTGGATAAGATGTTCGCTGTCCTCTACAGGCCATATAAACCGGGCTTATCAGGAGGCTGATCAAAAAACGATCAAATCACCGTTTTAAGCTGATAAACCTCGCGCAAACCCCGATTTATCGCGGCTTCCAACGGTTTTCCACAGATCCGCCCAAGTTGCCCCCAAAGTCTGTTGGCGCTTCTGTGGATAAGGTGTTCGCCATCCTCTGCAAGCCACGTACAACGTGCCTTTCAAGCTTTAGATCAAAAAACAACCAATCGCTGCTCAAAACCCTGCTTCTGGATAAGTCACGGATTTTCTTCAGTTTCTGTGGAGAAAGTTTTCTATAAATTCACACTTGTCCCCAATAGCTGTGGGTGGAGGTGTGGATAACTTGTTTGCTAAAGGCTGGGAGGCACGCGGCGTATAGGCCTGAACGTAATAGATCATATTTCGTACAGTTCTATAGGGGAGAGGATTTCGCGGGGGAGGGATGCAGTGACTGGGAGGGCGCTTTCGCGAGCAAGCCCGCTCCCACATTTGATCGGAGGTGTTCACAAACGCTGTGGACACCTCGGTTAAGTGTGGGAGCGAGCTTGCTCGCGATGCTTTTTGCGGTTAACCCTGAACCGGAACCCCTTTGAGGTAAGCCGCAGGCTCAGCCCCCAGGTTGTTCAGCAAACGCTCGCTGTACCAATCCACAAAGTTCACCACGCCAAACTCATAGGTCTTGGAGTAAGGGCCTGGCTGGTAAGCGGTGGAGTTGATGCCGCGCTGGTTCTCTTCGGCCAGGCGACGGTCCTGGTCGTTGGTCGCATCCCAGACCTGGCGCATGCGCTCCACGTCGTAGTCCACGCCTTCGACGGCGTCCTTGTGGACGATCCACTTGGTGGTGACCATGGTTTCCTGCGCACTGATCGGCCACACCGTGAAGACGATGATGTGGTCGCCCATGCAGTGGTTCCACGAGTGCGGCAGGTGCAGGATGCGCATCGAGCCCAGGTCTGGGTTTTTGATCCGGCCCATGAGTTTGGCGCAGCCCTGTTTGCCGTCCAGGGTCATCGACACGGTGCCTTTGAGCAGCGGCATGCGCACGATGCGGTTACGCAGGCCGAAGCTGGCGTGGGCGTAAGGGATCTTTTCGGCTTCCCAGGCAGCGGCGGAGGCCGCGACGTGGTCCTTGAAAGCCTGGTCGGCACGCGGGTCGGTGACGTCGTCCCATTCCAGCAGGGTTTTCAGCAGTTCCGGGTGCGACGCGTTGCAGTGGTAGCACTCGCGGTTGTTTTCCAGCACCAGTTTCCAGTTGGCCTTTTCCATCAAGGTGGTGGTAATCGCCACCTTGGTGTTCTCCATGTCGTACGGTTCCATGTAATGGTTCAGCGTCGACAGGAAGTCATCAATGGCTGGCGGATTTTCCGACAGGCTGATGAAGATGTAGCCGCCGGCAGTCTTCACGTTGACCGGTTTGAGGCCGTACTCCTTCATGTCGAATTCGGCGCCCATCTCGGTGCCGGCGAACAGCAGGCGACCGTCCAGTTCGTAGGTCCACTGGTGGTAGTGGCAGACCAGTTTTGCGACCTTGCCTTTTTCACTGGTGCACAGCCGCGAACCACGGTGGCGGCAGACGTTGTGGAACGCATGTATCACGCCTTCGGCGCCGCGAATCACAATGATCGGGTTCTTGCCGACTTGCAGGGTCAGGTAGTTGCCCTTGGTCGGGATTTCGCAGGCCATGCCGGCGATCAACCACTCTTTCTGGAAGATTTCCTGCATATCGATATCAAACAGCCGCTCGTCAGAGTAAAACGGCTGCGGCAGCGAGAAAGTGCGTTCGCGCTCTTGCAGCATCTGCGCGGTGGCCTTGCGAGCGGGTTCCAGCGGATCGCCCAGGCTGATTTTTGCGGTGACGTCCATCGATTTGATCCTCAAGGCCATTCTGTGTGGCCGGCGAAATAGTGGCTGATACGGTTTGCTACGCAAGGCTGTAAAGGAATCGTCTTTGTGTGGAGCGAGTGTGGGGCCGGCGCACGCCAGAACCTTATCCATGGGCGACATGGCCCAATCTGTTCCCGACGCGCAACCCCCGGTAGTTGCAGGCTGGTCGCGATAAGTATGTGAATGTCGCAGATAGGTAAATGGGTGGTTCGCACGTTACGCAGAATCGCCAACATAAGGCCGACCATCGGCGGTGGAGAACAGCATGTCCAACAGCTTCCTGAATCCGGTAACCACCCAGACCTGGGCCAATGGTCGACACATCGTCCGTTGCGTCAAAGTCATCCAGGAAACCTGGGATGTGCGCACCTTCTGCTTTATGGCCGACCAGCCGATCCTGTTCTTCTTTAAGCCGGGGCAGTTTGTCACCCTGGAGCTGGAAATCGAAGGCGTGCCGATCATGCGCTCCTACACCATTTCCAGCTCGCCGTCGGTGCCGTACAGCTTTTCGGTGACCATCAAGCGCGTACCGGGCGGCAAAGTCTCCAACTGGCTGCACGACACCCTGCACGAAGGCCAGGAGCTGGCGGTGCACGGGCCGGTCGGGTTGTTCAACGCCATGGACTTCACCGCGCCGAAGGTGTTGTACCTCAGCGGCGGTGTCGGTATCACGCCGGTCATGTCGATGGCTCGCTGGTTCTACGACACCAACGGCAACGTCGACATGGTGTTTATCCACAGCGCCCGTTCGCCCAAAGACATCATTTACCACCGCGAGCTGGAACACATGGCGTCGCGGATCGATAACTTCAGCCTGCACCTGATCTGCGAGAAGCATGGTCTGGGCGAGCCGTGGGCCGGTTATCGCGGTTACCTGAACCACAAGATGCTGGAGCTGATGGCGCCGGACTTCATGGAGCGCGAAGTGTTCTGCTGCGGCCCGACGCCGTATATGAACGCGGTCAAGCGCATGCTGGAAGCAGTCGGCTTCGACATGTCGCGTTATCACGAGGAATCGTTCGGTGCTACACCGCCGGAAGCCCGTGCCGATGCGGTGGAGCAAGCCGAAATAGCCGCAGACGCACCGGACATCGACGTGGCGGACCTGCACCAGGTGGAATTCACCGCGTCCGGCAAGAGCATTCGTGTTGCACCGGGTGAAACCGTTCATGCCGCCGCTGCGAAGTTGGGGCTGTTGATTCCGAAGGCTTGTGGGATGGGGATCTGCGGGACGTGCAAGGTGATGAAGCTGGGTGGCGAGGTCGAAATGGACCACAACGGCGGGATCACCGAGGAAGACGAGGCGGAAGGGTTCATTCTTTCGTGCTGCAGCGTGCCGAAGGGCGACGTGCGCATCGAGTTTTGATAGTTGCACAATGACCCTGTAGGAGCTGTCGAGTGCAACGAGGCTGCGATCTTTTAAGATCAAAAGATCGCAGCCTTCGGCAGCTCCTTGTCAATCGACAAACAGATCCGTCATCAGTTTGTCGGTGGAGTCCGGTTCAAACCGATACCCCTCAAAATCCGTCACCCCGTGCTCCCGCAGAATTTCCTCATCAATCAGCAATCGCCCAGTAATGCTGCGACCGCTGCGGCTCAGAATCACATGGGCGGCGTCGGCCATGATCGCGGGCGTACGCGCATGCTTGAACGACTCCCGTGACCCCAGCTGAAACTCGATGGCAGCCGTTGCAATCATCGTTTGCGGCCATAGCGAGTTGACGCTGATGCCGTAGTTCTTGAATTCTTCGCTCATACCCACGGTCAGCATGCTCATGCCGTATTTGGTCACGGTATAGGGGCTGTACTGGGCGAACCACTTGGTCGCCAGATTCAGTGGCGGGGACAGGTTGAGGATATGTCCGGCGCTTTTCTTCAGATAGGGCAGGGCGGCCTGGCTGCACAGGAGCACGGCGCGGGTGTTGATCTGGTGCATCAGGTCGAAGCGCTTGAGTTCGATGTGTTGGACGCCAGTCAACTTGATCGCGCCGGCATTGTTGATCAGCGCATCAATGCCGCCGAAATGCTCGTTGGCCTGGGCCAATGCCTCAAGCACCGCGACGTCATCACGCACATCCACCTGCAACGCCAACGCCTTGCCGCCCGCGGCTTCGACTTCCTCGGCCACGCTGAAAATCGTGCCCGGCAACTTGGGGTGCGGCTCGGCGCTTTTAGCGGCAATCACAATGTTGGCCCCATCCCGCGCAGCCCGCAGCGCGATCTCACGACCAATCCCGCGGCTGGCGCCGGTGATGAACAGGGTTTTGCCTTTCAATGACATGCGTGCGCTCCTGATTATTGTTGTCTGAGCGGAGGCTCGACAAACAATGTAGACCATGTCTTTCAGGGCAAACGATCAGGGGCAGCAGGACTGTTGGACTGTTGGACTGTTGGACTGTAGGAGCTGTCGAGTGAAACGAGGCTGCGATCTTTTGATCTTAAAAAACCAACATCAAAAGATCGCAGCCTCGTTTCACTCGACAGCTCCTACCAGCTCCTACCAGCTCCTGCAGTCCTACAAGGGGAGGGCTTAGCGGGACATGACTTCGCGAATATCCGCCGCCAATTCCCGCACGCGTTCTTCTTCGGTGTCCCACGAGCACATGAAGCGGGCGCCGCCGTTGCCGATGAAGGTGTAGAAGCGCCAGCCCTTGGCCGTCAATGCGGCGATGGCCGGTTCCGAGAGTTGCAGGAACACGCCGTTGGCTTGCACCGGGAACATCAGTTCCACGCCTGGAATATCGCTCACCAGTTCCGCCAGCAGCTGCGCGCAGTGGTTGGCGTGGCGGGCGTATTTAAGCCAGGCGTCGTTTTCCAGAATCCCGACCCACGGCGCGGACAGGAAACGCATCTTCGAGGCCAGTTGCCCGGCCTGTTTGCAGCGGTAGTCGAAGTCTTCAGCCAGTTTGTGGTTGAAGAACAGAATCGCTTCCCCCACCGCCATGCCGTTTTTCGTGCCGCCGAAGCACAACACGTCGACGCCGGCCTTCCAGGTCAGGTCGGCTGGCGAGCAGCCAAGGAAAGCGCAGGCGTTGGAGAACCGCGCGCCGTCCATGTGCAGGTTCAGGCCCAGCTCTTTGCACGTGGCGCTGATGGCGCGGATTTCTTCCGGGGTGTAGACGCTGCCGACTTCGGTGGCTTGGGTCAGGGTGACTACGCGCGGTTTCGGGTAATGGATGTCCTGGCGCTTGAGCGCGATTTCGCGGATCGATTCCGGGGTCAGCTTGCCGTTTTCAGTGCGGGCGATGAGCAGTTTGGAGCCGTTGGAAAAGAATTCCGGTGCGCCGCATTCGTCGGTTTCGACGTGGGCGGTTTCCGAGCAGATCACGCTGTGGTAACTCTGGCACAGCGACGACAGGGCCAGGGAGTTGGCCGCGGTGCCGTTGAAGGCGAAGAACACTTCGCAGTCGGTTTCGAACAGTTTTCGGAAATCGTCGGACGCGCGTGCGGTCCATTCGTCGTCGCCATAGGCGCGTTGGTGGCCGTGGTTGGCCTGTTCCATGGCCGCCCAGGCTTCAGGGCAGATACCGGAATAGTTGTCGCTGGCGAATTGTTGGCTCTTATCGGTCATGGCCCTGCTTTCCGTGGTCGAGACGCTTATGGTGAAGCGCCCCGTGGTCAATGATGGTGCGCACTTTACCGAAGATCATCCGGTGAGCACACGCGATGTGTCTGACAGAAAAATACAAAAACGACGGGCAATTATGCACATGACGCAAAGGGATGGGGCACTGGATCTGCTCAAGTGGCTGGCGCTGTTGAGCATGGTGCTCGATCACCTGCGATATGTCGGTTATTCCCTCGATCTGCTGTATGTGCCGGGGCGACTGGCGTTCCCCTGGTTCTGTCTGGCGATGGCCGCAAACCTGGCACGGGCCCGCGCGGTGACGACCGACGGCCAGTGGCGTTATTTGGGCTGGTTGCTGCTGTTTAGCGCCATCAGCGAAATCCCCTACCGGATCTACATGCCTGATCCCGACACCTTGAACGTGCTGCCCACGTTGGTGCTGGGATTGCTGGTGGCCCGTGGCTGGCAGGATCGAACCCTGCAAACGCGACTGTTGGCGGCAGGCGCCTTGCTGCTGGCGGCGCTGTTCCCGGAACGGCTGATGTTCGGCTTCTTCGGGGTGCTGTTGCCGCTGGCGATGTTGCTGGTGATCGGGCGGCCCTGGTATTTCAGTCTGTTGCCGGGGCTGGTCTGTCTGGCAGCCAATCAGTGGCCAGTGCTGTATTCCGCCGCCCAGTTTCACAATGTTGCTGCCATCCTCGGCCTCGCCGCTTGTCTGATCGCGCCATTGCTGGGACTGTTGTTATTGCGACACACCCAAGGCATTAAGCCACCACCGATGCGTCGCTGGGCCTATGCGCTCTATCCCGCGCATTTCCTCGCTCTTCTAGCCTTGCGTCAACTCATCGGCTGACACTCTGTAGGAGCTGCCGAAGGCTGCGATCTTTTGATTTTGCTTGTTAAAAGATCAAAAGATCGCAGCCTTCGGCAGCTCCTACCAAGGGCATGTCGTAAACGCACCTTTGCGTGGCGTCCGTAGGCATTTGGCCTGTCTGCGCCGGTCATACCATCGCATCCAAAGGGCACTGCCGAAAGGTACGTGCCTCACCGAGACGAATGGCGCACCGCCGCCGCTGGGAGAGACGCGATGTTCAGCAAGCAAGACCAGATCCAGGGTTACGACGATGCACTGCTGGCGGCGATGAATGCCGAGGAGCAACGCCAGGAAGATCACATCGAGCTGATTGCGTCAGAAAACTACACCAGCAAACGCGTCATGGAAGCGCAAGGCAGTGGCCTGACCAACAAATACGCCGAAGGTTATCCGGGCAAGCGCTACTACGGTGGTTGCGAGCACGTGGACAAAGTTGAAGCGCTGGCCATCGAACGCGCCAAGCAACTGTTCGGTGCCGACTACGCCAACGTGCAGCCGCACTCCGGCTCTTCAGCCAACAGCGCTGTGTATCTGGCCCTGATTCAGCCTGGCGACACCATCCTCGGCATGAGCCTGGCCCATGGCGGTCACCTGACCCACGGCGCCAAAGTGTCATCCTCGGGCAAGCTGTACAACGCCGTGCAGTACGGGATCGACACCAAGACCGGGCTGATCGACTACGACGAAGTCGAGCGCCTGGCTGTCGAGTGCAAACCGAAGATGATCGTCGCCGGCTTCTCTGCTTACTCCAAGACCCTCGACTTCCCACGATTCCGTCAGATTGCCGACAAAGTCGGTGCCCTGCTGTTCGTCGACATGGCCCACGTCGCAGGTCTGGTCGCTGCCGGCCTGTACCCGAACCCGCTGCCTTACGCCGATGTGGTCACCACCACCACCCACAAGACCCTGCGCGGTCCACGTGGCGGCCTGATCCTGTGCAAGGCCAACGAAGAAATAGAGAAGAAGCTCAACGCGGCAGTCTTCCCGGGTGCCCAGGGCGGCCCGCTGATGCACGTGATCGCTGGTAAAGCGGTGTGCTTCAAGGAAGCGCTGGAGCCTGGTTTCAAGGCCTATCAGCAACAAGTGATCGACAACGCCCAGGCCATGGCCGGCGTATTTATCAAACGCGGCTACGATGTAGTGTCCGGCGGCACCGATAACCACCTGTTCCTGGTCAGCCTGATCCGTCAGGGCCTCACCGGCAAAGAGGCGGATGCAGCACTCGGTCGCGCCCACATCACCGTGAACAAGAACGCTGTCCCGAACGATCCACAGTCGCCGTTCGTGACCTCCGGCCTGCGCATCGGCACCCCGGCGGTGACCACTCGCGGCTTCAAGGTTACCCAGTGCGTCACGTTGGCCGGCTGGATCTGCGACATTCTCGACAACCTCGGCGACGCCGATGTCGAGGCTAATGTTGCGCAGCAAGTTTCAGCCCTGTGCGCGGACTTCCCGGTTTATCGCTGAGCGCGGTTTTGGAGTAAATGACTATGCAACGGTACTCGGGCTTCGGCCTCTTCAAACACTCCCTCAGCCATCACGAAAACTGGCAGAAAATGTGGCGCACGCCGACCCCTAAAAAGGTCTATGACGTGGTCATCGTCGGCGGTGGCGGGCATGGTCTGGCGACCGCCTACTACCTGGCCAAAGAGCACGGCATCACCAATGTGGCCGTGGTCGAGAAAGGCTGGCTGGGCGGCGGTAACACCGCGCGCAACACCACCATCGTTCGCTCCAACTACCTGTGGGACGAGTCGGCGCACCTGTACGAACACGCGATGAAACTGTGGGAAGGCCTGTCCCAGGACCTGAACTACAACGTGATGTTCTCCCAGCGTGGCGTTTACAACCTGTGCCACACCCTGCAGGACATTCGTGATTCCGAGCGTCGGGTCAGCGCCAACCGCCTCAACGGCGTGGACGGCGAACTGCTCGATGCCAAACAAGTGGCTGACGAGATTCCGTACCTCGACTGCTCCAAGAACACTCGCTACCCGGTGATGGGCGCTACCGTCCAGCGCCGCGGCGGCGTGGCCCGTCACGATGCCGTGGCGTGGGGCTTTGCCCGTGCCGCCGACGCACTGGGCGTGGACCTGATTCAACAGACCGAAGTGATCGGCTTCCGCAAGGAAAACGGCGTGTGCATCGGTGTTGAAACCAACAAAGGCTTCATCGGCGCCAAACGCGTCGGTGTAGTGACCGCCGGTAACTCGGGGCACATGGCCAAACTCGCCGGTTTCCGCCTGCCGATCGAATCGCACCCGCTACAAGCGCTGGTGTCCGAGCCGATCAAACCGATTATCGACAGCGTGATCATGTCCAACGCTGTACACGGTTACATCAGCCAGTCCGACAAGGGCGACCTGGTGATCGGCGCCGGTATCGACGGCTACAACGGCTACGGCCAGCGTGGTTCGTACCCGGTGATCGAGCACACCATTCAGGCCATCGTCGAGATGTTCCCGGTGTTGTCGCGCGTACGCATGAACCGTCAGTGGGGCGGCATCGTCGACACCACGCCGGATGCGTGCCCGATCATCTCGAAAACCCCGGTACCGAACATGTTCTTCAACTGCGGTTGGGGCACCGGTGGCTTCAAGGCAACACCTGGCTCGGGCAACGTGTTTGCCGCGAGTCTGGCCAAGGGTGAAATGCACCCATTGGCTGCACCTTTCTCCATCGACCGTTTCCACAACGGTGCGTTGATCGATGAACACGGCGCTGCTGCGGTTGCCCACTAACAGGAGAAATCCCCATGTTGCATATCTTCTGTCCTCACTGCGGCGAACTGCGCTCCGAAGAGGAATTCCACGCATCCGGCCAGGCGCACATCCCGCGTCCACTGGATCCGACCAATTGCACCGACGAGGAGTGGGGCGACTACATGTTCTTCCGCGATAACCCTCGCGGTCTGCACCACGAACTGTGGGATCACGTCGCCGGTTGCCGTCAGTACTTCAACGCCACCCGTGACACCGTGACCTACGAGATTCTCGAAACCTACAAGATCGGCACCAAGCCACAATTCACCGACAAGACCGATAGCCCGAAAGCGGCCGCCACGGCTCTGGGAGAGAAGGTATGAGCCAGATCAATCGCCTGTCCAACGGCGGACGGATCGACCGCAACAAAGTGCTGAGCTTCACCTTCAACGGCCAGAGCTACAAAGGCTTTGAAGGTGATTCCCTGGCCGCAGCCTTGTTGGCCAACGGTGTCGACATCATCGGTCGCAGCTTCAAATACTCCCGTCCGCGCGGCATCTTCGCCGCCGGTGCCGAAGAGCCGAACGCCGTGCTGCAGATCGGCGCGACCGAAGCCACGCAGATCCCGAACGTGCGCGCCACGCAACAAGCGCTGTATCAAGGTTTGGTCGCCACCAGCACCAACGGCTGGCCGAGCGTGAACAACGACATGATGGGGATTCTCGGCAAGGTCGGCGGCAAGCTGATGCCGCCGGGCTTCTACTACAAAACCTTCATGTACCCGCAATCGTTCTGGATGACTTACGAGAAGTACATTCGTAAAGCCGCCGGTCTTGGCCGCTCGCCGACCGAGAACGATCCGGACACTTACGACTACATGAACCAGCACTGCGACGTGCTGATCGTCGGCGGTGGCCCGGCTGGCCTGGCCGCTGCATTGGCGGCTGCCCGCAGCGGTGCGCGCGTAATTCTCGCCGATGAACAGGAAGAGTTCGGCGGCAGCCTGCTCGATTCCCGCGAAAGCCTCGACGGCAAGCCTGCCAGCGAGTGGGTCGCCAGCGTCATCGCCGAGCTCAAGGACACCCCGGACGTGCTGCTGTTGCCGCGCGCGACGGTCAACGGTTACCACGACCATAACTTCCTGACCATTCATGAGCGCCTTACCGATCACCTCGGCGACCGCGCCCCGATTGGCCAGGTGCGTCAGCGTATTCACCGTGTTCGCGCCAAGCGTGTAGTGCTGGCGACCGGTGCTCACGAGCGTCCGCTGGTTTATGGCAACAACGACGTGCCGGGCAACATGCTCGCCGGCGCTGTGTCGACTTACGTGCGTCGTTACGGCGTGGCACCGGGCAAAAAACTGGTGCTGTCGACCAACAACGATCACGCCTATCGCGTTGCCCTGGACTGGCTCGACGCCAGCCTGCAAGTCGTCGCCATCGCCGATGCCCGCAGCAATCCGCGCGGTGCGCTGGTTGAAGAAGCACGCGCCAAAGGCATCCGCATCCTGACCGGCAGCGCCGTGATCGAGACACGTGGCAGCAAGCACGTGACCGCCGCTCGCGTTGCCGCGATCGATGTCAAAGCGCACACCGTGACCAGCCCAGGTGAGTGGCTTGAATGCGACCTGGTTGCCAGCTCCGGCGGTTACAGCCCGGTGGTTCACCTGGCGTCGCACTTGGGTGGCAAGCCGATCTGGCGTGAAGATATCCTCGGTTTCGTACCGGGCGAAGCACCGCAGAAACGCGTGTGCGTCGGTGGCATCAACGGCGTCTACGGCCTCGGCGATTCCCTGGCCGATGGTTTCGAAGGCGGCGCTCGCGCAGCCAGCGAAGCCGGTTTCAGCGTGGTCGAAGGTACCTTGCCCAAAGCCCTGAGCCGTCTGGAAGAACCAACACTGGCGCTGTTCCAGGTGCCGCATGAAAAGAACACCGCACGTGCGCCGAAGCAATTCGTCGACCTGCAAAACGACGTCACCGCGGCCGCCATCGAGCTGGCGACCCGCGAAGGCTTCGAGTCAGTCGAGCACGTCAAACGCTACACCGCACTGGGCTTCGGCACTGACCAGGGCAAGCTCGGCAACGTCAACGGTCTGGCCATCGCTGCCCGTTCGCTGAACGTGACCATCCCGCAGATGGGCACCACCATGTTCCGTCCGAACTACACGCCGGTGACATTCGGCGCTGTGGCCGGCCGTCACTGTGGGCACATCTTCGAGCCGGTGCGTTTCACCGCGCTGCATCACTGGCATGTGAAGAACGGCGCCGAGTTCGAAGACGTCGGTCAGTGGAAGCGTCCTTGGTACTTCCCGAAAAACGGTGAAGACCTGCATACCGCCGTGAAACGCGAATGCAAAGCCGTGCGCGACAGCGTCGGCCTGCTGGACGCTTCGACCCTGGGCAAAATCGACATCCAGGGCCCGGATTCGCGCGAGTTCCTCAACCGCATCTACACCAACGCCTGGACCAAGCTCGACGTGGGCAAGGCTCGCTACGGCCTGATGTGCAAAGAAGACGGCATGGTGTTCGATGACGGCGTAACCGCCTGTCTCGCCGACAACCATTTCGTGATGACCACCACCACCGGCGGCGCTGCACGCGTGCTGCAATGGCTGGAAATCTACCACCAGACCGAATGGCCAGACCTGAAGGTGTACTTCACGTCCGTGACGGATCACTGGGCAACCATGACCCTGTCCGGGCCGAACAGCCGCAAGCTGCTCAGCGAAGTCACCGACATCGACCTGAGCAACGAAGCTTTCCCGTTCATGACCTGGAAAGAAGGTCTGGTCTGCGGCGTACCAGCGCGGGTGTTCCGGATTTCGTTTACCGGTGAGCTGTCGTACGAAGTCAACGTGCAGGCCGATTACGCCATGGGCGTTCTGGAAAAAATCGTCGAGGCCGGCAAGAAATACAACCTGACCCCGTACGGCACTGAAACCATGCACGTTCTGCGGGCCGAGAAGGGCTTCATCATCGTCGGTCAGGACACTGACAGCTCGATGACTCCGGACGACCTGAACATGGGCTGGTGCGTCGGTCGCACTAAACCTTTCTCATGGATCGGCCAGCGTGGCATGAACCGTGAAGACTGCGTGCGTGATCAACGCAAACAATTGGTCGGTCTGAAGCCGATCGATCCGACCAAATGGCTGCCGGAAGGTGCGCAACTGGTGTTCAACACCAAGCAAGCGATCCCGATGACGATGGTTGGTCACGTCACCTCCAGCTACTTGCACAACTCCCTCGGCTATTCGTTTGCCATGGGTGTGGTGAAGGGCGGCTTGAAGCGTATCGGTGAGCGCGTGTTCACACCGCTGGCCGATGGCAGCGTGATCGAAGCGGAAATCGTTTCTTCGGTGTTCTTCGATCCAAAGGGTGATCGCCAGAACGTTTAATGGCCTCGGGTCCTGTGGGCGGGCAGTTGCACCGAGTCGTCTGAGCGATTCGCGAGCAAGCCCGCTCCCACAGGGGAACGCGGTCAAATGTGGGAGCGGGCTTGCTCGCGAAAGCGTCAGCCTGGTCACCACAAGGGCCGGAACCAACAGAATTCAGGACAGGTGCTTTATGACCGCAGCCAATGTTTACCAACAACGCCCAACCACTGGGGCCAAGGCCGAGTCGTCGCTGCATCACGCCGACCTCGCCAGCCTGGTGGGCAAGGGTCGCAAAAGCGCCGGCGTGATCGTGCGTGAGAAAAAACTCCTCGGCCACCTGACCATTCGTGGCGATGGCCACGATGCCGCGTTCGCTGCCGGCGTGCACAAAGCCCTCGGTATCGAATTGCCGGGCGCGCTGACCGTCGTCGTCAAAGGCGAAACCAGCCTGCAATGGATGGGGCCGGATGAATGGCTGCTGATCGTGCCGACCGGTGAAGAATTCGCCGCCGAGCAAAAACTGCGTGAAGCGCTGGGCGACCTGCACATCGCGATCACCAACGTCAGCGGCGGCCAGCAGCTCCTCGAACTGAGCGGTCCGAACGTGCGCCAGGTGTTGATGAAGTCCACCAGCTACGACGTGCACCCGAACAGCTTCCCGGTGGGCAAGGCTGTGGGGACCGTGTTTGCCAAGTCGCAACTGGTGATCCGCCACACCGCCGAAGACACCTGGGAACTGCTGATTCGTCGCAGCTTCTCGGATTACTGGTGGTTGTGGTTGCAGGATGCGGCCGCCGAATACGGCCTTAGCGTTCAGGCTTGATGAACCACTGAGGTCCCTGTAGCAGCTGCCGAAGGCTGCGTTCGGCGACGAAGTCGTCGTGAAACCTGCGGCAGCGTTCTTTCAGATTGATCAGGGATTCAGGGTGGACGACGGCTTCGCCGCCGAACGCAGCCTTCGGCAGCTGCTACACAAAGCGGCGTTGCTGCTACTTTCGAACAGGAGTCACCGCACTATGAGCCGCGCCCCAGACACATGGATTCTGACCGCCGACTGCCCAAGCGTCCTCGGCACCGTGGACGCGGTGACCCGCTTTCTGTTCGAGCAGGGCTGCTACGTCACTGAGCACCATTCCTTTGATGATCGGCTCTCGGGCCGTTTCTTCATTCGCGTGGAATTCCGCCAGCCCGACGGCTTCGACGAGCAAGCCTTCCGCGCCGGCCTCGAAGAACGAGGCCAGGTCTTCGGCATGATCTTCGAACTCACGGCGCCGAACTATCGGCCAAAAGTGGTGATCATGGTCTCCAAGGCCGATCACTGCCTCAACGATTTGCTCTACCGCCAGCGCATCGGCCAATTGTCGATGGACGTGGCCGCCGTGGTTTCCAACCACCCGGATCTCAAACCGTTGGCGGACTGGCACCAGATTCCGTACTACCACTTCCCGTTGGACCCGAACGACAAACCGTCCCAGGAGCGTCAGGTCTGGCAGGTGATCGAAGAGTCCGGCGCCGAACTGGTGATCCTTGCCCGTTACATGCAAGTCCTGTCGCCCGAGCTGTGCCGCAAACTCGACGGCAAGGCGATCAATATCCATCACTCCCTGCTGCCGGGTTTCAAGGGCGCCAAGCCTTATCACCAGGCCTACAACAAGGGCGTGAAACTGGTCGGCGCCACGGCGCACTACATCAACAACGACCTGGACGAAGGCCCGATCATCGCCCAGGGCGTAGAGGCCGTGGACCACAGTCATTACCCGGAAGATTTGATCGCTAAGGGGCGGGATATCGAAGGGCTGACATTGGCGCGGGCGGTTGGTTATCACATTGAACGAAGAGTGTTTCTCAACGCGAACAGAACCGTTGTTCTTTAGATCGCCTTCGCGAGCAAGCCCGCTCCCACAGGGGGTTGCGCTTGGTCACAGATCTCAGTCACACCAAAGATCAACTGTGGGAGCGGGCTTGCTCGCGAAGAGGCCCTGACAAACAACGCAAAGACACACAGGCAATAACCCGAGCAATCAACGCGCCGCCGATCCATGGCGTCGCGACCGCTACATAAAAACAACAGCGAGGTGAAAGCATGTCTGGCAATCGTGGTGTGGTGTATCTCGGCAATGGCAAAGTCGAAATACAGAAAATCGACTATCCAAAAATGCAGGACCCGCGCGGCAGGAAGATTAACCACGCTGTCATCCTGCGTGTGGTTTCCACCAACATCTGTGGTTCCGACCAGCACATGGTGCGTGGCCGTACTACCGCTCAAACCGGCCTGGTACTGGGCCACGAGATCACCGGTGAAGTGATCGAGAAGGGCAGCGACGTCGAAAACCTGCAAATCGGCGACCTGGTGTCGGTGCCGTTCAACGTCGCTTGCGGGCGCTGCCGTTCCTGCAAGGAAATGCACACCGGTGTTTGCCTGAGCGTCAACCCGGCGCGTCCGGGCGGTGCTTACGGTTATGTCGACATGGGCGACTGGACCGGTGGCCAGGCTGAATACGCGATGGTGCCGTATGCAGACTTCAACCTGCTGAAACTCCCGGATCGCGATCGCGCGATGGAAAAAATCCGCGACCTGACCTGCCTCTCCGACATCCTGCCGACCGGTTACCACGGCGCAGTGACGGCCGGCGTTGGCCCGGGCAGCACCGTGTACATCGCCGGTGCCGGTCCTGTCGGTCTGGCCGCCGCCGCTTCCGCTCGCCTGCTGGGCGCGGCCGTGGTGATCATCGGTGACGTCAACACCGTCCGCCTGGCGCACGCCAAGGCTCAGGGTTTCGAAATCGCCGACCTGTCCCTGGATACCCCGCTGCACGAACAAATCGCTGCACTGCTGGGCGAGCCAGAAGTGGATTGCGCCGTCGACGCCGTGGGCTTCGAAGCGCGCGGTCATGGCCATGACGGCGTTAAACACGAGGCTCCGGCCACCGTGCTTAACTCGCTGATGGGCGTGGTTCGGGTGGCCGGCAAAATCGGTATCCCAGGCTTGTACGTGACTGAAGATCCGGGTGCAGTCGACGCAGCCGCGAAGATGGGCAGCCTGAGCATCCGCTTCGGTCTGGGCTGGGCTAAATCCCACAGCTTCCACACTGGTCAGACGCCAGTCATGAAGTACAACCGCCAGCTGATGCAGGCGATCATGTGGGACCGTATCCATATTGCCGACATCGTTGGCGTGGAAGTCATCAGCCTCGATGACGCGCCACGTGGTTATGGCGAGTTCGATGCGGGCGTGCCGAAGAAGTTTGTGATCGATCCGCACAAGTTGTTTAGTGCTGCGTAAGGCTTCACGTAAAATAAAACGGCGACCCCAGGGTCGCCGTTTTCAATTCAACTACTTCGCGACCAGTTTCAAGTAAGGATCTAAAGTAACGCCCTGCTCAATGATTTTGGTCCCCCCATAGCTACAGATCACTTTCCCGTCCTGCTCGACAACGGTTTTAGCCTTCAGGTCGTACTTTTTATCCAGAAAGTCGTCCTCCGTCCCCATCGATACACCCGTCCAGGCTTTGCCCCCGGCATTGGCTGTGTAGGCAAAGCCTTCGTTGAAGGGGGCAGGAAGTTGCGGGTCAGAGCTTTTGTAAGGTGCAGCTTTAATATCGATGGCTTTAGGGCAGACGTCAGTGTCGGCTGCATAGGCATTGCCCATCAAGGCACCCATAACCAGCATCCCAACTGCAATGTTATTTAGCATGACCGTGTACTCCATTACGTAATTGGAGAGTTCATGCTGAGGAGTTTTGTAGCGGGTCGTCACTGTCACTTATGACAGTTGTATAGAACTATTTGAAATACTTGCAGACCTGGTTATAAGCAGGGAAAACAGCGATGAGCCGAAGCCGCGGCTCCTCGTCTCAAAGGGCAGCCAACGCCCCTTGATACAACACCGGTCCCGTCGGTTGCCCCGTCGGCGAACCGCCCTTTGGTTCAAGACTGACCGCCAACGCAATCGGCTTGCCGATCAACGTCTTCTGCGCATCGCTCAACTCTACGCGCCCCTTGCCGTCAGCCGGAATCACCCCTAGTGAAATCGGTTTGCCATCCGCAGGAATCGCCCACAACTCCAGACTTCGCCCCGGATCAACCGCCGCCAGGGTCAGCGGCTCGACCTTCAGGTAGTTCTCGTGCGCTTCAACCTTCAGCGCAGGCTGCGCGTCGGCCGCCAGCAGCGTGGCGCTGTAACGCGCGCTGTCGCGGTTATAGATCACACCCAACGTCACGGCGATCACCAGCGAACAAACCGCCGCCGTCACCCGCAACCAGTTCCAGAACGGACGCTTCTCTGCCACATGAAGCACTTGTGGTTCGATTCGCGCGGTGATGCCTTTCCACACGCGATCAGGCACCGGCTGCTCGGGCAAAGCTTCAGTCAGACTGGCGAGGCTTTCCTGCCATTGCGCCAATTCCGCGCGAAGTGCCGCGTCTTCCAGTAACAATTGTTCAAAACGCCGACGAGCGGCAGAAGGCATCAAACCGATGGCGTAATCGGCGGCGAGCGCGCGGCGCAAGGTCGGGGTTTGATAGTTCATGATTCAAGGCACCTGCGCAGTCGCTCCATACCGCGGCGGATCCAGGATTTCACCGAGCCCAACGGCGCGGCCAGGTGTTCGGCGAGCTCAGAGCAGGACAATCCCTGAAAGTAAGCCACAGTGATCGATTGACGCTGCATGCCGTCGAGGCTTTCCAGGCACCGGTTCAAGGCGTTGGCCTCACGGGCACTGTTTAGTTGTTCGTGGGCCGATGGGCTTTCATCCACCAGCGCCTGTTCTTCAAGGTCGCTTAACGGCCGGTCGCGGTGTTTGCGCAACTGATCGATGGCCTGATGACGGGTGATGTTGATCATCCAGGTCAGCGGTGCCGACAGATGCGCCTCGTAGCGCGAGGCGTTGTTCCAGATGCGCACGAAGCTTTCCTGCAGCACTTCTTCAGCCAGGTCCGGCCGCCCCATGAAACGCAGCGCTACGCCATGCAGCCGAGGGCCGACGCTGCGGTAAAGCGTCTCGAAAGCGCGGCGGTCGCCCAGTGAACACTGGGCCAGAAGCTGCCTGAGCTGATCGGTGTCGGCGATGGGAATGGCAGTTCTCCAGGCAATCGAGGTGGGCTGCGTGAGGTGTCGGTTGCAGGCAGAGGTTAGTTCACGGTGCGCAGTTGTTCCATTCACGGGTGGCCACCTCGGAAAACCGACCCGATGAATAGGGTCGGCGGCAGCCCTCAGCTTTTTGGCATCAGCACTTTGTCGATGACCTGAATCACGCCGTTGGACTGGTACACGTCATAGGTGGTGATGTCGGCGACGTCACCTTTTTCATCCTTGATCGTGATGTTGTGCGGGCCGTTCATCATCGCCCACAGCTTGCCCCCTGCGACGGTGGTCAGTTCGGCTTTGCCGCCACCGGCCTTGATTTTCTCGGCCAGGGTCATCATGTCGAGTTTCCCGGCGACCACGTGGTAGGTGAGGACGTGAGTCAGGGTCGCCTTGTTGGCGGGTTTGAGCAGGGTATCGACAGTGCCGGCCGGCAGGGCGGCGAAGGCCGAGTTGACCGGGGCGAACACGGTGAACGGGCCTTTGCCCTTGAGGGTATCCACCAGTCCAGCTGCTTTCACGGCGGCGACGAGGGTGGTGTGGTCGGCGGAGTTCACCGCGTTATCGATGATGTCCTTGCTCGGCATCATGCTCTGGCCGCCGACGATGACCGCTTGACTCGTGTCTGCCGCTTGCACGGTGTTCAGGGCGAATCCGCCGCCAAGGGCCAGGGTCAGCAGGCTGGCAATCAACGGCGTTTTGATCGAAGTGCGTTTCATGGTGATGATCCTCGTGAAGGGAATCGGCCAGGAGTGTCTGTCCGTGCTTGATATACGCGGGCGGGGCCGGACTGGATGCAGCGCGACTGCATTCTTTTTTGATGTGGACCTGTAGGAGCTGGCGAAGCCTGCGATCTTTTGATCTTCAGCGCATTCAATTCCGCCAACAATCAGGATCAAAAGATCGCAGCCTTCGGCAGCTCCTACAGAATCCGCGACAAACTCACTGGGCTGGGAACAATCCATGGGGATGCCAGTCCAATACACGATTTTTCGCCGCCCACTGCCGGGCGGTTTTCATGGCACATGAGGATGTCTGAATGAGGATTTCACGCGGTTTTGCACTGGCTTCGCTGATGTGTCTGGCGGCCAGTCCGGTCTTTGCTCAGTTCAGCCTGTTCGATGCGGCCAATGCCATCTCCGGCACGCAGGGCGAGGACGCCGCCGCGGCCGCGCCGACCTCGCAGACGGCCGGTCTGCTGAGTGCGCTCAGCCAATTGAACGTGACGCCACAACAAGCCATTGGCGGTGCCGGGGCGATGCTCGGTCTGGCGAAGAATCAATTGAGTTCGACCGACTACTCGGAGTTGGCCCAAAGCGTGCCCGGAATCGACTTACTGTCGGGTGGCGGTGAACTGGGCGTCCTCAGCGGCTTGCTTGGCTCGTCCGGCAAAGCGGCAGGTCTGGGCAACGTCTTGGGCAACGTGAATAACGCCAACGACCTGAACAGTGCCTTCAACGCATTGGGCATGGACACTGGCATGATCGGCCTGTTTGCCCCCGTGCTTCTGCAATTTTTCGGTCAGCAGGGCGTCGGCGGGTCGCTGCTGACAAACCTGGGCGGGATCTGGGGCGCAGGCACCGGTACCTGATTCAGCGGCGCTCGGCGCGCAACGCGTCGATGCGCAGGTCCTTCTCGATCCAGAGCTGGTTGACCCAGTTCTTCCGCGCAGGACCAGTTTGAGCAAGGCGAACACCATCAGCGGCCCGAACAGGGCCAGGGTGTTGAGCAACAGCAGCAGGGTAACGAAACAGCCGGTGAGCAGGCGGCGCATAAATAACTCTTGAAAGCCTTTGGGCGCGCAATGATAAGCAGCTTCGGACGGCAGGCCAAATCGGTGACGACGAATGTTTCACCTTTTAACCGCTATGCTTGAGGTCGGCTTTTGATCTTTGGTTTTGCAGGCGCCGAACGAATTCAAAGGCAACGGTCTAAAATTCCGCTGCCCACTCCCTCAAGGAAGCCCATTACGTGAAATCCCTCCTTGCACTGCTTTCCCTCGTGGCCCTGCCGGTCCTGGCTGCTGAGCCGACCCTGTACGGGCGCTACGAATACATCGCTCTGCCGGAAATCGGTGGCGAAGTCCTCAAGGCCAAGATGGACACCGGCGCCCTGACCGCGTCGCTCTCGGCCAAAGACATCGAAACCTTTACCCGTGACGGCGACGAGTGGGTGCGTTTCCGCCTCGCCACCAAAGGCGCGAGCAACAAGGTCTACGAACACAAGGTCGCGCGGATCAGCAAGATCAAGACCCGCTCCGAAGAAGACGAGGATGACAAGGAAGCCGTCGCACCCACCAAGCGTCCGGTGGTCGATCTGGAACTGTGCCTGGGCAACGTCAAGCGCACCGTGGAGGTCAACCTCACCGACCGCAGTAGCTTCAACTATCCTTTATTGATCGGTGCCAAAGCCTTGCGTGAGTTCGGCGCGGCGGTGAACCCGGCACGGCGCTTTACGGCGGACAAACCCGACTGCTGATTTCAAGTGGTCTCATTGACGTGACGTGAGCCTTGGGGCACCGTTCGCCCACTTAACTCCCGGGCTCGGACGCCATGCCTCATATCCTGATTGTCGAAGACGAAGCGGCGATTGCCGACACCCTGATTTTCGCCTTGCAGGGCGAGGGCTTCACCACCACCTGGCTGAGCCTTGGCGCGGCGGCACTGGAGCATCAGCGCCAGACCCCGGCCGACCTGATCATTCTCGACATTGGCCTGCCGGACATCAGCGGCTTCGAGACCTGCAAGCAATTGCGGCGTTTCAGCGATGTGCCGGTGATCTTCCTCAGTGCCCGGGATGCCGAAATCGATCGCGTCGTGGGCCTGGAAATCGGTGCCGACGATTACGTGGTCAAGCCGTTCAGCCCACGGGAGGTGGCGGCGCGGGTCCGGGCGATTCTCAAACGCATGGCGCCGCGAGCGACCGCCGCGGTGTCATCGACGCTGTTTCGCATTGACAGCGAACGGGTGCAGATCAGCTACCGCGGTCAGCTTCTAATCCTGACCCGCCATGAGTTCCGTCTGCTGCAATCCCTGCTGGACCAACCCGAGCGCGTCTTCAGCCGCGAGCAATTGCTCGATGCGCTGGGCGTCGCTGCCGATGCCGGGTACGAGCGCAGCATCGACAGCCACATCAAAAGCGTGCGCGCCAAACTGCGCCAGGTGAAAGCCGACGCGGAACCGATCCAGACCCATCGCGGCCTCGGTTACAGCTACAGCCCGGGGCGTAGCTGATGCCTCTGGGGATTCGGATTTTTCTGGTTTATGTGCTGTTTATCGGCCTGACCGGTTACTTCGTGTTGAACACCGTGATGGAAGAAATCCGTCCCGGCGTGCGCCAGTCCACCGAAGAAACGCTGGTCGACACCGCCAATCTCATGGCCGAAATCCTGCGCGACGACTTCAAGGCCGGCACCCTGAATCAGAACCGCTGGCCCGAACTGCTCAAGGCTTATGGCGAACGGCAACCGAAGGCGAGCATCTGGGGATTGCCGAAGAACCAGGTCAACCACCGGATCTACGTCACCGATGCCAAGGGCTTCGTGGTGCTGGACTCCAGCGGTGTGGCAGTGGGGCAGGATTACTCGCGCTGGAACGACGTTTACCTGACCCTGCGTGGCGAATACGGCGCTCGTTCCAGCCGCAGCGATCCGGACGATCCGAACTCCTCGGTGATGCACGTCGGCGCGCCGATCCGCGACAACGGCCAGATCATCGGCGTGGTTACCGTGGCCAAACCCAATAGCTCGTTGCAGCCTTACGTTGATCGCACCGAACGGCGATTGCTCGCCTGGGGTGCCGGGTTGATCGTCCTCGGTTTGCTATTCGGCGCGTTGTTGTCCTGGTGGCTGAGCGCGGCGCTGCGGCGGCTGACTGCTTACGCTCAGGCAGTCAGTGAAGGCCGGCGGGTCGAGGTTCCGCACTACCGTAGCGGCGAGCTGGAACAACTGGCGACGGCAGTGGAGCAGATGCGCACGCAGCTCGAAGGCAAAGCCTATGTCGAGCGTTACGTGCACACCTTGACCCACGAACTGAAAAGCCCGCTGGCGGCGATTCGCGGCGCGGCGGAGTTGCTGCAAGGCGAGATGCCGCTGGCTCAGCAGCAGCGTTTTGTCAGCAACATCGACAGCGAAAGCGCGCGGATGCAGCAGTTGATCGAACGCCTGTTGAATCTGGCCCTCGTCGAGCAACGCCAAGGGCTGGAGGAACGGGTGGCGGTGCCGCTGGCGAAGTTGGTAAATGAATTGCTGAGCGCTCAGGCGGCGCGCATTGAAGGCAGGCAGTTGCGCGTGGAACAAACCATTGCGGCGGACCTGGTGCTGACCGGTGAACCGTTCCTGTTGCGTCAGGCGTTGGGCAATCTGCTGGAGAACGCTATGGATTTCACCCCGGCTCAGGGTTTGTTGCGATTCAGCGCAGAGCGCATTGGGGAGCAGATCGAGTTCAGGTTGTTCAACCAGGCTGAGGCTATTCCCGACTATGCCTTGCCGCGACTGAGCGAGCGTTTCTATTCACTGCCGCGACCGGACAGCGGGCGCAAGAGTACGGGGTTGGGGCTCAACTTCGTTGAGGAAGTGATGAAGCTGCATGGCGGGGTGATGAGTATCGGTAACGTCGACGGTGGCGTTCAAGTGAGATTGCGTTTGCCTTCAGGCCGTTAAAGATCGCAGCCTTCGGCAGCTCCTACAGGGGAACGCGTAAATTCTGTAGGAGCTGCCGAAGGCTCGGGCCGCGTTCGGACGATCTTTTTCTCAACTCCACACAAACCCCACATTCCCCCCATAAATCTCCCACACACAGATCGCAGACTCGCCCCATCCAAACAGGGAGAGTCCCATGAACCGCAGCCTGACCCTAAAACTCGGGGCAATTGCCCTTCTGATTCTGTTGTTGCTGATCCCGCTCCTGATGATTAACGGCGTGATCCAGGACCGCCAGCAGCTGCGCGACGGTGTCCTCGAAGACATCGCCCGCAGTTCCAGTTACAGCCAGCAACTGAGCGGGCCGCTGATGGTGGTGCCGTATCGTAAAGTGGTGCGCACCTGGAAGCTCAACGAGAAAACCAACCAGCGTTACCAGGAAGTGGGTGAAGAACGCGGCCGTTTGTATTTCCTCCCGGAGCGCTTCGAACTCGACGGCAAGGTCCAGACGGAACTGCGTTCCCGGGGCATTTATGAGGCGCGTCTGTTTCATGCGGACAACCACATCAGCGGGCATTTTTCGGTCCCGGCTCAATTGGGTATCAAGGAGGATTTCGCCGATTACCAGTTCGATCAGCCATTTTTGGCGGTCGGGATCAGCGACATTCGCGGCATCGAGAATGCCCTGAAACTCGAGCTCAATGGCCAGACACTCGACTTCGTTCCCGGCAGTCAGGTAGGTTGGTTGGGGGAAGGCGTGCATGTCACCCTGCCGGCGCTCAACGCGAAGCAAGCCACGGAACTGGCCTTCGGTTTTGACCTGCGTTTGCAAGGCACTGGTCAGTTACAGATCCTCCCGGTAGGCAAGACCAGCAAGGTTTCGCTGGCCGCCAATTGGCCGCATCCGAGTTTCATCGGCAACTACCTGCCGGCCCAACGTGAAGTCAGCGATCAGGGCTTCACCGCCCATTGGCAGACCTCGTTTTTCTCGACCAACCTGCAAGAGGCCTTGAGCAGTTGCGTGTCCGGCGGCGGTTGCGAAGCCTATACCGGCCGCAGTTTCGGGGTGAGCTTCATCGACCCGGTGGATCAGTACCTGAAGAGCGATCGGGCCATCAAATATGCATTGCTGTTTATCGTCCTGACCTTCGCCGGTTTCTTCCTCTTCGAAGTGCTGAAAAGCCTGGCGGTACACCCGGTGCAATACGCGCTGGTGGGCGTGGCCCTGGCGTTTTTCTACCTGCTGTTGCTGTCGCTGTCCGAGCACATCGGCTTTGCCCTGGCGTACCTGTTGTCGGCGGGCGGCTGTGTGTTGTTGATCGGTTTTTATGTCTGCCATGTGCTGCGCAGCGTGCGCCACAGCTTGAGTTTTTCGGCGGGATTGGCGGCGTTGTATGGCTTGCTCTACGGCTTGCTGAGTGCAGAGGATTACGCGTTGTTGATGGGTTCGCTGCTGTTGTTCGGATTGCTGGGCGTGTTCATGGTGCTGACCCGCAAGCTGGACTGGTATGGGGTTGGGCAGAAGTCGGCCAAGCCGCTGGCGTTTGATATCGGAGCGGTGGAATGAGCCGGTGGTTGGGGTTGCGTGAGGATCAGCGAGAAGGGGAATTACTGGCGACGCTGATATTCGGGTTATTTCCAGTCGATTCGGTGTGGTGCATTCGTCGGAACGCCGCCCGGAGCAAGCCCGCTCCCACAAGGGACCTCCAGTGAACACAAAATTCGTGCACACAACCGATCAACTGTGGGAGCGGGCTTGCTCGCGAAGAGGCCCGGACAACCAGTGAAAATCTAAACCTTGGGCATAGTCGCCAGCATCGACGCCCGCTGACTCACCTCAAAGTACCAGTTCGCCAGCTTCGGATTCGTCGTGCGCCATTCCATATCCGGATGGCGCAAATCCAGGTAGCCCAACGCACAGGCAACACTGATCGCCGCCACATCGAAATGACTGGTCAGCTCGGCAATCGCGTCCACTTCCAGCAATGCCAGGCCGCGACGAATCTTCTCGCGTTGGCCATCGAGCCACGCGTCCCAGTGTTTTTCCGGGGCACGCAGGGCGACTTCATAACGAATCAGCACCGCAGCGTCCATGATCCCGTCGGCCAGGGAGGCCAGGGTCAGGCGCCGCCAGCGGGCCGAGCCGTTACGCGGTATCAGCGGATTGCCGACGTGCTGGTGGTCGAGGTAATCGAGGATCACCCGGCTGTCATGGATGACGTTGCCATCGGCCAGGCGCAAGGCCGGAATTTTACCCAGCGGATTGTCTTCGTTGAGTATCAGGTCCGGGCTGACCGGTGTGAGCACGCAGTCTTGCAACGCCACGCGGTCCTGTTGACCGGTTTCGTGCAGCAGCACCATGACTTTGCGAACGAAGGGCGACAACGGGTTGTGGAACAGGGTCATGCTGGGGGCGGACATGGCAGCGTCTCGGTGTGGGACAGTGCTGGGCAGCATAGCGCGTTGGTCCGATAGCTCAAGATCGAAGTAAATGCCTAACCCCTGTGGGAGCGGCGGTGCGGCGATCCGACTTGCTCGCGAAGGCGGTGTATCAGTCAACATTGATGCTGGCTGACACACCGCCTTCGCGAGCAAGCCCGCTCCCACAGGTTTTTAGCGGCGTTGCAGCAGGCCGCGCAAGGCGAGGATTGCGGGAACGCCCAGGCCAAGCCAGCTCAGAGCGTCCCACACGCCATCCCCCAGTAACGCAGCAAACAAACCCGCCGCGCTGAGGAGGGCGATGACTGTAGGGGTGGAGAAGACCTTCCAGAAATTCGACTGCTGCGGCCTCATGCTGGACTCTCCGCGTTCTCGAGCACCGGTTTCGCGGCCTTGCGCCGCACCACCCACAGGTAAACCCCGCTACCGAGCACGATGATGGTCAGCACATCCAGCGTCGCCCAGAGGATCTTCATCGGCAGGCCGCCGTAATCACCGAAGTGCAACGGTTGAGACATGCCCATGGCGTCCATGTACCACGGGCGTTCGGCCACGGCGGTGACTTGCAGGGTGCTGGCGTCGATCAGCACCGGTGTCAGCAGGTGCGAGGTCAGGTGAGTGCTGCCTTTCATGAACACCGCGTAATGGTGTTCGCTGGAGAAGCGTGTGCCGGGGAAGGCGATGAAGTCCGGCTGCATACCCGGTGCGACTTCCTTGGCGATGTCGAGCAAGCGGGTCGCGGGTGCCAGTTGTGTCAGTGGCGGTGCGTCGCGGTACGGCGCGACCATCGCGCTCAGGCTGTCGTTGCGCCACGCGGCGATCAGCAGGTCGGCGCAGGCGCTGATGACGCCGGTGACACCGACCACCAAGGCCCAGGTCAGGGTTACCACGCCGATCAGGTTATGCAGATCGAGCCAGCGCAGACGGGTGGATTTGTCCTGGCGCACGGTGGCAAATGTCAAACGCCGCATGAACGGCAGGTACAGCACCGTCCCGGACACAATCGCCACCACGAACAGAAGGCCCATGAACGCCAGCAGCAACTTGCCCGGCAGACCGGCGAACATGTCCACATGCAGGCGCAACATGATCATCATGAAGCCGCCATTGGCCGACGGCATCTCCAGCGCTTCGCCGGTGCGGGCGTCGAGCATGAAGGTGTGAGACGAGTTCGGTTCAGTGCCGGCGGTCGCCGCCATGATCGCAATCGCGGCGTTTGGCTCGTCTTCATCGAAGCCGAAATATTGCATGACCTCGCCGGGACGATGCTTTTCAGCTGCCTGCACCAACTGCTGCAAATTCAGCTGCGGGGTGTCCGCCGGCATTGCCTTCAATTCAGCGGCATCGCCCAGCAAGTGGTCGATCTCGTGATGGAAGATCAATGGCAGGCCGGTCAGCGCGAGCATCAGCAGGAACACGGTGCAGATCAGGCTGGTCCAGGTATGGACGAAGGACCAGCGGCGGATTGTTTTGCTTTTCATTTCATAGCCTTCAGAAATACCAAAGCCGTCCATGTCGGACGGCTCGGGTCTTGGGCGTGTCAGGTCAGGCCATTACCACTTGTAAGTGGCACTGGCGACGACGCTGCGTTGGTCGCCGTAGTAGCAGTAGAAGCTGTCGCACGTGGAGATGTAGTCCTTGTCGAACAGGTTGGTGGCGTTCAGTGCCAGGGAGGCGCCTTTGAGGCTGTTGTCCAGACGGCCCAGGTCGTAATGAACCGCGGCGTCGAACACGGTGTAGGCGTCAGCCTTGCCGAGCGAGGTATTGCCCTGGTCGCCGTAGGTATTGCCGGTGTAGCGAGCGCCGGCGCCGATGCCGAAACCGTCCAGCACACCGTTGTGCCAGGTGTAATCGGCCCACAGCGAAGCCTGTTGGTTGGGCATCAGTTGCAGACGATTGCCTTTAAAGTTGCCTTTCTGCACTTCGGATTTGGCCAGGGTGTATGCGGCGATGACCTTGAGGTTCTCGGTCACGTCGGAGACGGCTTCCAGTTCCAGGCCTTTGACTTTTACTTCACCGGTCTGGCTGGTGATCGAAACGCCGTTCGAGTTGGTCGTGGTGACGGAGACGTTTTTCTGGGTCAGGTCGTAGACCGCAGCGGTCAGCAGGGTGCTGCTGCCAGGCGGTTGGTACTTGATGCCCAGTTCCCATTGTTTGCCTTCAGTCGGTTTGAACGAATCGGTTGGCGATGCCGTGGCGTTGCTGGTCGGCTGGAACGACTCGGCGTACGACAGGTACGGCACGATGCCGTTGTCGAACACGTAGCTGATCGCCGCGTTGCCGCTGAAGTTCTTGTCGCGCTCGGTATTGGTGGCATCGCCCTTGTTAAAGAACCTGGTGCCGGTGTGGACCCAGTCTTCACGCCCACCCAACGTCAGACGCCATTGGTCGAGTGCCATCTGGTCCTGGACGTACAAACCGGTCTGGTAGGTCTTCTGGTTGTAGTCGTAAAACGCCGCCGAACGCGGCGGACGAACGATGGGTTGGCCATAGATCGGGTTGTTGACGTTGGTGGTCAGACCGTCGCCGAAGATCGAGGTGTAGTGGGTGTTGGTGCGCTGGTGATCGAGGCCGATCAACAGGGTGTGACGGATGTCGCCGGTCGCGAAGTCGCCCTGGAAATTGTTGTCCACGGCGAACTGGCTGATGTCCTCGTCGACACTGGTGCTCGAGCGGCCAACGTTGCCTTCGGCATCGACCTGGGTGAACGGGTAGGCGCCGGGGGTGAGGGCCTGGAAGGACAGGTCCGATTTGGTGTAGCGCAGGTTCTGCTTGAACTGCCAGACATCGTTCAAGCGATGTTCAAAGGCGTAGCCCAGTGCGTAGTAGGTGCGGTCGTAGAATTCCCAGTCCGGGTCGCCCAGGTTTTTGTGATGGGAAATCTTGCCGAGCGGTGAATGGATCTTGGTGCCCTGCACCGGCAGGAACTGGCTGGTGATGCCGGTATCGTCACGAGTGAACTGGGTGAGCAAGGTGAACTTGGTGTCTTCGTCGATGTTCCAGGTCAGGCTCGGCGCGATGTTGTAGCGCTTGTTGTCGACGTGGTCGATCTGCGTGCCGCTGTCGCGTACCACACCGCTCAAACCGTAGAGGAACTGGCCTTCGTCATCGATCTTGCCGGTGCTGGCGAAGTTGATCTGGCGATGGTTATCACTGCTGTATTGCACCTGGATTTCATTGCTCGACTCGGCGCTGGGGCGACGGCTGACCATGTCCAGCAAGCCGCCTGGCGGGGTCTGGCCGTAAACCGACGAGGCCGGGCCGCGCAGCAGGGCGAGGCGGTCGAGGTTCCAGGTTTCCTGTTTCGGGTTGGCGTACACGCCTTTTGGCAGTGGCAGGCCATCGAGGAATTGCGTCGGTTCGAAACCGCGCACACGCAACCAATCGGCTCGGGTGTCGCTGCCATAGCTGCTGGCGACGATGCCGGGCATGTAGCGCACCGCGTCATCGAGGCTATGCACATTGCGGTCGTCCATTTGCTCGCGGGTGGCGATCGAAATCGAGCGCGGTGCTTCGACCAGTGCGGTATCGGTCTTGGTGCCGGCGGCGGTGCGGGTCGCCAGGTAACCTTGCACTGGTCCCCAGGCACTTTCGGTGTTTTCCACGCCAATGACGGCGGTTTCCGGCAGGGCCATTACGCCTTCGGGCACGGCCACCAGGCTATAAGTGCCAGCGCTGCTTTGTTCCAGTTGCAAACCGGTGCCGCGCAAGGCTTCGCGCAGGGCGCCGGCTGCGTCGAACTGGCCTTTGACCGGCGCCGAGGTCTTGCCCGCCGCCAGTGACGGATTCAACGACAGCGCCAAGCCGGCCTGGCTGGCGATCTGGTTCAGGGTGCTGGCCAATGGCGCGGCCGGCAGGTTGTAGGCGCGAACGCTGGATGCCTGTTCAGCGGCGATCAGCTGACTGCTGGCCAGAGGGGCACAAAGGGCAATGGCAATCGCCAGCAAACTGGGGCGCAAAACGGTGTCTAGCGAACGGGACATACAGCGGCTCCTGAATGGAAATATTTCTCAACTGCCTAGGTGCCGAACGAGAATTCAAAAGTGATAGGGCTGATTGAAAATAATTTCGATTCAGTGATTACCCGCCTTTGTAGGGGGCGTGTAGGAGCTGTCGAGTGAAACGAGGCTGCGATCTTTTGACTTTGTTTTTTTAGGAGCAGATCAAAAGATCGCAGCCTCGTTTCACTCGACAGCTCCTACGGATTTGGCTTCAGCCTTCGCCACCGTCACCCACCACGGCGTGTGCTGTTCGATCTGCACCGGCAGGGTCGGCAGCAGGGCGCGCAGGGCCAGATCGGTGTCGTGCAGGGGGAAGCTGCCGGTGATTCGCAGGTTGGCGATTTCTGGCGCAACGCCAAGATGCCCGCGTCGATAACGACCGAGTTCATGGACCAGGTCTTCCAGCCGTGTGTTGTCCACCACCAGCATGCCGCGGGTCCAGGCATCGGCTCCGAGGTTGAGCGCGACGATCGGCCCCAGGCCATTGCTGCGCATCAGGACTTGTTGGCCTTCACGCAGAACCTGCTCTTCAGGACTCGACTCGGGATGGGCGGCCACCGCCGATTTCAGCACGCTCAGGCGCGTACCTTCTTCTTCACGCTTGACCAGGAACCTTGTCCCCAGTGCACGCATGCTGCCTTCGCGGGTTTCGACGATAAACGGCCGGGCATCGCCATGGCCGGTTTCGACGAGGATTTCCCCTTCCTGGAGGATGATCAGCCGTTGTTTTTCATCGAAACGCACATCCACGGCACTGTGGGTGTTGAGGTTGATCAGCGTGCCGTCGGTCAGGCGCAGGGTGCGTTGCTCACCGGTGGCAGTGCGCTGGTCGGCCAGCCAATAGTCAATCGGCAGATAACGATCACCGGCGAACAACGCCAACCCGATCACCGCGACGATACTGGCCACGCCGCTGCCGAGTTTGCGCACACGCCGGCGAATGTTTTCGCGCGATTGCAGTAAAGCAGTGCGAGCCGGGCCGCTGGCAACGCTGAAGCGCTGGTCGAGCATGCCCAGTTGGCGCCAGGCCCGCGCATGTTCTTCGTGGGCGGCGTGCCACTTGGCGAACTCTTCGCGCTCCACCGGGTTGCCGGAGTCCAGGGACAACTGCCAGGCAATCGCAGCATCCAGCACTTGCGCCGAGACGGGTTTGGAGCTGACCGGACTCATACCGGCTCACCGTACAGCGCGATGTAGCACTGACGAATGCCTTGGGCCAGGTACTGACGCACCCGCGGCACTGACACGCCCAGACGCTGGGCAATTTCGGCGTGGCCGAGGCCGTCCAGACGGTTATAGAGAAACGCCGCCCGGGCCTTGCTCGAGAGCTTGCCGAGCAGGCGGTCGATGGCTTTGAGGTCTTCGAGGATCAGTTGCTGTTCCTCCACCGACGGTTGTTCACCTGCGGGGATCAGCATCAGTTCGGTGAGATAGGCCTGCTCCAGCGCGGCGCGGCGGAAATAGTCGAACAGCAGACCCTTGGCAATCGCCACCAGAAACGCTCGCGGTTCGCGCGGCTCCTTCAGTTCTTCACGACCCAGCAAACGCACGAAAGTGTCCTGACTCAGGTCTTCGGCCCGTTGCGGACAGGCCACATTGCGTCGCAGCCAGGCCAATAGCCAACCGCGATGGTCGCGATACAACGCACCAACGAGCTCACTTTGAGGGCTTTGGACTGACGACACGCAGCATCACCGATTGGGAAGTATTAACTAACGAGAATTGTTCGCGATTGTGGCAGAGGCGGGGGAGGTAAGCAATTGGCGCTGGTCGGGTGGCCGCCAACGTCGGTGTGTTGGCGCAAAACCCTGTAGGAGCTGCCGAAGGCTGCGATCTTTTGACTTTGACTTTGGATTTTAAGATCAAAAGATCGCAGCCTTCGGCAGCTCCTACAAAGGATTGCGGTGGCTGTCAGAAAGAAGGCGCTCGCTGCCGCCGCTTCCACTGACTCAACCGCTGCTGCAAATTCAACGGGCTATGAATCTGCATTTGCCGCGCCCGGCTGAACAAAATCAACGCCAGCTCAGCGGTGGCCAACGCATCGGCACTGGCATTGTGGCGTTCGAACACTTCCAGTTTGAACCAGTCGATCCACTGATCCAGCCCGGCATCGCGAATGTGCGCCTGAGGGCAAAGCAGCGGCGCGATATCGGCCACATCCAGAAACGGATGCTGCAACTTGTAGCCCAGATGATCTTTCAAGGCGCGCCCGAGCATGTGCTGATCGAATGGCGCGTGAAACGCCAGCACCGGGCTGTCGCCGACGAACTCCATGAATTCGACCAAGGCCTGAGCAGGGTCGCTGCCCGCGGCAATTGCACTCGGCCCCAGGCCGTGGATCAACACGCTGGGCGCCAACTTCATGTCGGTGCATTGCAACGTGCGTTCGAACTGCTGGCTGAAATCGATCGCCCCGTCTTCGATTACTACCGCACCGATGGACAACACCCGATCCCTGTTCAGGTTCAATCCGGTGGTTTCCAGGTCGAGCACCACCCAGCGCTGTTCGCGCAGGCTGCATTCGCTGAGTTCTGCGGCCGAGGGCAAGCGTTGCAGACGTTGTTGAAGTTCGCCGGGAAGGCTCGGACCTGCCGGGCGCAGCCATGAAAACAGGCTCATAGCTGATACCGCAGGGCCAGGCTGCTTTGCAGGCGTTGTGCCTGGCGCAGGGATTCACGCAGGATCCGTCGATCCAGATGATTGAGGCTGTCTGGATCGACCCGGTTGGAGTAGGGCAAGTTCTCCCGAGTTTGTAGCTGATGTTGCTGCATGCGGGCTTGCTGGATGAAGTGATAGGCCTCTTCGTACGCGGCACCGTCCAGCCGTTCGATGACTTCTTTGTCCACCAATTGGCGAAAGCGCTCCAGCGTGTTGTTCGCCTCGACCCCATGGGCCAACGCGAGCAGTCGGGCACCGTCGACAAACGGCGTCAGCCCCTGGACCTTCAAATCCAGGGTAGCTTTCTCGCCATTCTTGCGAGCCAGTACGAACTCACGGAAACGTCCCACGGGCGGACGGTTGCGCAGGGCGTTCTCGGCCATCATCCGTTGGAACAGTCGGTTGTCATTCACCTGATCGAGAATGCCCTGACGCAGCTGCTCGCAGCCTTGCTCGTCGCCCCAGACCACCCGCAAGTCGAAATAAATGCTCGAACCCAACAGGTTCTCCGGCGTGGCCTCGCGGATAAACGCGGCAAAACGTCGTGACCACTCGGCCCGGGACAGACACAGCTCAGGGTTGCCGGCCATGATGTTGCCCTTGCACAGGGTGAAACCGCAGAGCGCCAGGCTCTGGTTGATCTGCTGGGCGATGGGCAGCAATTTGCCGCGAATCTCGGCGGCGTGGGCCGCGTCCCGGGCTTCGAACAGAATGCCGTTGTCCTGATCTGTGTGCAGCGTCTGCTCGCGACGGCCTTCGCTACCGAAGCACAGCCAACTGAACGGAATACCGGGGTCACCTTTCTCGGCGAGGGTCAGTTCGATCACCCGGCACACGGTGTGGTCGTTGAGCAGGGTGATGATGTGCGTGATCTGGGTTGAAGAAGCTCCGTGGGCCAGCATGCGCTCCACCAGTTGGCCGATCTCGCCGCGCATGGCGACTAGATTTTCCACCTTCTGGGCGCTGCGAATGGTCCGCGCCAGGTGCACCAGATCGACCCGCTGCAGGGAAAACAGGTCACGTTCCGAGACCACGCCGCACAGGCGATGATCCTTGACCAGGCAGACGTGGGCGATGTGCCGCTCGGTCATGGCAATCGCCGCATCGAAGGCGCTGTGGTCCGGCGACAGGAAAAACGGCGCCTGGGTCATGTGGCGCTCGATGGCTTCGTTGAAGTCGTTAGTGCCGTCGGCCACCACATGGCGCAGGTCGCGCAGGGTGAAAATCCCCAGCGGCGCTTTATGTTCGTCGACCACCACAATGCTGCCGACCTGCTGCTCATGCATCAGGGTCACGGCTTCACGCAGTGGCGTGGCCGGGATGCAGGTGACCGGGTGGCGCATGGCCAATTCGCCCAGTCGGGTATTGAGCGAGTACTGGGTGCCGAGGGTTTCCACGGCTTTTTGTTGGACTTGCTGGTTGACCTGATCCAGCAGGCTGCTCACGCCGCGTAGGGCAAAGTCGCGAAACGCGTTGGAAAGCGCGAACAGTTTGATGAACGCCAGCTTGTTCAGCTGTAGGCAAAAGGTGTCTTCGGCCGCGAGGTGTTCGGTGCGGGTTGCACGCTCCCCCAGCAGCGCGGCGAGGGGGAAACACTCGCCGGTGGTGATTTCGAAGGTGGTTTCGGTCCCACCCTTAGCCGTGTGGGGACGCTCACCCACGACCCGGCCTTGTTTGACGATGTAGAAATGTTCAACCGGGCCGTCGGCGGGCTTGATGATGCTCTCGCCGGGCGCATAAAAACGCAGCTGACACTGCTCGACCAGGTACGCCAGGTGGGCGTGTTCCATTTGATTGAAGGGCGGGAAGCGCTGAAGGAATTGCAAAGTGCCCTGGATGTTCTGCAACACCGCGGTTTTCCCTGCCTGTGTGAAGGCGTCCGCTTTACTCATAACCATTACCGCAGTCTTTTTTGAATTGTTGTTGTCGGATGACTCAGCCATGGTCGGCCCCTGCGCGCAGGGTGCCCATTGGACGTAAGTCTAGGTAGGCAGTGAAGCTGGCGGCATTTGGGAAATGTCTGACGCAACTGTGGGAAAAACCTCCTGCATTGGCTATAGGAAAACTTTCCGACGAAGTGCACATTGAAGGTCTGCTTAGCGATGTCTGACGGATGAGCTAGGGAATAGAAATGAAAACGTAGAGTAAGCCATGTCCGACCACGATATTTTGAGCGACGCCGAGCGCGAGGCGCTGAGTGCCGTCATGCAGGAACCTGACCTGCCGCCGCAGCGGGTGCTGATCGTCGACGACGATAAAGACGCGCGCGAGTTGCTGTCGGAGATTCTGGCGCTGGACGGGGTGCGCTGCATGACTGCCGCCAGTGGCGAAACTGCACTCAAGATGTTGGAGACGATGCCATCGATTGGCCTGGTGATTACCGATCTGCGGATGGGAAATGTTGATGGCCTGGACCTGATCCGCCAGGTTCGTGAGTCGGTTCGGGCGGCAATGCCGATTATCATCGTGTCCGGTGACGCTGACGTAAAAGATGCGATCGCCGCGATGCATTTGAGCGTAGTCGACTTCCTGCTCAAGCCTGTCGATACCGGCAAGCTGTTGGCGCTGGTCAAGCATGAGTTGGGAATGGATGTGTAAATTGTTAAAGGATCAAAAGATCGCAGCCTTCGGCAGCTCCATGGGATTGCGTACATCTGTAGGAGCTGCCGAAGGCTGCGATCTTTTGACTTTGCTTTAAACAGAAAGGCCCTGATCTTTCGATCAGGGCCTTTTTTTGTCCGGTGTCAGCGATTAGTTACAGGCCATTGGCAGCCTTGAACTCGCGGCGACGACGGTGCAGAACCGGCTCGGTGTAGCCGTTCGGCTGTTTGGTGCCTTCGACCACCAGTTCGACCGCTGCCTGAAAGGCGATGTTGCTGTCGAAGTTCGGTGCCAGTGGACGATACAGCGGGTCATTGGCGTTCTGACGGTCAACCACTGGCGCCATGCGCTTGAGGCTTTCCATGACCTGATCTTCGGTGACGATGCCGTGACGCAGCCAGTTGGCGATGTGCTGGCTGGAAATCCGCAGCGTCGCACGGTCTTCCATCAGGCCGACGTCGTTGATGTCCGGCACTTTCGAGCAACCGACGCCTTGGTCGATCCAGCGCACCACATAACCGAGAATGCCCTGGGCGTTGTTGTCCAGTTCGTTCTTGATTTGTTCTGCAGTCCAGTCTGGATTGACGGCCAGAGGGATGGTCAGGATGTCATCCACCGAAGCGCGTGCACGTTTGGCCAGTTCGGCCTGACGGGCGAACACATCGACCTTGTGGTAATGCAACGCATGCAGCGCAGCAGCGGTCGGCGATGGAACCCAGGCAGTATTGGCACCGGCCATCGGGTGAGCGATTTTCTGTTCGAGCATCGCTGCCATCAGGTCCGGCATGGCCCACATGCCTTTACCGATCTGGGCGCGACCTTGCAGGCCGGTGCTCAAACCGATATCGACGTTCCAGTTCTCGTAGGCGCCGATCCACTTCTCAGCCTTCATGTCCGCCTTGCGCACCATCGGGCCGGCTTCCATGGAGGTGTGGATTTCATCACCGGTACGGTCTAGGAAACCGGTGTTGATGAACACTACACGCTCGCTGGCAGCCTTGATGCAGGCCTTGAGGTTGACCGTGGTGCGGCGTTCCTCGTCCATGATCCCGACTTTCAGCGTGTTGCGCGGCAGACCGAGTACTTCTTCGATGCGACCGAACAGCTCGTTGGTGAACGCCGCTTCTTCCGGGCCGTGCATCTTCGGCTTCACGATGTAGACCGAGCCAGTGCGGCTGTTCTTGCGCGAGTTGTTGCCGTTGAGGCTGTGGATGGCCGCGAGGCTGGTGACCAGACCGTCGAGGATGCCTTCCGGCACTTCGTTACCCTCTTTATCGAGGATCGCGTCGATGGTCATCAGGTGACCGACGTTACGCACGAACAACAGCGAGCGACCGTGCAGGCTCAATTCGCTGCCATCGAGGGCGGTGTAGGTGCGGTCGGCGTTCATGGTGCGGGTAAAAGTCTGACCGCCCTTGGAGACTTCTTCCGACAGATTGCCCTTCATCAGGCCGAGCCAGTTGCGGTAGATCACCACTTTGTCATCAGCATCGACGGCGGCGACGGAGTCTTCGCAGTCCATGATGGTGGTCAGCGCGGCTTCCATCAGGATGTCTTTGAGGCCGGCAGCATCGGTCTGGCCGACCGGGGTGCTGGCATCGACCTGGATTTCGAAGTGCAGGCCGTTGTTTTTCAGCAGGATCGCGGTCGGTGCGGCTGCACCGCCGTGGAAACCGATCAACTGTGCATCATTGCGCAGGCCGGTATTGCTGCCGCCTTTAAGGGCGACTACCAGTTTGCCGTCAACGATCTTGTAGCCGGTGGAATCGACGTGAGTGCCGGCAGCCAATGGCGCCGCTTCGTCGAGTAAGGCACGGGCGAAGGCGATGACCTTGTCGCCGCGAACCTTGTTGTAGCCTTTGCCTTTTTCCGCGCCGCCAGCTTCGCTGATGGCGTCGGTGCCGTAGAGCGCGTCATACAGCGAACCCCAACGGGCGTTCGAGGCATTGAGCGCGAAACGGGCGTTCATCACCGGAACCACAAGCTGTGGACCGGCCATGCGGGCGATTTCGTCATCGACGTTTTGCGTCGTTGCCTGGAAATCGGCCGCTTCTGGCAGCAGATAACCGATGTCTTGCAAGAAGGCTTTATAAGCCACGGCGTCGTGTGGTTGACCGGCACGGGATTGGTGCCAGCCGTCGATACGAGCCTGGAAATCATCGCGTTTGGCGAGTAGGGCTTTGTTCTTCGGCGCCAGGTCATGAATGACCTTGTCGGCACCGGCCCAGAACTTATCGGCGGTGAGGCCGGTACCGGGAATGGCTTCGTTGTTCACGAAGTCGAACAGGACTTTGGCGACCTGCAGGCCACCGACTTGAACGTGTTCAGTCATTGCTTGCCTCACTCTGCTCAGCTATTTCGCTTTTCAGCTCTTCAATTTAACAATGAAGCCTCTGGCTATTTAAACCACAAACCCCTTCCACCAGTACATGCCATTTCGGGCGGCTGGGATGGAACCGATCAACGGCTTTGAGGCCTTGCTGATAGGGCTTTCAGGGCTGCGACTGTGCCTGTGGCAAACATCGATCCAACGTTATGTAGTGCGCGCTGCGGCATACTACATGATGAATTGCGCTTGTGAAAATTAGACTAATTACGTCGTACTGCGACCCCATGACGCATTGCGGTCACGTCGGGGAACGGGATGTTCTCAAAAAACTATTGGATTGTTCCAGTTAAATATAAAAACTTGTACACATAATCTTCATTGCGCTGCTATGGGGCTTTGGTTTTCTGAGACGCCGAGACGATTCCGGTCCCTTGCCTATACTTGGTCTTCTATAACAAAAGTCATGACAAGAGGGCTGCGCCATGGACCACCTCGTACTCACTGTTTTCGCTCCGGACAAGCCAGGGCAGGTCGAGCGCATTGCCCAATGCATCGCCGAGCATGGCGGCAACTGGCTGGAGAGCCGCATGTCACGCATGGCCGGGCAGTTCGCCGGGATTCTTCGTGTGGGCGTGCCGGCCGAGGCCTACGACGAATTGGTCGATGCCCTACAGGCGTTGTCCGCCCATGGCATTCGCGTGCTGATTGCCGAAAGCGGCATCGAGCAATCCTGCACCTGGAAACCGATAGCCATGGAATTGGTGGGCAATGACCGCCCGGGGATCGTACGCGACATCACGCGTCTGCTGAGTGAGCAGGGGGTGAACCTGGAGCGTCTGGTGACCGAAGTACGTCCGGCGCCGATGAGCAGCGAGCCTTTGTTTCACGCGGAAGCAATTCTGGCAGTGCCGCTGACGTTGTCCCTGGACGTGCTGCAATCGCGGCTGGAAACCCTGGCGGATGATTTGATGGTCGAATTGGTGCTGCGCAGTGAACCCTGAGCAGGTTATCCAAGTTATACGTGCACCTGCCTGTGGATAACCTGTAGAGACAGCCCGCCAGGCCACGTCGTTCGGGGTTCTTCAGGATTTGATCAAAAAATCAGCAGTTTCAGGGACTTGCGCACAAACGCCGGGGATCACGTTGTGGATAACCTTGGGAAGGATTGATGCAGGCCACGGTAGCCGTGGCCTGCAGAGGTTTGTGCGTTTTTTGATCAGCTGCGGCGACGCAGACTTATCCACGCGTCGATGCTGTAAACCGCCAGGCCCGCCCAGATAAAGATGAACGCTACCAGTGTGCTCGACGACAAATGTTCGCCAAACAGCAGAACGGCCTGCAACAGCACCAGCGTTGGCGCCAGGTACTGGAGGAATCCCAGCGTGGTGTAGGGCAAATGCCGCGCAGCGGCGTTGAAACACACCAGCGGCACCAGCGTCACCGGACCGGCGGCCACCAGCCACCAGGCTTCGGATGTGGTCCAGAACTCGGGCTGAGCGCTTGTGGCCGTCTGATTGAAAAGCAGCCAGGCAATGGCAATCGGCACCAGCATCCAGGTTTCCACCACCAGACCCGGCAGCGCCTTGACCGGTGCCTGCTTACGGATCAGTCCGTAGAAACCGAAGGTCAGCGCCAACACCAATGACACCCACGGCAGACTGCCGACTTGCCAGACCTGTTGCGCGACGCCGACCGCCGCCAGGCCAACCGCCAGCCATTGCATGCGCCGTAGCCGTTCGCCAAGGATCAGCATGCCCAACAGCACGTTCACCAGCGGGTTGATGTAGTAACCGAGACTGGCTTCGAGCATGCGCCCGTTGTTCACCGACCAAACGTAGGTCAGCCAGTTGGCTGCGATCAGCGTGCCGCTCAGGGCCAGGACCGCCAGGCGTTTCGGGTTATCACGCAACTCGCGCCACCAGCCCGGATGTTTCCACACCATCAGCAGCAAGGTGCCGAACAGCGCGGACCAGAGCACTCGGTGGATGATGATCTCCACGGCGGGCACGCTGGCGATGGCTTTGAAGTAGAGCGGGAAAAGTCCCCAGATGATGTAGGCACTCAGGCCCAGGATGTACCCGCGACGCGGGTTGGCGGCTTGCATGCAGAATCCTTGCTTAGGCAGCTAACAAAGAGGGGATTGTAAGGAGATTTGCAGGAATGGTCGCGGACCAATGTGGGAGCGGGCTTGCTCGCGAAGACGGTGCAACATTCAACATTGATGTCGACTGCCAGACCGCCTTCGCGAGCAAGCCCGCTCCCACAGGGGATCTGTGTTCGTCAGAAGAGCTTCAATGGCTCTTCGTTGAGCGCAGCCAACTGTTCACGCAACGCCAACACCTGATCGCCCCAATACCGCTCCGTACCGAACCACGGAAAACTGTGCGGGAACGCCGGGTCGTCCCAGCGGCGGGCGAGCCAGGCGCTGTAGTGCATCAGGCGCAAGGCGCGCAGCGGTTCGATCAACGCCAGTTCCCGCGGATCGAAGTCGTGGAACTCGCTGTAGCCGTCCATCAATTCCGACAACTGACCGAGACATTCCTGACGATCACCCGCCAGCATCATCCAGATGTCCTGCACCGCCGGGCCCATGCGGCAGTCGTCCAGGTCGACGATGTGGAACATCTCGTCGCGGCACATCATGTTGCCGGGATGGCAGTCGCCGTGCATGCGGATGTTCTTGTGCGGCGTAACGTTGTAGACCTCTTCCACACGCTTGAGCAGGTCGCGGGCCACGGACTCGTAGGCCGGCAGCAGGCTTTTGGGTACGAAATTGCCCTCGAGCAATGTCGTCAGCGAGTCATGACCGAAGTTCTTCACGCCCAGCGCTTCACGGTGTTCGAACGGTTTTGTAGTGCCGACGGCGTGCAGGCGACCGAGCAGTTGCCCCAGGCGATACAGCTGATCGAGATTGCCCGGCTCCGGCGCACGGCCGCCACGGCGGGGGAACAAGGTGAATCGGAAACCGTTGTGTTCGTGCAGGCTGGCACCGTTGTGAATCATCGGCGCGACCACCGGCACGTCGCACTCGGCGAGTTCGAAGGTGAATTGGTGCTCTTCGAGAATTGCTTCGTTGGTCCAGCGCTGCGGACGGTAGAACTTGGCGATCAGCGGTTCGGAGTCTTCGATACCGACCTGATAGACACGGTTCTCGTAGCTGTTGAGCGCCAGAATGCGCGCGTCGCTGAGAAAGCCGATGCTTTCGACGGCATCGAGCACGAGGTCTGGGGTGAGGGTTGCAAACGGGTGGGCCATGCTGACTCCTGCGCGCGGCAGGCTGCCGCGTCCGGCCAAGCATGGTAGCGCAGACGGGGAGGCTTTAGTGGCTGGACTTGAGATGAGTGTTGTCTGGGCTGACGCCTTCGCGAGCAAGCCCGCTCCCACATTTAACCGAGTTCTCCCAGAAGAATACGGTCGAATGTGGGAGCGGGCTTGCTCGCGAAGAGGCCCGATCAGGCGCCGACGACCCCGCCATCTTCACGGGAAATTGCCATCACCGAAGACCGCGGTTTGCCATTCGGCAGATGCTCAGGGAACGTCGACCCGCCGTTCTCCCCCGGATGCTGAATCCCGACAAACAAGGTCTTCTGATCCGGCGAGAAGCTGATCCCCGTCACCTCGCAGCCCACTGGCCCGACCATGAAACGACGAATCTCTCCGGTTACCGGGTCGGCACACAGCATCTGATTGTTGCCCATACCCGCGAAATCACCGGCATTGCTCGAATCGCCATCGGTGAGAATCCACAACCGCCCAGCCTTGTCGAAACCCAAGCCGTCCGGGCTGTTGAACATGTTCTGCGGTGTGATGTTCGACGAACCGCCCTTCGGCGTGCCTGCGTGGACGCCCGGGTTGCCGGCGACCACAAACAGGTCCCAGGCAAAGTTTTTCGAGCCGTGATCGTCCCGGTCAGTGCGCCAGCGCAGAATCTGCCCGTAGACGTTTTTCTCGCGCGGGTTCGGTCCGCCCACCGGCTGGCCATCCTCGCCACGCTTGGCGTTGTTGGTCAGCGTGCAATAGACCTGGCCATCCTTGGGGCTGACGACGATCCATTCCGGGCGGTCCATGCGCGTGGCCTTCACCACACTTGCGGCGAGGCGGGCGTGAATCAACACTTCGGCCTGATCGGCGAAACCGCTGCTGGCGTCGATGCCGTTTTTACCGTGGGTCAGTTCGATCCATTCGCCTTGGCCTTTCGGATGATCGGCATTGCCGTCGCCCGCGTCGAAGCGCGCCACGTACAAGGTGCCGTGGTCCAGCAGGTCGCGGTTGGCCTTGGGGTTCTTGTGGTTGATCTTGTCGCGACTGACGAATTTGTAGATGAACTCGCCGCGCTCATCATCGCCCATGTACACCACGGCGTGACCATCACTGGTTTCGGCCAGGGCGGCGTTTTCATGTTTGAAGCGGCCCAACGCGGTGCGTTTGACTGGCGTCGATTGCGGGTCGAACGGGTCGATTTCCACGACCCAACCGTGACGGTTGAGTTCGTTGGGGTTTTTCGCCAGGTCGAAGCGCTCGTCGTGTGGGTGCCAGTTGATCTCTTTGCTGGCCGCCACTGCGCCGTAGCGTTTCTGCGCGGCGTCGAATTTTTGCTCGGCATTGCTACTGCCGAAGCAGTCAGTGAAGTTTTCTTCGCAGGTCAGATACGTGCCCCACGGCGTCTTGCCGTTGGCGCAGTTCTGGAAAGTGCCAAGGACGTTCTTGCCGTGTGGGTCGGCACTGGTTTTCAGCAGTGCGTGGCCGGCGGCCGGACCGCTCAGGTTGATCGGCGCGTTGCCGTGAATGCGCCGGTTGTAGCGCGAGCCCTGGACGAAATGCCACTGGCCGTTCTTGCGCTGCACTTCGATCACCGACACGCCTTCACAGGCCAATGCCTTGCGCACGTCAGCAGCCGATAGCGGCATGCCGCCGTGGGCGTAGAGGTAGCGATAGTTGGTGTATTCGTTGTTGATCGCCATCAGCGCCCGGTTGTTGTCACCGGGAAACTCGAACAGGCTCATGCCGTCGTTGTTGTCGCCGAACTGGAGTTCTTGATGCTCGGCCGTGCCGTTGCCACTCGGGTCGAACACCGGGCCGTTCTTCTGCAGGGGTTGGCCCCAACTGATCAATACCGAAGATTTATAGCCTGGCGGTAGAGTAATGGCGTCGCTGGTGGCGGCGGGAATACTGTCAAAACCCAACAGTTTGCTGGAGCCGGCGTTGACGCTGGCGGCCAGCACGCTGCGGCTCAGCAGGTTGCCGCCCATGAACATCGCTGCACCGCAAAGGGCGCCAGCGCTGATGAAGCCACGACGGCTGAGGCCGACCATGTTCTCGAGGTCGGTGGATTGGTTGTCTTCTAATAGGCTCACATCAGGCTCCCTGCGGGTTTTTGCAGTCACCTTAATGAGCGTTAATGACACTTGTGTTTCAAAGCGGTGTACCGAGTAAAACGTTGGATGGCGCGAACTGCACCAGCACCGGTTTGTCCGTCGTCAAACCGAGGGTTCTCAAGTGCAGCGGTTCGGCCAGCGCGCAGAGTGTCTGGCCGTTGGGCAGGCCGATTCGAACTTCACTGGGGCCGTCCTCGGCGTCGAGAATTTCTTCGATGATGCCCTTCAGGCAATTATTGCCGGGTGTTGCCACTTGATCGATGCCCAGCAACTCCAGCCAACCGGCCTTGATCAGTGCGACCACTTCGGTGCCGGTTTCGAGGTCCAGACGCAGGGTGCTGTCGTGAGTGATCTGCGCATCGATGCTCAAGCCTTCGGCCAGCTCGAGACGAATTCGGTCGTTGTGCCCTTGGGTATCAATCGCCACAACCTTGCCATGCAGTTGATTGCGCGCGCTGGTTCTGAGCATCAGTCGGCCGAGCAGGTCGAGATCGCTGGCATCTTCGGCGGCTTCCAGCACCTGAGCCTGCAAGGCTTGCAGCTTTTGATACAGGCGCAATACACGCTCGCCTTCGCTGGAGAGTTTGGCGCCACCGCCGCCCTTGCCGCCGACACTGCGCTCCACCAACGGTTTTTGCGCAAGGTTGTTCAGCTCGTCGATGGCGTCCCAGGCCGCTTTGTAACTCAGCCCCGCGCTTTTCGCGGCGCGGGTAATCGAGCCTTGTTCGGCGATGTGTTGCAGCAACGCGATGCGCTGCGGACGACGGACAATGTGCTGGGACAACAACGTAGGCAAGGACATGGCAAGACGCTTTGGGCTGTGGCGATGGGAAAGACGTTGGCGGCTTGGGGCTCGGGAGTCAAGTCAGGTGTAACACTGTCCAGTGTGGGAGCGGGCTTGCTCGCGAAGGTGCCAGTTCAGTCGACATCTCTGTTGAATGTCAGTCCGTCTTCGTCGGAACGCCGCCCGGAGCAAGCCCGCTCCCACAGGTTTTGTTCCCTGGGGTTAAACCGCATCGCCGGGCTTGGGTGTGCGAGCCAGACAATAGACGTCCACCCGCGCGGCGCCGGCGTCCATCAACAGACGAGCCAAGGCTTGCGCCGTGGCGCCGGTGGTCAACACATCGTCCACCAATGCTAAATGACGACCCTTGATGCACGCATCGGGCGTCAGGGCGAAGGCGTTGCGCAGGTTCTTTTTGCGGGCCTCGGCATTCAGGTTCTGTTGGGCGCTGGTGTCCTGAATCCTCAGCAACAGCGTTTCATCGCACGGAATGTCGAGGCTGGTGCTGAGCCAGCGGGCGAGCATCGCGGCCTGGTTGAAACCCCGTTTACGCAGTCGTTTGGAGGCCAGCGGAACCGGGATTAGCGCGTCGGGTCGATTCAGGTCTTCATCGAAGCGATGTTGCAGAAACTGAGCGAGAAGTTCGGCGAGCAGGCGACCAAACGGCCACTTCGCAGAGTGTTTGAAGCGTGTGATCAACGTGTCCACCGGAAAGCTGTAAGTCCAGGGCGTAGCGACCCGTTCAAAGGCTGGCGGTTGTTTCAGGCATTGGCCGCAGGTCAGGCCAGCGGTGGGCAACGGCAGGGCGCAGGTTTGGCATTGATCGCCAAGCCAGGGCAACTCTGTTTCACAGGCCATGCAGATGGGTGTGCATTCATCGGCGGGTTCTGAACAGAGCAAACAGAATTGGTCGTTTGTTAACCAGATGTAAACCGGTCCTTCGTATCGTGGTTGACAGCGCATGAGTCTTCCTTAAATATGCCGAACATCCGTGTCGCGTCTGTGGGTATTCCATTCCCCAGTCGCTTGCCAAGCATAAAACAAAGGAAACGCCCATGAGCGCCAGCACCACTGCAACCCTGCGTCATGACTGGTCTTTGGCCGAAGTCAAAGCACTCTTCGTTCAGCCATTCAATGACCTGTTGTTCCAGGCGCAGACGGTGCACCGCGCGCATTTCGACGCCAATCGGGTCCAGGTGTCGACGCTGCTGTCGATCAAAACCGGTGCCTGCCCGGAAGATTGCAAATATTGTCCGCAGTCCGGTCACTACAACACCGGCCTGGAAAAAGAAAAGCTGATGGAAGTGCAGAAGGTCCTCGAAGAGGCCGCTCGCGCCAAGGCCATCGGTTCGACCCGTTTCTGCATGGGCGCGGCGTGGAAACATCCGTCGGCCAAAGACATGCCTTACGTGCTGGAAATGGTCAAAGGCGTGAAAGCCATGGGCCTGGAAACCTGCATGACCCTCGGTCGCCTTGATCAGGACCAGACCGTCGCTCTGGCTGACGCCGGCCTCGACTACTACAACCACAACCTGGATACCTCGCCTGAGTTCTACGGCAGCATCATCACCACCCGCACTTACAGCGAGCGCCTGCAAACGCTGGCCTACGTGCGTGAGTCCGGGATGAAGATCTGCTCCGGCGGCATTCTCGGCATGGGCGAGTCGCTTGATGATCGCGCCAATCTGCTGATCCAGCTGGCTAACCTGCCGGAGCACCCGGAGTCGGTGCCGATCAACATGCTGGTGAAAGTCGCCGGAACGCCGCTGGAAAATGCCGACGATATCGACCCGTTCGACTTCATCCGCATGCTGGCTGTCGCACGTATCCTGATGCCGCAATCCCACGTGCGCCTGTCCGCCGGCCGCGAAGCGATGAACGAGCAGATGCAGGCCCTGGCGTTCTTCGCCGGCGCCAACTCGATTTTCTACGGCGATAAGCTGCTGACCACCGCCAACCCGCAGGCCGACAAGGACATGCAACTGTTCGGGCGCTTAGGCATCCTGCCGGAAGCGCGTGAAGAGCACGCGGACGAAGTCCACCAGGCAGCGATCGAACAAGCGCTGGTTGAGCAGAAGAGCAGCGAGCAGTTCTATAACGCTGCTGTTTAATCGCCCTATCGATTCCCTGTAGGAGCTGCCGCAGGCTGCGATCTTTTGATCTTGTTTTTAAGGGCAAAATCAAAAGATCGCAGCCTGCGGCAGCTCCTACAGAGGCTCGTGCCAATTTCCCACTCGCGAGGCCTGCATGTCTTTCGATCTCGCCGCACGCCTTGCTGCCCGTCGTGCCGAAAATCTCTACCGCCAACGCCCATTGCTCGAAAGCCCCCAAGGCCCGGAAGTGGTGGTCGATGGTCAGCCGTTGCTGGCGTTCTGTAACAACGACTACCTGGGCCTGGCCAATCACCCGAAAGTGATCGAAGCCTGGCGCGCCGGTGCGACCCGTTGGGGCGTCGGCGGCGGGGCGTCGCATTTGGTCATTGGGCACAGCAGCCCGCATCATGCGCTGGAAGAGGCCCTGGCCGATTTCACCGGTCGCCCGCGCGCGCTGTTGTTCACCACCGGTTACATGGCCAACCTTGGCGCGGTCACTGCGCTGGTCGGGCAGGGCGATACGGTGCTGGAAGACCGGCTCAATCACGCGTCCCTGCTGGATGCGGGTCTGTTGTCCGGAGCGCGCTTCAATCGCTATCTGCACAACGACGCGGCGAGTCTGGCCAAGCGTCTTGAGAAGGCGACCGGCAATACCCTGGTGGTCACCGACGGTGTGTTCAGCATGGACGGCGATATCGCCGACCTGCCAGCGTTGGCTCGGGAAGCCAAGGCCAAAGGTGCATGGTTGATGGTCGATGACGCTCACGGCTTTGGCCCGCTGGGCGCCAATGGCGGCGGGATCGTCGAGCATTTCGGTCTGAGTCAGGAAGATGTGCCGGTTTTGGTCGGCACTCTCGGCAAGGCATTCGGTACGGCCGGGGCTTTTGTCGCCGGCAGCGAGGAGCTGATCGAGAGCCTGATCCAGTTCGCCCGTCCCTACATTTACACCACCAGCCAGCCGCCGGCGCTGGCCTGCGCGACGCTGAAAAGCCTCGAATTGCTGCGCACTGAACACTGGCGTCGTGAGCATCTGAAGACGCTCATTGCCCAATTCCGCCACGGTGCCGAACAGATCGGCCTGGAGTTGATGGACAGCTTCACGCCGATCCAGCCGATCATGATCGGCGATGCCGGGCGCGCGGTTCGACTGTCGCAGATGCTGCGTGAGCGCGGTCTGATGGTCACTGCGATCCGTCCACCGACCGTGCCCGCCGGCAGCGCCCGACTGCGTGTGACCCTGACTGCCGCGCACAGCGAGGCGCAGGTACAGCTATTGTTAAATGGACTGGCCGATTGTTTTCAACAACTGGGACCGGAGCCAAGCCATGCGTGATCGTCTGATTCTGCTGCCCGGCTGGGGCCTCGGTATTTCTCCCCTGGAGCCCTTGGCGGCGGCGTTACAAGGACTGGATGAACACTTGCGGGTCGAGATCGAGCCGTTGCCGGAACTGGAATCGAGCGATCTTGAAGAGTGGCTTGATGAGCTGGACTCGACGTTGCCTCAGGACGCCTGGCTCGGCGGCTGGTCGCTCGGCGGCATGCTCGCTTCAGAGTTGGCGGCCCGGCGCGGCGATCGCTGCTGCGGCTTGCTGACGCTGGCGAGCAATCCTTCTTTTGTCGCCCATGAGCAATGGCCAAGCGCGATGCCTGCCGAAACCTTCGATGCGTTTCTGGCCGGCTGCAAGGCTGATCCGCGCATGACGTTGAAACGTTTCTCGCTGCTCTGCGCTCAGGGTGCCGAAGACCCGCGCGGGTTGTCTCGGCTGTTGCTCGGTGGCGCGCCACACACTTCGGCAGAGGTGCTGATGAGCGGCCTGGAGTTGCTCGCACAACTGGATACCCGCCAGGCTTTGCAGGCGTTTCGCGGCCCGCAACTGCACTTGTTCGCCGGCCTCGATGGACTGGTTCCAGCCGAAGCGTCGGGCGACCTGCTGACATTGTTGCCGGATGTTGAAATTGGTCTGATCGAGCAGGCCAGTCACGCGTTTCTTCTGGAAGATCCCCACGGTGTGGCGGGGGCAATTCAGGCCTTTTTGCATGAGTCCGGTGATGACTGATTTATCCCTTCCCAACCTGCCCGGCGGTTTGCCCGACAAACGCCAGGTGGCGGCATCTTTTTCCCGTGCGGCGGCCAGCTACGACAGCGTGGCCGAATTTCAGCGCGATGTTGGCAGTGAATTGTCGAGTCGTTTGCCGGAGGACTTCGTTCCGGGTGTGTGGCTGGATCTGGGCTGCGGCACCGGGCATTTCAGCCGTGCATTGGGCGAGCGATTTCCTGCAAGTCACGGACTGGCACTGGACATCGCCGAAGGCATGCTCAATCACGCCCGGCCGTTGGGTGGTGCAACGCATTTCATCGCTGGCGATGCCGAGCGGTTGCCCTTGCAGGATTCGACCTGCGATCTGATCTTCTCCAGCCTGGCGGTGCAGTGGTGCGCGGACTTCGCTTCGGTGCTCAGTGAAGCCAATCGCGTATTAAAACCTGGCGGAATTTTCGCGTTTGCTAGTCTGTGCGTGGGCACACTGTTAGAGCTGCGTGACAGCTGGCGACAGGTGGATGGCATGGTGCACGTCAATCGCTTCCGCGAGTTCGGGGTTTATCAACAGCTTTGCGCGGACGGTGGGTTGAGCGTCGTGAGTCTGGAAGCCCGACCGCACGTGTTGCATTACCCGGATGTGCGCAGCCTGACCCATGAGCTGAAGGCGCTGGGTGCACACAACCTGAACCCCGGTCGGCCGGGTGGTTTGACCGGCAGGGCGCGGATCCTCGGATTGATCGAGGCTTATGAGCAGTTTCGTCAGGCCGAAGGATTGCCGGCGACTTATCAAGTGGTCTACGCCGTTTTGGAGAAACCCTTATGAGCGCAGCCTATTTCATCACCGGCACTGACACTGATGTCGGCAAGACCACCATTGCCGCAGGTTTACTGTATGCCGCGCGGTCGGCCGGTTTAAGCACGGCGGCGGGCAAGCCGGTCGCCTCCGGATGCGATGTGACGCCCAAGGGCTTGCGCAATGCCGATGCGTTGGCGTTGCTGGCGGAGTGCTCAGTGCCTTTGACTTATGCACAGGTCAACCCTGTGGCGTTCGAACCACCGATCGCACCGCATCTGGCAGCGCGGGAGGCCGGCGTGGCATTAACGGTGCAATCACTGTTGACGCCCATGCGGGAAATTCTCGAGATGCAGGCGGATTTCACCTTAATCGAAGGTGCTGGCGGCTGGCGGGTGCCTTTGGCAGGTCAGGACAATTTGTCGGACCTGGCGATGGCGCTGGATCTGCCGGTGATCCTGGTGGTGGGCGTGCGCCTGGGTTGCATCAACCATGCGCTGCTGACGGCCGAGGCGATTGCTCAGGACGGTTTGCTGTTGGCGGGGTGGGTGGCCAATATCATCGATCCGAAGACTTCGCGTCTGGAAGAAAACCTTGCGACACTCGCTGAGCGGATCCCGGCACCGTGTCTGGGGCGTGTGCCGAAACTCAAATTGGTGACGGCTGAAGCGGTGGCGGAGCATCTGCAACTGGATCTACTGGACTGAGTTTTCTGGCAGGGGTTTTAACTATGACAAGGCACTGTGCCATTAGTGTTTTTGTCGGGCCTTTTGACGGTGGGTCTGCTTCAATGGCCGCTGTTGATCCTTTGTAGGACGAGTTCTCCCATGGAAATCTCAGGAAACACCGCTTTTTATGCCGGTCTGAGCACTATTCAGACAGGGCAGAACCGTGTCGATCAGGCCTCTGGCCAGATCGCCAACACGACGATCGAGCGTTCGGTGACCAGCCAGTCTTCCGAGGCGCAGGTTGATCGTCTGCGCTCGGTAGATCGCAGTCAGCAGTCGGACCAGGCCAGCAATATGGTCGAGATGTCCCAGGGTAAATTTCAGGTTGAACTGGGTGTCAAAGTCGCCAAGGCATCCGACGAAGTGCTCGGTACGCTGATTGATACCTACGCTTGAACCCTCGCTGAACCCGCTCCCTCAACGCCGCGACTATTCGCGGCGTTTTTCTGCGTGAATCCTTCTCCCTCAACTAATCTTTCCTCCACCGCGCATTGCTCAGGCGACGGTGTTGGGCTGCTGTGGATCTGGTATTTGCGTCGCGTGATGACGAACGGCAAAAGATCGGCGCTTGACAAGATTTAGGCGTAAACGTATGTTTCAAACAACTGTTTGACCGCCACAACAAATCAACGCGGTCGTTCATTCCCGGTTACATCAGCAGAGGTTTATCGCTATGCCTGACTACAAGGCCCCCTTGCGTGATATTCGCTTCGTTCGTGACGAACTGCTCGGCTACGAAGCGCACTATCAGAGCCTTCCGGCTTGTGCAGACGCAACTCCAGACATGGTTGACGCCATTCTCGAAGAAGGCGCCAAGTTTTGTGAGCAGGTGCTGGCTCCGCTGAACCGCGTGGGTGACACCGAAGGCTGCACCTGGAGCGAGTCCGGCGTTAAAACCCCGACGGGCTTCAAAGAAGCCTACAAACAATTCGTCGAAGGCGGCTGGCCAAGCCTGGCTCACGACGTAGAGCACGGCGGCCAAGGCCTGCCGGAATCTCTGGGTCTGGCTGTCAGCGAAATGGTTGGCGAAGCCAACTGGTCGTGGGGCATGTACCCAGGTCTGTCCCATGGCGCGATGAACACCATTTCCGAGCACGGCACGCCTGAGCAGCAAGAGGCTTACCTGACCAAGCTGGTTTCCGGCGAATGGACCGGCACCATGTGCCTGACCGAACCGCACTGCGGCACCGACCTGGGCATGCTGCGCACCAAGGCTGAACCTCAGGCCGACGGTTCCTACAAAGTATCCGGCACCAAGATCTTCATCTCGGCCGGTGAACACGACATGGCCGACAACATCGTCCACATCGTGCTGGCACGTCTGCCGGATGCACCGGCTGGCACCAAAGGCATTTCGCTGTTCATCGTTCCCAAGTTCATGCCGAACGAAGACGGTTCGGTCGGCGCACGCAATGCTGTGACCTGTGGTTCCCTGGAACACAAGATGGGCATCCACGGCAACGCCACTTGCGTGATGAACTTCGACGCGGCCACCGGCTTCCTGATCGGCCCGGCGAACAAAGGCCTGAACTGCATGTTCACCTTTATGAACACCGCCCGTCTGGGTACTGCGCTGCAAGGTCTGGCTCACGCCGAAATCGGCTTCCAGGGCGGCCTGAAATACGCTCGCGATCGCCTGCAAATGCGCTCCCTGACTGGCCCGAAAGCGCCGGAAAAAGCCGCTGACCCGATCATCGTTCACCCTGACGTACGTCGCATGCTGTTGACCATGAAGGCCTTCGCCGAAGGCAACCGTGCGATGGTTTACTTCACTGCCAAGCAAGTCGATATCGTCAAGTACGGCGTGGACGAAGAAGAGAAGAAGAAGGCCGACGCACTGCTGGCGTTCATGACTCCAATTGCCAAAGCCTTCATGACTGAAGTCGGCTTCGAATCCGCCAACCACGGCGTGCAAATCTATGGCGGCCACGGCTTCATCGCCGAGTGGGGCATGGAGCAGAACGTTCGCGACAGCCGTATTTCGATGCTGTACGAAGGCACCACCGGTATCCAGGCACTCGATCTGCTGGGCCGTAAAGTGCTGATGACTCAAGGCGAAGCCCTGAAAGGCTTCACCAAGATCGTCCACAAGTTCTGCCAGACCAACGAAGGCAACGAAGGGGTCAAAGAGTTCGTCGAGCCATTGGCTGCGCTGAACAAAGAGTGGGGCGAGCTGACCATGAAGGTCGGTATGGCGGCCATGAAGGATCGCGAAGAAGTCGGCGCGGCGTCGGTGGATTACCTGATGTACTCCGGTTACGCCTGCCTGGCTTACTTCTGGGCTGACATGGCGCGTCTGGCTGCCGAGAAACTGGCTGCCGGCACCACCGAAGAGGCGTTCTACACCGCCAAGCTGCAGACTGCGCGCTTCTACTTCCAGCGCATCCTGCCGCGTACTCGCACTCATGTTGTCACCATGCTGTCGGGCGCCAACAACCTGATGGACATGAAAGAAGAGAACTTCGCGCTGGGCTACTAAGCCTTAACGCAGTCCTTCGAAAAAAACCGCCGCTCCTTCGGGAACGGCGGTTTTTTTTTGCTCCATCCTGACTCGTCAGACCTTACTCACCATGGGGTTGGGTCGAGAGGACCGACCCCAGTCGGGGTGCTCACGCCTTCTCCGTTACGCAGGAACGGCAGGTGCCAGAAATCGTTCGGCACGACTGGATCGCCGGGTTTGACGCCTTCCGGAAAGATGAACTCAAACACTGGCGCCACATACTGTCCCGCTATCAGACCATTGGCCACGGTTAGCCTGCTGGCGTTTTGAATGCAACTGTCCACGGCGGTCTGGGAAGCGGTCATCTGTGGAACGCAAAGTGATCGCGCAACAACACGCAACGTACGCGTCGGCTGGCTGAGAAGCCCAGTCGGTGCCTTGGTCGCGCGAACCCTCGCACGTTGTGGCTGAGGACCAGTGTTCTGGGTTGTGATGCCACCCGAGACACCAAGACAACTCGTTGCAAGGGACTGTGCAGGGTTGCATTCGCCCGTCATCTCATAGGGTGTAACCCAGCGATTGGTTTGTACGCCCGTCGAAGGATTGACATCTATCAAATAAATGTCGACCGGTGTCTTGACGTCGGTTGTCGATGCTTCAAGGAAAATCCGGTCTTGCGTCTCCTGCGCTACACCGTTGATGGCCGTTGCCGCCGGGTCGGCGGTGCCGATGCCAAATTCCCCGATAGCCAGGTAGCTGGGCTGCGACCCCGGCTGAGTGTAGATCCCGATGTTTGCCTCAATCGTGTGTGCAGAGATGTAGTCCGGGGTGCCCGCTGTTGTCGATTTGAACAGTGTGCCAGCGTAGCTGATGAAGTCGCCGACTTCGAACGGTGCCTGTTGCGTCGGGTCGGGGTCCGCTGCCGTGCGTGCAGCATCGCTGAATCTCTTCATGACGAACTGGCTGCAATAGACCTGACCCAGAGCCGGAGGGGAAAGCTCTCCGCTGGCCGGAGGTGTTACGCCGGCCTGGCTGAAGTTCCGGCAGTTGTTGGTGGTGGTTGGGGTCACCACTTTTGGCCGGTTTTTCTGTGGGCAGAGTGCATCGTCCCCGGATACCGTGCGTGGCACGCACATCGGGTAGCCGGTGGCGGCGTGAATAGTTGGGTTGGCGTCATCAACGGAGAAGCGAGGGTCGGGGCTTTGGGGGCGGCCAAAGCGTCCGCTTGGATCATTGATCTGAATGATCGTCGGTTGCAGGGCATTACCGCTGTCCACTTCGATGTTGCCGTTGGTGTAGTCGATCCGGGTGATGTAGCCGCTACCAGCATTGGCGGATTGCTGGGATACAAAGATCAGCCCGGCAATTTGCTTGTTGGAGACGGTATTGCCAACCACGTGGATCTCGAACGAGGGATATGAAGTCGGTCCTTTATTGAGCGCCAGTGTCCCGCCCCTGACAAAATCAGCCCAGGTCAGGGTATTGGCCGGCATCTGGAGAACCGTATTACAAGGGACTGTAATCGTCATGCCGTTCAGTTGGACTGTCCCCCCAAAGCGACTGGGGTCACTGGTGTTCGGGCAGCTTGCATTAGTAGGGTCCAGGGTCATGTTCTGGATAAAGCCTGTCACGTCGAAGCCATGAATCGCATCCGGGTTCGTGAATACCGGATTGGGCAGGGTGGGTGTCGTGAATGGCGAGGGTGCGCCCTTGACGGGCTTGGCAGTCCCGCCTTGGGCAAATGCATGACCCGCCACTCCAACGGCCAGTGCGCAGGCGACGGCACCGGCAAGCAGTGCGTGGCGACCGAAGACGCCGTTGAATCGCTTGAGGAGTGGCGGTGTGGCGAGCGTTTTCGCGTGTACGGATAAGCTCATGGTTTTCTCCAAAATCTTGCAGGACCAGTTGCCGGCCAATCGACTCTCATACCTGCTGATGCGCTGAATCCCGCGCAAAAGAGACGCAAAGGCGTGAGCGTCGAATTGGGGCTCGATCCGGAGGGAAAAGTGGCTGTGACGTTGTACGGTCGGTACAGGATCGACACTCACCCTTCAGATGCTTTCAACCTGCGTTGTGTTGGCCGGTTCTGGACACAATCGCGAGAGACATTTCCCGAGCCTGAAACGTCCAAAGCAGTTGTCGTGCCGGATTGGCACAGTCAGTCGCTAGCCCGCAGAAATGTGGGCTTCGCTGTCGTTGATGGCGCCGAACTCAACTCTGGCGAGTTTATATGCACCAATGTAGGGGGGATATATCCCCATATTTGTGAGTTTGGCAAAAAGTTGGAGACAGGGTAGTTGCCTAGTGTGCCACGACCTCAATAACGGCATGCGCAATACGGATCTTCAATTGTTAGAGAGGTGAAGGAGGGCCGGCGTGCGTCGAGGTTGTTAACCATTATTTTTGTCGCACCGATATTAACTAAAGGCAAAAGCTTGTGCAGGTGCGAGCTGCACACGAATTTAGTTTTTGCAATTAATGAGAGGTCATCAAGCTATCTATTCGGATTTATCAAGCGGAATTTAAAATACCTGCTGCCACTGTATGCCATGAACTAGCAATTACTCTGCCAGCCTTTTTATTGCCTATGTAAAAGATAATGAATCCCTTTAAATACAGGCGTGTGGTGGTTTTTTTATGAGCGGTGTGCAGACCTTGTTGGGGAATGACACCCAGTAGTGGGGGGAAGTGCACCGAAGTTGAGGATTGCGTGTAGTTGCTACTGCTCATGTCTGAGCACGATAAAAAATATTGTATTTTGGCTGTTGAAATTTTTTGTTACAGCTAGAGTTGAGTTAAGCGCCCCCCCACAGCGCGACAAAATAGCGTTTGATAAAGCCTGAGCCAAGAGAGTACTTTGCCAGTTCGGCTTCGCCGCGTCGTACCCAACTTCGAGTTGGTGTAATGGCTCGTGCGAGCAGCACGATTCATGGCCGTTAGTTCATCTCGTAACAGGAAAATTCCGGAGCCCGGCTACTCCGTACTGAATCGAGAATGTCATCATGGTAAAACCCTTGAGCATCCTTCGTACTTCCCGCTTGGCCTGCGTGATCGCAGTCAGTGTGGCTTGCAACAGCGCTTTTGCCGCTACCGCGCCAGAGATTGTCGCGCCCGCGCCGGATGTGCCCAGCCTGCAGTCGCTGCATGGGATGACACCGCCTGACCCCTCGGGAACAGAGGGCGGGCGCAAAGTCGACCTGATGTCCGATTATGTGCTCAATCGCTCGGCGGCGATTCTATTGGGCAAGGCGCTTTTCTGGGACATGGAGATCGGTAGCGATGGCTCGACGGCGTGTGCGTCTTGCCACTTTCACGCAGGGGTCGATCACCGGATCACCAACCAGATCAACCCGGGCCAGGCTAGCACCCATGCAAACGTTGCGTCGATCTTCAACAAGCCGTTCGTAGCCGCCGATATTCCAGGCGACATCTCTTCCTACGCGACCCTGTCCGCAGGCAAGGGCGGGCCGAACTACACGCTCAAGAAAACCGACTTCCCGACCCATGTGCTGGCCGATCCGCTGGATCGCAATTCGCCGATTGTCTACTCGACCGACGATGTGATTGGCTCGCAAGGGGTGTTCGACGCCAACTTCGTCAAACCCAGACAAGCGCGTTTCGACAAGTGCATTCAGCAACCGGACGGTATCTTCCAGGTGGGTGGCATCAACGTGCGGCGCAGCACGGGACGCAATGCTCCGACGGTGATAAACGCCGCGTTTAACGTTCGCAACTTCTGGGACGGTCGGGCCAATAACGTGTTCAACGGCTTCTCGCCGTTCGGTAATCGCGACCCTGACGCCGGGATTTTCGTCACCAGCGACCGCAGCGGGGTGGCGACCAAGGTTCGGTTGGCGCTCAACGATTCGTCTGCCGCCTCGCAGGCTGTGGGCCCACCCGGCAGCCCGGTTGAAATGTCCTGCGGCGGTCGCACCTTCGCGGACATTGGACGGCGCATGCTCGATACGCTGATGCTTAAACAGCAGAGGATTTCATCCACCGATTCGGTGCTCGGCCCCGTTTCCGGTGCCCGCCGGCCCACCTACAGGGAATTGATCAAGGCGGCTTTTTATCCTCGACTTTGGAACGCCACCAAGCAGGTTTCACTCGGCGACGCTCCTTATACCCAGATGGAAGCCAACTTCCCGCTGTTCTTCGGGCTGGCGATTCAGATGTACGAAGCCACCCTGATTTCCGACCAGGCACCGCTGGATGCCTACCTGCAGGGTAATCAACAGGCAATGAATGCCCAGCAAGTCCAGGGGATGAATCTGTTCCTTGGCAAAGGCAAGTGCATCAGTTGTCACGGCGGCGCGGAACTGACCAACGCCGCCAGCCGGTTGCTGTTCCATCCCCGTGAGCGGATCGAACGTATGGTGATGGCTGACAACCTGATCGCGCTGTACGACAACGGCTTCTACAACACCGGTGTGCGCCCGACGTCAGAGGACCTGGCACTCGGCGGATCGGACGCGTGGGGCAACCCGCTGTCGTTCACTCGTGAATACAACACCCAACTGCAGGGCAAGAGTGTGCCGGATCCGCTGGACGTTGATGTCTGCACCTTTGAAGCGCTGCTGAGTGCGGGAATCCCCTGCGACCCGACGCTCAAGCCCAATGTGGGCTTCCACGATGCGGTTGATGGTGCATTCAAAACCCCGACGTTGCGCAATATCGCGTTGACCGGGCCTTATTTCCACAATGGCAGCCGCGCGACGCTCAAGCAGGTCATGGAGTTCTACAACCGGGGCGGCGACCGGCGTGGCTCGGAGGCGAACAACACCAGCGGCTTCGATCATCCGAGTGTGAACCAGCACAACACATCGAACCTCGATCCGGACATGACCGCGCTGAACCTGACTCCCGATGAAGTGGATGCGCTGGTCAAGTTCATGGAGGTCGGGTTGACCGATCCGCGAGTCGCCTGGGAGCGGGCGCCATTCGATCATCCATCGCTGGTCATTCCACAAGGCGAGGTGGGTGACGAAAACTCCGTGACGATACGGCCAGTCAGTCCGAAGATAACCACCCGACAGGCGATGGATGAGCTAATAAAGCTCAAACCCGTAGGTGCAGAAGGTCGCAAAGTTGAAGAGGGGCCATTGCAGCCGTTCTACAACGACCTTTGATGGGATGACTCTACCTGCGTTACTGGCCGCTCTGCTTGTGGCCAGTAACGCACCTTCTAAAAAAGCTTGGCAAATCACTCAGTAAGTCAACGGTTCTGCCGTTACAGTAGGTGGGCACAATGCCATCTATTGATATGACGGGTCGGAGCTTTACCCTTGCCGCGTTCTTCCGCTGTACGTTTCAGTCATTTCCTGCCGTCATTACTGCTATTGCTTGCGGGGCTTGCAGCTGCCTACGTCAAGGATCTCAACGTCTTCTTCACCTCGTTGTTCAACGTACTGCCAACCCTGGTGTTGTTGCTCGGCGGTGCTTACTGCGCGGTTTACCGACGTCAGCGTGAGCTGTTTCTGATGGTCACGGTGTACATCGCCTACTTCCTGCTCGACACCCAGACCGACTATTACCGCGACAACGGCAAAGTCCGTGAAGACGCGGCGGTGGTTTTTCATCTGTGTTGTCTGTTGCTGCCACTGATGTTCGGCGTGTTCGCTGCCTGGCAGGAACGCACTCACCTGTTTCAGGACATGGTGGCGCGCTTCGCAGTCTTGCTGGCCGTTGGCAGTGTGGCGTTGGGGGTGGAGCAAAGTTACCCGCAGGCACTGTTGATGTGGCTGTCAGAAATCCGCTGGCCGGCGCTGCATGGCGCGTGGATGAGCCTGATCCAGCTGTCGTATCCGGTGTTCATCGCTTCGTTCTTGCTGCTGAGCTGGCAATACTGGCGTAACCCCAGACCCTTGCACGCAGCCCAACTGGTGGGTTTGCTCGGGTTGTTCTGGGCACTGCCGAAAACTTTCATCCTGCCGTTCACCCTGAACATCATGTGCAGTCAGGTGATGTTGATGATTGCCGCAGCGGTCGCCCATGAGGCCTACCAAATGGCCTTCCGTGATGAACTCACCGGGCTGCCGGGCCGCCGCGCCTTGAACGAGCGGATGCAACGGTTGGGGCGCAATTACGTGCTGGCGATGAGCGACGTCGATCACTTCAAGAAATTCAATGACACCCACGGTCACGATGTCGGCGACCAGGTGCTGCGACTGGTCGCCAGTAAGCTGTCGAAAATCGGTGGTGGCGGTAGGGCGTATCGCTACGGTGGTGAAGAATTCGCCCTGGTGTTCGCAGGCAAGACCCTCGAAGAGTGCATGCCGCACCTGGAAGTCATCCGCGAATCCATCGCCACCTACAACATTCAGCTGCGCAATCAAGACAGCCGTCCTCAGGACGACCAGCAAGGTCGTCAACGTCGCGCAGGCTCGGGCGCCTCAAGTGTGTCGGTCACCGTCAGCATCGGCGTCGCCGAACGCCTGGAGCAGCGCACCCCCGAAAAAGTGCTCAAGTCCGCGGACGAGGCGCTCTACAATGCCAAAGGTGCCGGTCGAAACTGTGTCGTGGCTTTCGGTCAAAACCGTCGTGGCGCGGTGCGCATGGACGCCGCTACTGATTGAGTGATGATGGCGCATTCAGCGTCTGGACTGTGATTGTGAGGCCGGGTGTGCGGCAGTAGGTTTGGGGAATCTGCTGCCGGAGAAATGACCATGCCTGAGTACAAAGCACCCTTGCGCGACATGCGCTTTCTGATCGACCACGTCTTCGATTTTCACAGCAACTACGCCGCGCTGGGCGCCACCGATGCCAGCCCGGACATGGTCAATGCGATCCTCGAAGAAGGTGCGAAATTCTGTGAGAACGTTCTCGCACCGCTGAACCGCAGCGGTGATGAAGAAGGCTGCCATTTCGACAATGGTGTGGTGACTACGCCTACAGGCTTCAAGCAGGCCTTCGCACAATACGTTGAAGGTGGCTGGCACGGTCTGGCGGCTGATCCGGTTTACGGTGGCCAGGGTTTGCCGAGTTCGCTGGGGCTGGTCATCAGCGAAATGGTCGGCTCCAGCAACACCTCCTGGGGCATGTATCCCGGTCTGACTCACGGCGCGATGTCGGCAATCCACGCCCATGGCACAGAAGAACAGAAACAGACTTACCTGAGCAAACTCACCGCCGGCCAATGGACCGGCACCATGTGCCTGACCGAAGCCCATTGCGGCACCGACCTGGGCATCATCAAAACCCGCGCCGTGCCTGCGCCCGACGGCAGCTACGCGATCTCCGGCAGCAAGATCTTCATCTCTGCCGGCGAGCACGACATGAGTGAAAACATCATTCACCTGGTGCTTGCCAAACTGCCGGACGCTCCGGCAGGCACCAAGGGCATTTCGCTGTTTATCGTGCCTAAATTCCTACCCAATGAAGAAGGTGAGGCGGGCGAGCGCAATGGCGTTTCCTGCGGCTCGATCGAACACAAAATGGGCATCAAGGCCTCGGCTACCTGCGTGCTGAACTTCGACGACGCCAAGGGCTTCTTGATCGGTGAGCCGAACAAGGGCCTGAACTGCATGTTCACCATGATGAACCACGCACGGCTGGGCACCGGCATGCAGGGTTTGTGTCTCGGCGAGGCGAGCTTTCAGGGTGCGATCAAGTACGCCAACGACCGTCTGCAGATGCGTGCGCTGACCGGCCCGAAAGCACCGGAAAAAGCCGCCGATCCGATCATTGTTCATCCTGATGTGCGCAGGATGTTACTGACCATGAAGGCCTTCAACGAAGGCAATCGGGCGCTGACTTATTTCACTGCTCAGTTGCTGGACGTGGCGCATCTGAGTCCGGATGAAACAGCGCGTCAGGATGCCGAAGACCTGCTGGCGTTCCTCACGCCGATCTGCAAAGCCTTCATGACCGATACCGGACTGGAAGTGACCAACCACGGCATGCAGGTGTTCGGTGGTCACGGTTTTATCCGCGAGTGGGGCATGGAGCAGCTGGTACGCGACTGCCGGATCGCACCGATCTACGAAGGCACCAACGGCATTCAGGCGCTGGACTTGCTTGGACGAAAAGTCCTCGGCAGTCAGGGGAAATTGCTGCGCGGGTTCACCAAAATCGTTCACAAGTTCTGTGCGGCAAACGCTGGACATCCGCAACTCGCCAGCTACGTGGCGCAGCTCAACGACCTGAATCAGCAGTGGGGAGAGGTGACCACCAAGGTCGGGATGGCGGCGATGAAAAATCCGGATGAAGTCGGCGCGGCTTCGGTGGATTACCTGATGTACAGCGGTTACATCATCCTCGGCTATCTGTGGCTGCGTATGGCGTTGGTCGCTCAGGCGCAGCTCGATTCGGGCAGTGGCGATGCCGCTTACTGCCAGGCAAAACTGGCGACCAGCGAGTTTTACTTCAAGCGATTGTTGCCGCGCACCGCCGCTCATCGGGCGGCCATCGAGGCCGGGAGCGATTGTCTGATGAAGCTGCCGGCGGAGTTATTTGCGCTTTAATCTTTTAAACCAGTAACAAAGGAGCCCGCCTTGTTGCGGGCTTTTTTATGACTGGCAAGTCGGTGACTAAAAATTACAAAACGGTCATTGTATGACCCTATGTGTCGCAAAAGTTGTTGGGTTACACTCGTACCCAACGAAAAAACCATTCCTACGAATCACCAGTTTAGATCTTGCGAGGTTTGCCATGGCTGACTACAAAGCGCCCCTGCGCGATATGCGCTTCGTCCTCAACGAAGTTTTCGAGGTCGCCAAACTGTGGGCCGAACTACCTGCGCTGGCCGAGACTGTCGATGCTGAAACGGTCGAAGCCATTCTTGAAGAAGCCGGCAAGGTCACCAGCAAAAGCATCGCGCCCCTGAGCCGTGCGGCTGACGAAGAAGGTTGCCATTGGGCGGACGGTGCCGTCACCACGCCGGCAGGTTTCCCACAGGCTTATCAGACTTATGCTGAAGGCGGTTGGGTCGGTGTCGGCGGTGATCCGACCTACGGCGGCATGGGCATGCCCAAGGCTGTTTCGGCGCAGGTCGAAGAAATGGTCAACTCCGCCAGCCTGTCGTTCGGTCTGTACCCGATGCTGACCGCAGGCGCCTGCCTGTCGATCAACGCCCACGCCAGCGAAGCGCTGAAAGCTGCGTACCTGCCGAACATGTACGCCGGCGTCTGGGCCGGTTCCATGTGCCTGACCGAGCCGCATGCCGGTACAGACCTTGGGATCATCCGCACCAAGGCGGAACCTCAGGCTGACGGTTCCTACAAAGTCAGCGGCACCAAGATCTTCATCACCGGCGGTGAGCATGACCTGACCGAGAACATCATCCATCTGGTGCTGGCCAAGTTGCCGGACGCGCCGGCTGGGCCCAAGGGCATTTCGTTGTTCCTTGTGCCCAAGTTCATGGTCAACGCCGATGGCAGCCTGGGCGCACGCAACCCGGCGACCTGCGGTTCGATCGAACACAAGATGGGCATCCAGGCGTCCGCGACCTGTGTGATGAACTTTGATGAGGCCTTGGGTTATCTGGTCGGTGAGCCGAACAAAGGCCTGGCCGCGATGTTCACCATGATGAACTACGAACGTCTGGGTGTTGGTATTCAGGGCCTGGCCAGCGGCGAGCGCTCGTACCAGAACGCCGTCGAATACGCCCGCGACCGCCTGCAAAGCCGTTCGCCGACCGGCGCGCAAAACAAGGACAAGGCCGCTGACCCGATCATCGTCCACCCGGACGTGCGTCGCATGTTGCTGACCATGAAAGCCTCGAACGAAGGTGGTCGTGCCTTCTCGACGTACGTGGCCATGCAACTGGACACCGCCAAGTTCAGCGAAGACGCCACGACCCGCAAGCGCGCGGAAGACTTGGTGGCCTTGCTGACCCCAGTGGCCAAGGCGTTCCTCACTGACCTCGGGTTGGAAACCACCATTCACGGCCAGCAGGTTTTCGGTGGCCACGGTTACATCCGTGAGTGGGGCCAGGAGCAATTGGTCCGCGACGTGCGCATCACCCAGATCTACGAAGGCACCAACGGCATTCAGGCGCTGGACCTGGTAGGACGCAAGATCGTCGGTACCGGCGGGGCGTTCTACAATCTGTTCGCTGACGAGATCCGTCATTTCACCGCGACTGCCAGTGCTGATCTGGCCGAGTTCACCAAGCCGCTGAACGATGCCGTGACCACCCTCGACGAACTGACCGCATGGCTGCTCGACCGGGCGAAAAGCAACCCGAACGAAATCGGTGCTGCCTCGGTCGAGTATCTGCAAGCATTCGGTTACGTGTCGTATGCGTACATGTGGGCACTGATGGCCAAGGCCGCTTTTGGCAAAGAAGCGCAGGACGATTTCTACGCGAGCAAGATGGGCACGGCGCGCTTCTATTTCGCACGTCTGCTGCCGCGTATTCACTCGTTGAGCGCGTCGGTGAAGGCCGGAAGCGAGTCGTTGTTCCTGCTGGACGCAGGACAGTTCTGACAATGTAGCGTCATGTAAGCATTCTCTTACATGACGTGCTGCTCTTCTCCCATAGATGAAGATTGGATCCACAGCTAATCTACTTCACATGGACGTCGCGCAGGAAGCGCAAAGCAACAACACGGACACGTAGGATTCTGCCAGGACGGCGGAGTGAAATGGATGTCAGGGAAACAGTCTGCAAAGCCCCGCTTCGGCGGGGTTTTCTTTTGCCTGCAGAAAAGTGCTCAGCTCATTTCATCCAGTGTTGCCGGGCTGCTCAAACGCCCATCCGAGTCATTCATCACTTCTTCCAGCAACGTACGCAGTAAGGCCAGCGAGGCCTGTTGCCGCTGCACATCCCGACACACTAATCCAACTTTCAGCGGCACCCTCGGCTCGCTCAATGGTTTCCACAACAGTTCCTTATTGCCGTGTGCCTGTTGCGAGCGTCCGGGCAGCACCGTCGCCAGTCGCGTGTGCGGCAGGCTGTCGAGAATCCCCGCCATGTTGTTCAGTTCTGCCTGTACCTGCGGACGTCGTCCCAGATTCGCCAGTTGCGCCTGCCAGATCTGCCGTACTTGAAACTCTTCACCCAGCAGCAACATTGGCAATTCGGCGGCCTGACTCATGGACACTTTCTTGAATTCGCGCAACGGGTGATCCGCCGGGATGACCAGGGTCAGTTCGTCTTCGTACAGCATCACGCCGTGTAACCCCGGCTGACGAGGCGGCAGATAGCTGATGCCGATGTCCAGTGAACCGTTGAGCAAGCGCCGCTCGATTTCCAGCCCCGTCAGTTCATAGATCTGCACCACCAAATGCGGCTGCGCCTTGCGCACGCGTTCGAGCATCTGCGGCACCAGGCTCGTATGGACGGTCTGCAATACACCGATGGCCAACGTGCGCAATGCTTGGCCCTTGAAGTTGCCCAAGGCTTCCCGTGCCCGCTGCAATCCATCCAGCAAGGGCAGGGCATGGTTGTACAAAGTATGAGCAGCCAGGGTTGGCAGCAGACGTTTGCTGCTGCGTTCGAACAGGCTCACATCGAGGTTTTGTTCGAGGTGGCGGATCTGCTGGGACAGCGCCGGTTGGGAGATTGAAAGCCGCTCGGCAGCCCGGCCCACATGGCCTTCTTCGTAGACCGCGACGAAATAACGCAGTTGCTTGAAATCCATAAGGTGTGCTTATCGAAAATGCTGGGAAATCGAAATGGCTCAAGGCCTTGGCTGGGCCTAGTCTAACCGCATTCACAAGGCTTACAGGGCCACAGAACGCGATGAATACCGTTTGCTTCGATGGTGTTTACATAGGTAAGGCAAAAAACCTCGCACGAGGTTTGATCAGATGAACCTGTTTAATTTGCGGCGCAATCCTCCGAGTCTTGATGACCTGGCGGTGGGCACCTTCTTGCCGTCCAAAGGCGACAATTTTTCCAGCGAGTGCCTGATGCCCAGTGTCGAGCGACCGAAACAGATATTCCTGCGCGGCCAGGGCTCATGGTTGTGGGACAGCGATGACCGCGCTTATCTGGATTTCTCACAGGGTGGCGGGGCCAATAGCCTCGGACACAGCCCTTCGGTGCTGGTCAACGCCATCGCGGCGCAGGCTCAGTCGTTGATTAACCCCGGCTTCGGCCTACATAACCGCGGCATGCTCAATCTTGCTGAGCGACTGTGTTCCAGCACCGGGAGTGATCAGGCGTACCTGCTCAACAGTGGCAGCGAAGCCTGTGAAGCGGCGATCAAACTGGCGCGTAAATGGGGTCAACGGCATCGTGGCGGGGCTTCGCGGATCATCGTTGCCAACAACGGTTGCCATGGTCGTAGTCTGGGGACGATTTCGGCGTCGGACAGTTCGAATCTGACTAACCGATTCGAGCCGCTGCTTCCGGGCTTCAGTCACGTGCCGTTCAATGACCTTCCGGCCTTGCATGCGGCCGTCGATGCCCAGACCGTGGCGATCATGCTCGAACCGATCCAGAGCGAAGCCGGGGTGATACCGGCCACCGAGCATTACCTCAAAGGGGTCGAGCGCCTGTGCCGTGAGCTGGGCATTCTGCTGATCTTCGACGAAGTGCAAACTGGCATCGGTCGTTGCGGTACTTTGCTCGCCGAACAATCCTACGGCGTGCGAGCAGATATCGTCGTTCTCGGCAAAGGACTGGGCGGTGGCGTGCCATTGGCGGCGTTGCTGGCGCGGGGCAAGGCCTGCTGTTTCGACATCGGTGAAGTGACAGGCACTCATCATGGCAATGCACTTTTGACGACGGCCAGTCTGGCGGTGCTCGACAGCGTTCAGGACAAGGGGTTTCTCGATCATGTCGGGGAAACCGGTCAGCACCTGAGCGAAGGTTTGCAGCGTTTATCCCATCGCTATGGTCACGGCGAGTTGCGCGGAAAAGGACTGTTCTGGGGTCTTACCTTGTCCGACGAATCGGCTGACGCCGTCGTTAAAGCTGCGTTGTACGAAGGCTTGCTGCTTAAAGCTCCGCAGTCCGATTGCCTGCGCTTTACCCCGGCCCTGACCGTCAGCAAAGCCAATGTCGACGAAATGCTCCTGCGCCTGGCCCGCGCCTTCTCCCGTGTGCGCACTGCGCAACTGCAGTGCCGCAAAGGGATTGCCGTCTGATCAGACCTGCCCTACACGAATTCCCGAACCGTCTCGCGGTATAACGCATCGCCCCATGCCTGATTCTTTTGGCGCGGGGCGTTTTTTTGTCTGTGGATTTCGCCGGAAAGGTTTCACTCTCGGACGTGATGGCACTGAACCCTGACGAACGGCAAAGGTCGATTAGCTGTAGGCTCGCACGAGCCAACTTTAATCAGGAGCTGACCCCATGGACTTTGTTCGCATCATCATCGCCATTCTGTTGCCACCACTGGGCGTGTTTCTGCAAGTCGGTTTCGCTGGGGCGTTCTGGCTGAATATTCTGCTGACGCTGTGCGGTTACATCCCCGGGATCGTGCATGCGGTGTACATCATCGCCAAGCGTTGAGTTTTGTGGCGTCTGGTAGATCGCTTTCGCGAGCAAGTCGAATCGTCGCACCGCCGCTCCCACATTTGATCTTTGTCGTACACAAATGCTGTGTTCAGTGAAGATCTAATGTGGGAGCGGCGGTGCGACGATTCGACTTGCTCGCGAAAGGGGCGCCGCAATTTTTGCACTAAGCGCCGACTTCAGCCCGCCAATTCCATCACCCGCCGATAAAACAACCACTCCTGCTCCAGCGCATGGGCCTGATTGCCGGCCTTGCGAAAGCCATGGCGTTCGTCAGCGTAGTAATGCGCTTCAACCAGAATGCCGTTGTCCTGCAACGCCGTGACCATGTCGCGGGTCTGTTGCGGAATCACCACAGCGTCCAGTTCACCCTGAAAGAAAATCACCGGAACACTAATATTGCCCGCATGCAGCAACGGCGTTCGTGCAGCGTAGCGTTCGGCATCCTGCACCGGGTCGCCGATCAGCCAATCCAGATAATCGCCTTCGAACTTGTGAGTCGTCCTGCCCAGCGCCACCGGATCACTGACGCCATACAGGCTGGCGCCGGCGCGGAAGACGTTGTGGTAGGCCAATGCGCAAAGGGTGGTGTAACCACCGGCACTGCCACCGCGAATAAACGCCTGGTTGCCGTCGATCAGTCCGCGATCGGCAAGATGAGCGACGACGGCGCAGGCGTCCTCCACATCCACTTCGCCCCAGCTCAAATGCAGCGCTTGTCGATAAGCCCGGCCATAGCCACTGCTGCCGCGGTAGTTGAGGTCAGCCACGGCGAAGCCGCGTTGCGCCCAGTACTGGATTCGCGGATCGAGCATGGGGTAGCAGGCCGAAGTCGGGCCGCCGTGGATGAACACCACCAGAGGCGGTTTCGCGTCACTGGTCATTGCAGGATAGAAGAAGCCGTGTGCCTCGCCCGAACCACTCGGGTAGCGCAGGGTTTGCGGGACGCTGATTTGCTCGGCAGGCAACGGTGCAATGCCGCCAGCCAGTGTTTTGACCTGTCGGGTCTGGCGGTCGATGGCAATGACTGACGACGAACTGACTGGGGATGCGGCGATGCAGTAAATGAACTGCTCATCCAGTGCGAGAGAGCGGAAGCGGCTGTAATCGCCCGTGAAATCTTCACAGGCGTCACCACAAAGACCCAGTTTGCCAAACCCGTCTTCAGTCCAGCTCGCCAGATAGCTGCCTTCGCTCAGCGGCAACCAGGTGCTGCCACCCAGCTGCCACGGCGCTGGCCCATGATCAGCTGCGGCACTCGGTAGTGGACTCAAACCGTCTGCCGATTCCACCCAAGGCTGCCAGTAGCCACCGCGATCTGTCAGGCAAAACAGACGGCCGCTTGTATCGAACCTCGGTTGTTGCAGCGATTCCTCAGCGTCTTCGCCCGCCACGCAATGCGGCGGAGCAAAACGGCCATCGCTCTGGCGTTCGGCAACCATCAGGCGAGTCGAGGTCCATGGCTGATGCGGACGGCTCCACTCGATCCACGCCAGTCGTTGCGCGTCGGGACTCAACGTCGGTGCGGCATAGAAGTCGGCGCCTTCGGCCAGCAGATGACGTACCCCGTCAGCCACATCGATAGCCACCAGGCAGTGTCGGTCGCGGTTCTCTTCAACCGCCAATACCTGCCCGTTAGCGAACTGCAGATCGCCGTATCGGCATTCGCCTGAGCTCAGTAACTCGGGTGTCTCGCCGGCCAGCGACTGCCGATACAGCTGTTGGTCCGCCTCGTTGACGAACACTATCCCGTCATCGGTCAGACAGAACGCGCCGCCGCCATATTCGTACACCCGACTGCGCACACTGAAGCCCGCAGGCGTCAGGCAGTGCGCCTGGCCGTCACGCCAATGCCAGATTCGGCAGGCGGCGTCCTCGGGCCGGTACTCGTTCCAGAACAAGCCACGTGGGCCGACCTGCAACTCGGCGAAATCGATGCCGGCCGCAACAGCCCTGGCAGCGCTGAAGGGTTCAGCTTTTAGCGATGAGTCGTGAATTTCGTTCATTGCGAAAGGCCAGTTGTTCGATGGTCTGGGTCGCGTGCTCGGCTTCTTCGCGAGCCTTGAGGATCACGCCGTGATGTTCCGACTTGCTGCACACCGGGTCGGCGTTGCTCGCGTCCCCCGTGAGCATGAATGCCTGGCAGCGACAGCCGCCGAAGTCTTTTTCTTTCTCGTCGCAGGAACGGCACGGCTCGGGCATCCAGTCGTAACCGCGGAAGCGGTTGAAGCCGAACGAGTCGTACCAGATGTGCTGCATGGTGTGGTCGCGTACGTTGGGAAATTGCACCGGCATCTGTCGGGCACCGTGACAGGGCAGGGCGGTTCCGTCCGGCGTGACCGTCAGAAAGATGCTGCCCCAGCCGTTCATGCAGGCTTTCGGGCGCTCTTCGTAATAGTCAGGGGTGACGAAAATCAGCTTGCACGGATGCCCTTCGGCTTCCAGTTTGGCGCGGTATTCGTTGGTGATGCGTTCGGCGCGGACCAGTTGTTCCTTGGTCGGCAACAGACCGACCCGGTTGAGCTGCGCCCAACCGTAGAACTGGCACGTGGCGAGTTCCACAAAGTCCGCCTCAAGGGCAATGCACAGCTCGATGATCCGGTCGATCTTGTCGATGTTGTGCCGATGGGTCACGAAGTTCAGCACCATCGGATAGCCGTGGGCTTTCACCGCGCGGGCCATTTCCAGCTTCTGGGCGAAGGCCTTTTTCGAGCCGGCCAGCAAGTTGTTCACCTGCTCGTCGCTGGCCTGAAAGCTAATCTGAATGTGATCCAGACCGGCCTTCTTGAAGTCGCTGATTTTCTGCTCGGTCAGGCCGATGCCGGAGGTGATCAGGTTGGTGTAGAAACCCAGCTTGCGCGCCTCGGCGATCAGCTCGGCGAGGTCCTGGCGCACCAGCGGTTCACCGCCGGAAAAGCCCAACTGCGCCGCGCCCATCTCCCGCGCTTCGCGGAACACTTTGATCCACTGTTCGGTACTCAGCTCTTTGCCTTGCTCGGCGAAGTCCAGCGGATTGGAACAGTACGGGCATTGCAGCGGGCAGCGATACGTCAGCTCGGCCAGCAGCCACAGCGGTAGGCCGATTTCGGGCTTGGGCGGTAACTTGTCTGACGCGCAATCAGGCAAGTTCGATCCAGTGCTGAGCACGGGCGACCTCCATGAATTGCTCGATGTCATCACCGAGCTCGGGCACGCCGGGGAACTGCGCGTCTAGTTCGACGATGATCGCCGCGACGTCACGCTCGCCGTCGATCAAACCGCCGATCAGTGCGGCGCTTTCGTTGAGTTTGATCATGCCTTCCGGGTAGAGCAGCACATGACCTTTCTGCGCCGGTTCGTACTGGAAGCGGTAGCCGATACGCCAGGTCGGGGTCTTGCTGCGATCAAAACTCATAAGGTGATTCCTTTATGCCAGACCCGTTGCTCGGTCACGCTGTGATATGGCGGGCGTTTCAGTTCGTAGGCCATGCTCATGGCATCGAGCATGCTCCAAAGAATGTCCAGTTTGAACTGGAGAATTTCCAGCATGCGCTCTTGGCCGGCCCGCGTCGTGTAGTGCTGCAAAGTGATCGCCAAGCCGTGTTCCACGTCGCGACGTGCCTGACCCAGACGCGTGCGGAAATACTCGTAACCGGCCGGGTCGATCCACGGGTAATGCTGCGGCCAGCTGTCCAGGCGCGACTGGTGGATCTGCGGCGCAAAGAGTTCGGTCAGCGAGCTGCTGGCGGCTTCCTGCCAACTGGCACGGCGGGCGAAGTTGACGTAGGCATCGACGGCAAATCGCACGCCGGGCAGTACCAATTCCTGCGAGCGTAGCTGATCCGGGTCGAGGCCGACGGCCTGGCCCAGGCGCAGCCAGGCTTCGATGCCGCCGTCTTCGCCGGGGGCGCCGTCATGGTCGAGCAAACGCTGAATCCACTCACGACGAATCTCGCGGTCCGGGCAGTTGGCGAGGATCGCGGCATCCTTGAGCGGGATATTCACCTGATAATAGAAACGGTTGGCGACCCAGCCCTGGATCTGCTCGCGCGTTGCCCGGCCTTCGTACATCGCCACGTGATACGGGTGATAGATGTGGTAATAGGCGCCCTTGGCGCGCAGGGCTGCTTCGAACTCGGCGGGGGACATTGCTGTGTTCATTTCGGTTCTCCGGGCACAACCGTAGGTGTGTAGTGCTTGTGCCGGCCTCATCGCGAGCAAGCTCACTCCCACACTGGATTGGGTTACCACGCGGAACCCTGTGGGGGCGAGCTTGCTCGCGATAGACCGCGCAGCGGTCTCGGCTCTTAAAGCACAATACTCATGCCGTCGTAAGCCACTTCAACATTGCGCCGAACCAGTTCTGCACGCTCCGGCGAATCCTCATCGAGAATCGGGTTGGTATTGTTGATGTGGATAAGCACTTTGCGCTGCTTTGGCAATTGTTCCAGCACTTCCAGCATGCCGCCGGGGCCGTTCTGCGCCAGGTGGCCCATCTCCCGACCGGTGCGGGTGCCGACGCCACGGCGCTGCATTTCGTCGTCATCCCACATCGTGCCGTCCACCAGCAGGCAATCGCTGCCGGCCATGATCTCCAGCAGCGGTGCGTCGACCTTGCCCAGGCCCGGTGCGTAGAACAGTTTGCCGCCGGTGTTGAGGTCTTCAACGATCAGGCCGATGTTGTCTCCCGGGTGCGGGTCGAAACGGTGCGGCGAATACGGCGGTGCGGCGCTGCGCAGCGGCAACGGGGTGAAGCGCAGACTCGGGCAGGCCGGGATGGTGAAGCTGCGGTCGAACTCGATCTGGTTCCAGGTCAGCCCGCCGTTCCAGTGGGTCAGCATGGTGAACAGCGGAAAACCGGTGCTCAGGTCTTCATGGACCATGTCGGTGCACCAGACCTGGTGCGGGCAACCTTCGCGCAGGCTGAGCAGGCCGGTGGTGTGGTCGATCTGGCTGTCCATCAGGATGATCGCGTTGATGCCGGTATCGCGCAGGGCGCGGCCCGGTTGCATCGGGGCAAAGCTCTGGAGCTGGGCGCGGATGTCCGGCGATGCGTTGCACAACACCCAGTTCATACCGTTATCGGAAATCGCGATGGACGACTGGGTCCGCGCTTTGGCGTTCAGGCTGCCATCGCGAAAACCGGCGCAGTTCACGCAGTTGCAGTTCCACTGGGGGAAACCACCGCCGGCGGCGGAACCTAGAATCTGGACAAACATGGCCGCTCCATCATTCGAATACTGAAAATAAAAACGCCTCGGCGAGCCGAGGCGTTGCACTGCGCTAGAAAAAGATTAGCGGCTTGCGAAGTACATGGTGACTTCAAAGCCGATACGCAGGTCGGTGTAAGCAGGTTTGGACCAGGACATAGGAGCGCTCCTTCAGGTGATGGGACAGTTGAGATCTATACATATAGTCCACCTCCAGCCGGAGATGTTCAGATAGTTAGGTGGCTATGTTACTCAAAATTACAGGGCGATTGGCCGGGAATCTTTGAGAAAGCTAATTGCAGCACCGGTAATGATCATTTTGCCGCTTGCCAGGGCGAGCCTGGGCACAGGCCGCTGGCCAGGCAGAGCCAACCGCCTTCGGCCTGATTCAGTCGTTGTGCCGCGGCCAGTAACGTTTCGCGGTCGATCTTCAGAATTGCCTGAGGCAGTTGAGTCAGATATTCCGACGAGCGGCCGGCCAGTTTGCCCTGCCAGAGCAGTTCGGCGGCCTGCGCATTGGGTAGCGCCGCGCTATTGAATTGATCGGCCAGTGCCTGGCGCTGGTCGATGAAGGTCTCGTCATTGATGTCTTCGATCATCCCGGCCAATCCGCTCAGGAAGTGTTCGATGTGTTCCAGCAGATCCAGAGGGGCGACGCTGGGTGATTGCACGCCGAACAGCAGCCCGGTCTGCCCATGGATCTGCCGCAGGGCGCTGAACACCGCATAGCCGAGCTGCAGTTCTACCCGCAGGCGTTGGTAAAACGGCGTCAGGCAGACGTGAGCCAGCAAGCGCCAGGCGGCTTCATCAGCGATGTTTGCAGTTGCGGTCGGACAGAAGAGTAGCAGCGCGTGTTCGCTGGATCCGGTGTCGACCGCGCTCCAGAAATGCTGCGCGTTTATCGGGGAGGGCGGCGTCAGTTGATTGTCCGTAGTGCCGGGTACACGACTCAAGGCAAGGCCCATCGCCGCTTGTGTCTGGGCGGACAGGCCGGTCGCCAGACCGTCCCAGCGTGCGCTCGACCAAAGCTGCATCAAATCGTCCGAGTCGGCGCTGCGCTCAAGGCAGTGATCAGGCAGCGCTTTAAGCAACTGTCGAATCGGCATCAATGCAACGCTCGGCAGCTCTTCTTGCGAGAAACTGGTATCAGGTGTTGTCAGTTCTTTCAGCGCATGTTCGAGGACGGTCGGCATCGGCTCCTGTAGCCCGGTCATTTTCAGCAGCCATTCATTGCCCGATGAGCTGAAGGAAAAATCGACACCTGCCTGACGTGCGTCTTCACGCAACGGCTGAAGGCGGTTTTCCAGGTTCGTCTGAACGTTGCTGCGAGGTGCCGAGTCCAGACGCCAGCGCAGGTAAACGGCGCCTTCGGCACTGCTATCGGGCAACGCCTGACTGAACTGCATGGGCGACCGTTCACGACGACCGCGTGAGCGATCCTGGGCAAAGGTCCGCAAGCCTCGGTGTTTGCTGGTCTGGCCGCGGATCAGTCCGGCACTCGGAACCGGAGCCTCGGCGCGTAAAAACGGATTAGGTGTGGGCAGTTGCCATTGGCCGGTGAAGTTATCCACAGCGCAGATTTGTTTCAGGATTTCGTTGAGGGCTGCAATGCCCGATTCGGATAACCCTGTTTCACGCTGTTCGCTGTCCAGTCGGGCCAGTTCCAGGGCGCCGCTGACTTGCTGCTGACGTTGCAGCAGGGCAGCGTATTCTTCGCGCAACCCGGTCCAGGGTTGCTGTGAGGCAAAGAATCCAAGCCAATCCAGTAGCCGCTCGCGGATCCCGTTGGGCGTCGCGTTGGCAGGTAGCGTGAGTTCGATGTGCAACAAAGCCTGGCCGGCGAACTGATACAACGGCGCAGCTTTCAGGCTGTCAGCCAGTCCGCGCTCGCGCAATTGCGTCAGCAGGCCACCGGGTTTCGCGGCGTTCAGCCAATGACACAGGAACGCCAGCGCCTCGGGCGATGAATCGGGCAACGCTTCGAAGGCAAACAGCAGATCCAGTCGACGCGCTCCAGCCTGTTGATAACTTTTGTCCGAAGAATCCATCAGCGATGTAGGCGCTTGTTGCGGGACTTTTTCCCCTACGGGAATCGCAGCGCTAAAGCGCTGAGCCATCGCCCTCAACTCATCGAGACTCTGCGGCCCTGCCAGGCTCAAGGTCATTTGCCCGGTCTGATAAAAACGCTGATAGAAACCCTGCAAGGCTTGCTGAAACTCAGGTTGCGGCACCGGCAGGCTGTAGCGGTTGCCGGCATGAAACGCCCGCAGTGGATGCGCCGCTGAAAGGCCGTCGAACAGCGCGAATTGCTGCTGAGCGGTCGTATCCCGAGACCATGCAACAAATTCTGCGTGCAGCACTTCCCGTTCCCGCCGCTGATCGTCCGGATTCATACGTGGATGAGCGAGCATGTCCGACAGGCGCTGCAGTCCCCCGGTAAACGCCTGAGGCGGTAACTCGAAAAAGTAGTCCGTGGTGCGTTCGCTGGTCCGCGCATTCACCTGACCACCATGACCCTGGACGTAGGCCATCAACCCTTGGTTTGCGGGAAAGCGCTCCGTACCGAGAAACAGCAGGTGTTCAAGAAAGTGCGCCAGCCCGGGCCAGGCCGCCGGCACGTCATGGCTGCCCGCCGCGACGCGCAACGCCGCAGCACTGCGCTTCAAATCGGGAACATGACGCAGCGTCACCCGCAGACCGTTGGCCAGGGTTTCAGTGTGAAGGTGGGGGTGGTTCAGCGCAGGCATGAGCACTTCCAGAACAGAGAAGTGCCAATGCTAGCGGATAACGATGGATCAGCGCTTGTTAAGCTCGCTGTAAAGCTCGGGGCGGCGATCAAGGAAGTAGCGATTGGCGGCGCGGGAATCGACCATCAACTGACGATCCAGCTCGCCGACAATCAGTGCTTCATCAAGGCCGGCTTGGGCGATGCGATTGCCATCCGGCGCGGCGATGCTGCTCTGGCCGCAATACTGGATCTCGCCTTCGTTGCCGCAATAGTTGGCGTAAGCCACATAGCACTGGTTTTCGAAGGCCCGGGCGCGGACGGTGACGTCGGCGATGAAGTCGTAAGGAATCATGTTCGCCGTCGGCACCAGAATCAGCTCGGCGCCGGCCAAGGCCAGGCGTCGGGCGTTTTCCGGGAATTCCAGGTCGTAGCAGATCAGGAAGCCGAGCTTCCAGCCATTGAGTTCAACCAGCGGAAACTCATCCGGTCCGGCGCTGAACATCGAGTGATCGAGGTCGCCGAACAGGTGAGTCTTGCGGTAGTTGCACAGGCGTTCGCCATTGGCGTCGATCAACTGCACGGCGTTGTAGATCTGCCCATCCTCGGTGCGCTCGGGGTAGCCATACAAAATGGCGATCCCGGCCGTCTTGGCGATGCGCGCGATCTGCTGCGCCGACTCACCGTTGTGCACTTCCGCCAGCACGCTGACGGCATCGAGGCCGATGTTGTAGCCGGTCAAAAACATCTCCGGCAGCACCAGCAAATCTGCGCCCTTGGCCTCCAGCGCCAATTGATGCAGACGTTGCAGGTTGCCTGCGACATCCAGGGGCAGCGGTGGACATTGGTAAAGGGCTACGCGCATTTCGGATTCCTCTTACTCGGGCAGGGCGATCGGACCGATCTCGTTGAACACATCTCCTGGACCCGGGTTCTCGGCGTGAGTTTCACCGCCGAAGTGTTTCATGATGCCCCACACCGCATTGAGCGAGGTCTGCACCGCGCCTTCGACCCACGCAGGCGTCCACGAAACATCGTCGCCGGCGATGAAAATCCCGCGCTGTTCGGCCGGCATGTCAGCCTGCATGAAGTGCGCGTACATGCGCTGGTTGTAGCGATAGTGGCCGGGCAGGGCGCCTTTGAAAGCGCCGAGGAAATGCGGGTCGGCTTCCCAGGACACGGTGATCGGATCGCCGATGATCCGCGCCGCGATGTCGATTTTCGGGTAGATTTTCTTCAAGGCATCCAGCGCCAGTTTCACGCGTTTTTCCACGGGTTGCGGGAGCATTTTCAGTGCGTCGCTCATCCACGAGTACGACAGGCAAATCACGCCCGGCTTGTCGTCGCCGTTGTCGAACAGATAGGTGCCGCGGGTCAGGCGATCGGTGAGGGTCATGCTCATCAAGTCGCGGCCGGTTTCCGGATCCTTGTCTTTCCAGAATGGCCGATCGACCATCACGAAAGTTTTCGACGATTGCATGTAGCGGGTGCGGTCGAGGGCCATCCACATCTTTTGCGAGAACAGGGTTTCGTCGCATTCGATCTGGGTGGTCAGCAGCCAGCTCTGGCACGTGGTCAGCACCGCTGCGTATTCGCGGGTGTCGCCCCAGTTATCGGTGACGGCAAAGCGCCCGTTTGCCGCGTGGGCAATTTTTTTCACGCCGGTACGCGGTGCGCCGTTGTGCAGGGAGCTGAGACTGGTGCCTTCCGGCCAGTGCACGCAACGTTCCGGCACATGACGCCAGATCCCCAACGGCACTTGTTCCACGCCGCCGACCACCAAGTGCTGGTGGTCGTCGCAGTTGGTCATGACCACACGGAAGATTTCCAGCATCGAGTTCGGGAAGTCCGAGTCCCAGCCGCCGGTACCGAAACCGACCTGACCAAACACTTCGCGGTGATGGAACGAGAGTTTGGCGAAGGCTTTGGAGGTGGCAACGAAGTCGTAGAAGGTGCGGTCGTCCCACAGCGGAACGAGGGTGTTCCACAGCTCTTTGAGGCGCGGCACATCCCGGTCGCGGATCGCTTGCTGGATGTCAGAGAACTGCGAACCGGCTTCCAGCGCGTCGGCCCAGGCGTCGGCGACTTCCTGGAACAATGCAGGAAGATCCGCCAGTTTCTGTGCGTAATGGGTCTGGCCTTCGAGGTCGATCACCGTGCTGCCCGAGGCAGGTGTCAGTGGGTTCGGGAAAGGTTTGGTTTGCAGCCCAAGCTTGTCGACGTAGTGATAAAAGGCGGTGGACGACACGGGGAAACGCATGCCGCCGAGCTCGGCGATGATGCCTTCGGCGCCATTGAACGCCTGCGAGCGCAGACGGCCGCCCATTTTCGAGGCTTCGTAGACGACGGGTTTGAGGCCCAGTTTCATTAATTCGTACGCGGCCACCAGACCCGCGATGCCGGCACCGACGATCGCTACCTCGGCGCCATGGTTGTGCGCAGGGATGCTGCCCAGGCCGGCCGGGTGCTCGATCCAGTCGTCGAAGGCGAAGGGAAAGTCCGGACCGAAAATGGTGACTGGTTTTTTACCGTCTGCAGGATGGCGATTGTTCTTGTTCATGGCTGACCTTGCTGGCGACCGGACGCGGCATGCGCGTCTGAGTATAGGAAAAGATGGCAGCCATTCTAGAGAGCGTAGAACACGTTAATAAGATGCAATGTGTCGTCGTTTTGCTAATTGTTTGATCAGAGTGACGATGGAATGCTACACACCGTCAATGTGGGAGCCGAGCTTGCTCGCGATTAGGCCCTCCCAGACACCAAGGAACTATCGGCAAAAACTCAAACCGGCTGCCCCCTATCAATCTTGCTACTCAAGATAATCGACGTAGTTGTCTTCTCCACGCCATCCACGCTGCCAATTTGGTCGAGCAACTGATCCAACTGCTCAGGTGAATCGGTGCGCAGCCACGCCACGTAATCAAATTCACCACTGACCGCGCACAACTGCTGCACTTGAGCCATCGCGCTGAGACGTCGCAACACTTCCTTGCCCGAGCGCGGTTGCACCGTGATTCCGACGTACGCCTGCAAGCCGCCATCCACGACACGCTGACCCAAACGCACGCCGTAACCGGTGATCACCTTGGCTTTTTCCAGCCGGGCCAGCCGCGAAGTCACGGTGGTGCGGGCGATGCCCAATTGTCGCGCGAGCATGGCCACGCTTTCGCGGGCATTGATCTGCAGGGCTGCAATCAATTGGCGATCGATTTCGTCCAGAACGGGCGGGCGAGTGTCAGGCAAGGGTCGTCTCCAGCGGCACAGATCAATGGGTTGGTATGTTACAGGCACATGTCGCACAGCGGATGGTTGATCTAGCCTCAGTACCGTTCATACCGTTCATACCGTTCATACCGTTCATACCGTTCATACCGTTCATACCGTTTTCTACATCTCGGGTTTTTCTTGGGCTTGAGCAAGGCGCGATCGACAGGATGGACACCAACAGTCAGTCGTAGTCGAATGCGAAATCGAGGGATGCGAGGCCATGGCAATGACAAACAAGATGCCTCCCGCAATGCGGGACCATGCATTGCAGATTGCACATCACGAAATGGGGCACTACGTCGTAGCCCGCGCCTTGGGTTTTGCAACAGGCGGCGTGAGTCTGACAGTGACCATGGACTTGAGGCATCAAGGGGGAGCTTCCATCACCTTGGCGCGCTCCATTTCTTCGATGGACGCGATGAAGGCGTATTTGGAAGCCCGGATGGTGGTGCTCTTGGCTGGCGCTATGGGCCAGACATTAGCTTCAAAACATTCGCCAAAAAAAACCGTCGATAAGTCGAAAGCGGCAGCCATCCTGAAAGGAGCGCTGGGGGCGGAACAGGATTACGCAAAGATAAGGGAGTTACGGCACTTGCTGCGCAACATCGCCTACCCCGATACGGATCCCGCGTCGTCGGACGGCATAACGGCTGAGCTTAAAGCGATCACTGATCGTGTATGGGGGCGGAGTCAAAAAATCGTGGAGGAATTGGCCGATACGATTTCCGAATTAGCGGGGGCGCTGGTCGACGGCATGGTCATCGTGGAGCAGTGGGGTAGGGCGGCGGATACGTATGAGGTCGTGTTGACGGGTGAAATGCTTGAACGCCTGCGGCCCGTGCAGGCCATTCCGGCGTTAACTGTTGCTTCTGAAAGTTGAGGGCGATCTGCGTGTATGCCGAAAGCAGCAGCGCCCCCAGCATCAGGGACCCTGGTCGAGTCGCCGTGGCCCAAATCAGTGGGGTACGCGCGACTTCAGCGATCCGCACGCACGCCAAAGATTGCCGCCATTAACAGCGATGGTGGATGTGATGGAGGTGGTTCGCAATCAGTGCGATTTGTTCCGGTCGCAGCAGCTCTTCATGACTAACGAATTAGCGTCGACGCATCATACGGTCACTATTACTCGTCATAATGACCAATAATTCGTCAAATTAATGCACTTTGCGTCTTATCGTCGCACTCGCTTGCTTCTAGACTCCTTTCCCCGCGAGCTCTGCCTCCTCGTTCACCAGGAGCGCGAGCTGTTGGGTGTTACTTCTTCCAAAGTGACATACGAGTTCCATAACAGCACTCATGTGTCACAAGCGCTCATGTTGGTCTTTAGGAATAAAAACAATGAAAAAAACATTTCTGACCCTTTCCGCATTAGCTCTCTGCATGGCTGCCGGCTCCGCGCTGGCCAAGGAATACAAGGAATTGCGCTTTGGCGTCGATCCGTCCTACGCGCCGTTTGAGTCCAAAGCCGCCGATGGCAGCCTGGTGGGCTTCGATATTGACCTGGGCAACGCGATTTGCGCTGAGCTGAAAGTCAAGTGCAAGTGGGTCGAAAGCGATTTCGACGGCATGATTCCCGGCCTCAAGGCCAACAAGTTCGACGGCGTGATCTCTTCCATGACCGCCACACCAGCCCGCGAAAAAGTCATCGACTTCTCCAGCGAGTTGTTCTCTGGCCCAACCGGGCTGGTATTCAAAAAAGGCGCCGCCATCGACGCCGATCCGGCCACGCTAAAGGGCAAGAAAGTCGGCTACGAGCAAGGCACCATCCAGGAAGCCTACGCCAAGGCCGTGCTGGACAAGGCCGGAGTAGAGACACAGGCCTACGCCAATCAGGACCAGGTTTACGCGGACCTGATCTCCGGTCGCCTCGATGCTTCGATCCAGGACATGCTGCAAGCCGAACTGGGCTTCCTGAAGTCGCCACAAGGCGCCAACTTTGAAGTCAGCAAGCCGGTCGAGAGCGAGCTGCTTCCATCGAAAACGGCGGTGGGCATCACCAAGGGCAACACTGAACTCAAGGCCCTTCTGGACAAAGGCATCAAGGCTCTGCACGACAATGGCACCTATGCCGCCGTCCAGCAGAAGCACTTCGCTGACCTGAACCTTTACAGCGGCAAGTAACGACCCTGCGCCCATCCCCGGATGGGCGCTTTCTTGATTGCCAAAGGGGTGCTCAATGTTCGAATACCTATTGCAGATTCTGGGGCTTTCCGGCTTCAGCCTTAAGGGCTTTGGCCCGCTGTTGCTGCAAGGCTCGTGGATGACTGTCAAATTATCCTTTCTGTCGCTGCTGGTGAGCGTGGTCCTCGGCCTGATCGGCGCCAGTGCCAAGCTTTCCAAGTCAGCTATGCTGCGCGTCCCGGCGCAGGCCTACACCACGCTGATTCGTGGCGTGCCGGACCTGGTGTTGATGCTGCTGATTTTCTACAGCCTGCAAACCTGGCTGACCAACCTGACCGAAGCGCTGGGCTGGGACTATATCGAGATCAACCCGTTCAGTGCCGGGGTCATTACCCTGGGCTTCATCTACGGTGCGTATTTCACCGAGACCTTTCGCGGCGCGATCCTCGCCGTACCCCGCGGCCAGATGGAGGCGGCTACCGCCTACGGACTGACACGCGCCCAGCGCTTTCGCTTCGTGGTGTTCCCGCAAATGATGCGCTTCGCCCTGCCAGGCATCGGCAATAACTGGATGGTGATCCTCAAGGCCACCGCGTTGGTCTCGATCATCGGTCTGGCCGATCTGGTCAAGGTGGCCCAGGATGCGGGCAAAAGCTCCTATCAGTTGTTCTTCTTCCTTGTGCTGGCGGCCTTGATCTATCTGGTGATTACCACCGCTTCGAATTACGTCTTGCACCGGCTGGATGTCTTCTACGCAGCAGGCACCCGGGAGGCCGTACGATGATCGAACTACTGCAGGAATACTGGCGACCCTTCCTTTACCAGGACGGCAGTCACATCACCGGGCTGGCCATGACCCTCTGGTTGCTCAGTGCCTCGATTTTCTTCGGCTTCGTGGCGTCGGTGCCGTTGTCGATTGCCCGGGTGTCGTCCAGTGTCTGGGTGCGCTGGCCGGTGCAGTTCTACACCTACCTGTTTCGCGGTACGCCGCTGTATATCCAGTTGCTGATTTGCTACACCGGCATCTACAGCTTCGCTGCGGTACGCGCCCAGCCGGTACTTGATGCGTTCTTCCGCGACGCCTTGAATTGCACCATTCTGGCCTTTGCCCTGAACACCTGCGCCTACACTACGGAAATCTTCGCGGGGGCGATCCGCAGCATGAACCACGGCGAAGTCGAGGCGGCCAAGGCCTATGGCCTGCGTGGCTGGAAGCTCTATGCCTACATCATCATGCCATCGGCCCTGCGCCGCTCGTTGCCGTACTACAGCAACGAAGTGATCCTGATGCTGCACTCGACCACCGTGGCTTTTACCGCCACCGTGCCGGACATTCTCAAGGTCGCCAGAGACGCCAACTCGGCAACCTTCCTGACCTTCCAGTCGTTCGGTATCGCCGCAGTCATCTACCTGGCCGTCACGTTCATTCTGGTCGGCTTGTTCCGCCTGGCCGAACGCCGCTGGCTATCTTTCCTTGCCCCGGTTCACTGATTCCGTAGAGGACGTTTGCGCACATGTACAAACTGACCGTTGAAAACCTGCATAAAAGCTACGGCAACCACGAAGTGCTCAAGGGTGTCTCGCTGAACGCTAAAACCGGCGATGTGATCAGCCTGATCGGCGCTAGTGGTTCGGGCAAGAGCACCTTCCTGCGTTGCATCAACTTCCTGGAAACGCCCAATGACGGCGCAATGACCCTGGATAACCAGCCGATTCGCATGGTCCATGACCGCCACGGCATGCGCGTGGCCGACGCCGATGAACTGCAACGCCTGCGCACGCGCCTGGCGATGGTGTTCCAGCATTTCAACCTGTGGAGCCACATGACCGTGCTCGACAACATCACCATGGCCCCGCGCCGGGTGCTGGGTGTCAGCAAGAAGGATGCCGAGGAGCGCGCCCGACGCTATCTCGACAAGGTGGGGCTGGCGTCGCGCGTCGCCGATCAATACCCGGCGTTCCTCTCCGGTGGTCAGCAGCAACGCGTCGCCATCGCCCGGGCCCTGACCATGGAACCGGAGATCATGCTGTTCGACGAGCCGACCTCGGCCCTGGACCCGGAGCTGGTGGGCGAAGTGCTCAAGGTGATTCAGGGGCTGGCCGAAGAAGGCCGCACCATGATCATGGTTACCCACGAAATGAGCTTTGCCCGCAAAGTGTCGAACCAAGTGCTGTTCCTGCACCAGGGGCGGGTGGAAGAGCAGGGTGTGCCCGAAGAAGTACTGGGCAACCCGCAAAGCGAACGTCTGCAGCAGTTTCTCAGCGGCAACCTGAAGTAAGCCGCCATACCATGCACCTTTGAGAGACTAGTAGGTCGATCAAAGGAGCATGGATACTGGGCGTCCAGCAAACAGGACGGGTCCAGAAAGGTGCAGTGTGTTCGCTTCGAGCGATCACGCAGGCATCAGTATTTATACTTGGCTGTCGTCCAGGCAGTCAGGCCGCTTGTCCACACCGGTGTAACCGGCATCGCCGCAGACGTACGTTTCCTCGCCATGCAAAATTCCGCCGGCTAGTTCATGTTTTTCCAGCAAGCGACGAAAATTGAGGATCGTGGTCTCGTCGGGAATCCGATCCAGATGCAGTCCCGAAAACTGGCGAAGAATCGTGGTCTCCTAAAGTGATTCTTCCATCGCCGGATCGCTGTAGCCGAACCAATTCTGCATCCGATGAACCTGCAACATCGCCAGCAACGGATAGGCAGCACGACCACCTTCGCCCTTCGGATAATGCGGCTCAATCAAGGCAACCAGTCCCTTCAAGGGCACCACCTGATCCATCTCGATCAGAAAACGCTCGCGGCGAGTCTGCTGCTTACGTTTACCGGCATATTCGGCATCGGCGAAGGACATCTGTTTCGTCGGAGCTCAACCGTTCAGTTCGTGTGAAGCGTGTGCTTCACCAAATTTGGAAATCTTTTTCAGAGTTTCCTTAGGGATACGTTAATTCTCCGTGCAGGCCCCAACAAGCGGTCTGAAGAGCTTGGCCGTACGAAATTGGGAACACGTCTGGAGGTTAAGGCAGAGCGCGGATCCTGGATTCACGTATCGGTCGAACTGAACGGTGATGAGCTTGAGGGATGGGTTTACGCGCAATACACGCTGAAACTGTGATCTGGCGTGGCGGGAGGGTGGATACTTTTTGGACACTTTCCGTATTCATACAGAAGAAGCGGCTTCGAAAATCCAAGCCTCAAACACGAAAAAGCCGCGCATTGCGCGGCTTTCTTGTTTGGTGGGCCCACACGGACTTGAACCGTGGACCAAAGGATTATGAGTCCTCTGCTCTAACCAACTGAGCTATAGGCCCTCAGTAGGCCGCGGATTATAGCGACGGTTTCTCGGCTGTGCTATCCGAAAAGTCTGAAATGGCTATACGAAGAAACGTCGCGGCAAATTCTTCCGGGGGCAAGGGCAGGCTGACGATGTAGCCCTGGATCTGTTCACAGCCTTCGGCAGCGAGGAATTGCTGCTGTGCGAGGGTTTCCACGCCCTCGGCAATGATGGTGAATTGCATGCTGCGGCCCAGAGCGATAATGGCGCGAACGATGGCTGCGTCGTGGGGGTCATCCGGCAGGCCGCGGACGAATGACTGGTCGATCTTGAGAATGTCCAGCGGCAGACGTTTGAGGTAACTCAGGGACGAGTAACCGGTGCCGAAGTCGTCGATCGCCAGTTGCACGCCCAGGTGCTTGAGTTGATGCAGCACTGCCAGCGCTTCTTCAGCCTGGCTCATGATGAAGTTTTCAGTAATTTCCAGTTGCAGGAAACCGGGTTTGAGACGGTTGTCCTTGAGCAATTGTTCGATCCGACCGAGCAGGTTCGGCTGGCGCAATTGAGCGCCCGCGAGGTTGACCGACAGCGGGCCGACGGGTTCGTAAATCTGATTCCACTCGAACATCTGCCGGCAGGCGGTTTCGAGAACCCAATCGCCGATTTGCAGGATCATGCCGTTTTCTTCGGCCAGCGGAATGAAATGCTCCGGCGGCACATCGCCGAAGGTCGGGTGGCGCCAGCGAATGAGCGCTTCTGCGCCGACCAGGCGATGGTCGACCAAGCTGATCTTCGGCTGATAATGGAGGTGCAGTTCGTTGCGCTCGATAGCGCGTCGCAGCTCATGTTCCAGTGCGACACGCTCGCTGGCTTGAGCAGTGAGGTCGCGGGTGTAGCTTTCGACCCGGTTGCGACCCTTGGCCTTTGAGCGGTACATCGCCGCATCGGCGTTCTTGACCAGCGTGGCGACGTCGCAGCCATCCTTGGGATACAGGCTGGTGCCTATACTGGCGCTGATAAAAAACTCATGTTCACCAGCCTGGAACGGTGCGCCGAAGCAATTGAGCAATTTGGTCGCGATATTGTCGGCGTCACTGGATTGCTGCAGCCCGGGCAGCAGGATGATGAATTCGTCGCCGCCCAGGCGCGCCACGGTGTCGATGTCGCGCAACTGCTCCTTGAGGCGCACGGCAATGCCCTTGAGCAGCAGGTCACCGACCGGGTGACCCAGGCTGTCGTTGATGTGTTTGAAACGGTCCAGGTCCAGGAACAGCACCGCGCCCTGGCCGCCGTTTTCCTGTTGGTTGTTGAGCGCAGTCAGCAATCGGCTCTCGAACAGCGTGCGATTTGGCAGCCCGGTCAGCGGGTCGTGGTGTGCCTGGTAATCGAGCTTGGCCTGGGCGTGTTTGAGGCTGGAAATGTCCGCGAACACCGCGACAAAATGGGTGACGAATCTGTCTCGGTTGCGCACCGCACTGATGGTCAGCCAGCTCGGATAGAGCTCGCCATTCTTGCGCCGGTTGGAAATTTCGCCCTGCCAATGACCTTCGGCGGTCAGTTGATGCCACATGGCGGCATAAAACGCGCTGTCGTGCAGGCCCGAGGCGAGCAGGCGAGGGGTGTGGCCCAATGCTTCGCTCTCGCTGTAGCCGGTGATTTCGGTAAACGCACGGTTGACCGCGCTGATGTGCTGTTGAGTGTCGGTGATCAATACACCTTCGGCGGTGCTCTCGAATACCGTGGCAGCCTGTTGCAGTTTCTCCTGCATCAGGTGTCGCTCGGTGATGTCCCGGGCGATGGTCAGCATGCAATCTTCATCGCCGATCGGTAGCGGACGGCTGGACACCTCGCAGAGGCGAATCTGTCCGTCGCTGCGGCGTATATGGCAACTGAAGTCGCGGACGAATCCGTCCCGATGCAGCAGATCGAGCATCTGTTTGCGTTCGTTGAGATTGACCCAGATTCCCAGTTCGAGGACAGAGCGATCCACGGACATCGCGCTGTTGAAACCGGTAATGCGACTGAAACCTTCGTTGACCTCAATCAGTAAACCGTCGCTCTGCCGTGACAATAGCAAGCCGTCGGGTGAGGCATGGAAGGCCTTGGCGAATTTCTCTTCGGAGGTTTGCAGCTGTTGCTGGGTTTCCTTGAGCTGGCTGATGTCCCGCACGACCACTACCAGCGCCGGGGTTGTATCGAGGTCGAACGGTTCAGCGGAGATCAGGCCGGTAAACACTTGGCCATTGTTGCGGCGAAAGGGCATCTCCAGGTTACGGATGCTGCCGGCCTGCAACCGTTGCAACAAGCCTGGCCCGACGCCGGGTATGCCCCAGATGTTCAGGTCGGTGGCCGTCTGGCCGATGACGTCTTCGGCCTTGAGGCCGATCTGTTCTTCGAACGCTTCGTTGACCTCCAGCAGGCAGCCGTCGGAGAGTCGTGCGATGACCAGAATGTCCGGGCATTGCTGGAACACCGAGGCGAACTTCTGTTCCGACAGGCGCAACGCCTCTTCGGTGCGCTTGGCTTCGCTGATGTCGATCATCAGCCCGCGCATCACCGGTTCATGGCCGTGCTCGATCAGGCTGACGATATCGCGCACCCAAATGCAGCGGCCATCGGCGGTGATGACCCGGTAATCGAGGCTGTGATCGCGCCCGGCCAATACTTCGTGATCGCAGAAGGTCTGGGCGCGGGTCAGGTCGGCCGGGTGGATAATGTTGCGCCAGAAGCCCGGAATCAGCCAATGAGACAAGGGGTAGCCGAGCAGATCCTCGGCATGGGGCGACACATAGCTATAGGTGAAATCGCTGATCCGCGCTTCCCAGGCGATGGCCGAAAGGCTCTCCACCAGCCCGCGGTAATGGTATTCGCTGCTGCGCAGTTCTTGCTCCAGGTCGACCCGGCGGGAAATTTCTGAACTCAGCCGGCGGTTGATCCGGATAACCATCGCCAGCACGATGATCAGCAGCAGCAACCCCGGCAGACCGTACATCAGCAGATCGTTCCAGAATGTTCGATGATCGAGGACGTTGCCGACCCAGTGCTCCTGAATCTCATTGATTTCGTCCGGGGTCATGTCCGCCAGGACTTTATCCAGAATGCCGACCAGTATCTTGTTGTCCCGGGGCACGCCCATCGCCAATTGATAGCGATAGGGGGTTTCACCGCTGACGTAGAGCCCGTCGAGCTTGAGCTGACGCAGGCTCCAGACGCTGGAGGCGAGATCACCGACCACCGCATCTACTTCATCGGTAGCCAGCGCCTGCAGCGCTGAGCTGACGTTAGGCATCGCCACCAGATTGAGGTCGGGATTGTGGGTGCGCAACAGCTCATGGGGGGCGTAGTTTTCCACCACGGCGACTTTCAGCCCGTACAGGTCTTCGAGTTTGCGTGGCTGGGGACCTCCGGCATGGGCAAGGATGACAATCGGAAAGTCCAGATAGGGGCGGGTGAATGACAGGTAAGTCTGGCGCTCCGGGGTCGACATGATGCCGGGCAACAGGTCCAGCTTGGCTTGTTTGGCCTGCTCCAGGACGACGGTCCAGCTGACGGGCTCGATGGGCGTGAGCTTGATGGCCAGGCGTTGACGGATCCGGTCGATATAGTCCGCCGCAAGGCCCTGATAGCGGCCCTGATCGTCGCGAAACTCGAAGGGTGGCCATGACGCATCGACTCCCAGGCGCAAGTTCGGGTGAGCCGCCAGCCAGCTACGTTCTTCGTCGCTCAGAGTCAGCGCGCCAGCCGTTGCGGTCCAGGTCAATAGCGACAGCAAAAAAAGCACGGTCGGCAGTCTGGGCATAACGGTCTCGTTATGGCTCGGGGAATGTTTCGAGTGTAGACGGGCAATTCGGAGGGAGGGAGGCGCGGGGGATTTAATCTGCAAAATGCAAAACCCCCGGCCTGGGCCGGGGGTTTTGTTGTTACTCGTCGAGGAAGGAGCGCAAATGCTCGCTTCTCGTCGGGTGGCGTAGCTTGCGCAGCGCCTTGGCTTCGATCTGACGAATCCGTTCACGGGTCACGTCGAACTGCTTACCAACCTCCTCGAGGGTGTGGTCGGTATTCATGTCGATACCGAAGCGCATGCGTAGAACCTTGGCTTCACGGGCAGTGAGGCCGGACAGAACTTCGCGAGTCGCTTCTTTAAGGCTCTCGACGGTAGCGACATCGATTGGCGACTGCATAGTCGAGTCTTCGATGAAGTCACCCAGGTGAGAGTCTTCGTCATCACCGATCGGGGTTTCCATGGAGATCGGCTCTTTAGCGATCTTCAATACCTTGCGGATCTTGTCCTCAGGCATTTCCATGCGTTCGCCCAGCTCTTCCGGGGTCGGTTCGCGACCCATTTCCTGCAACATCTGGCGGGAAATGCGGTTGAGCTTGTTGATCGTCTCGATCATGTGCACCGGAATACGGATGGTGCGGGCCTGGTCCGCGATCGAGCGAGTGATCGCTTGACGGATCCACCAGGTGGCATAAGTCGAGAACTTGTAGCCGCGGCGGTATTCGAATTTGTCTACCGCTTTCATCAAACCGATGTTGCCTTCCTGGATCAGATCGAGGAATTGCAGGCCACGGTTGGTGTACTTCTTGGCGATGGAGATCACCAGACGCAAGTTCGCTTCTACCATCTCTTTCTTCGCGCGGCGGGCCTTGGCCTCACCGATCGACATGCGACGGTTGATGTCCTTGATCTCGGCGATCGTCAAACCGGTTTCGGTTTGCAGCGCGGTCAGCTTCTGCTGGCAACGAATGATGTCCGGTTGCAGGCGACCAATGGCTTCAGCGTATTTGCCTTTGCCTTTGGCGAGGCCGTCGGACCAGCTTTCGTCAACTTCGTTGCCCGGGAACTGGCGCAGGAAGTCGGCACGCGGCATGCGGGCATCACGAACGCAAAGTTGCATGATCGCGCGCTCTTGCTGACGCAGGCGATCCAGGGCACTGCGAACACGCTCGACCAGGCCTTCGAATTGCTTCGGAACCAGTTTGATCGGCATGAACAGCTCAGCCAGAAGCACCAGCTCGGCAATTGCCAGCTTGTTGCCACGACCGTGCTTTTTCAGCGCCTTGCGGGTGATTTCCATCTGATCGGAGACAGCGCCAAAGCGCTGAGCTGCGATGACCGGATCCGGACCGCTTTCGGCTTCTTCTTCGTCGTCGGTGCTGGCTTCAGCGTCGTCGTCGTCGGTGTCGTCGTCCGCTTTCACGGCTTTCGGGTCGACAGGCGGCGGCACTTCTGCAGCAGGCGGCGCAATGCCGTCGTCCGGGTCGATATAACCGCTCAGGACGTCGGACAGGCGGCCACCTTCGGTGGTGACGCGAGTGTATTCGGACAGAATGTGGTCAACCGTGCCAGGGAAGTGCGCAATTGCGCCCATCACTTCGCGGATGCCCTCTTCAATACGCTTGGCGATTTCAATTTCGCCTTCACGTGTGAGGAGCTCTACCGTACCCATTTCACGCATGTACATGCGCACTGGGTCGGTGGTGCGACCAATGTCGGTCTCGACCGCTGCCAACGCTGCTGCTGCCTCTTCGGCCGCGGCTTCGTCGGTATCGGCGTCGGCCAGCATAAGGGAATCCTTATCTGGCGCAACCTCGAATACGTTGATCCCCATGTCATTGATCATGCGGATGATGTCTTCCACCTGTTCCGGATCTGAAATATCCTCCGGCAGGTGGTCGTTGACCTCCGCGTAAGTCAGGTAACCCTGCTCACGACCAAGTGTGATCAACTCTTTGATACGAGACTGCTGTTGCGCTTTTCCGGACATAACACCCTATCCACTGAAGGTCTTGGCGGGCAAAAAACAAGCCGAGGATTATACCTGAGCTATGACCTCACGCGCCAGTTGAGGTCGGGCTTGTTGCGGAAACATTGCGACTTAATAGGTCGCGCAGTTGATTTTTCTCTTCGGCACTCAGTTCACTTTGACGTGCTTTCCTGAGAAGTTGTTCCAGGTTTCGCTCGCGTTGGCGGGCTGACAAGCTAGTAATGGTGTCGAAAAACTGTTGTTCAAGGTTATCTCCGTCAATCAGCCATTCCTTTTCCGCCAGCGCCTTGAGCAAACGTCCTTGCTCCGTACCGTGCCAGCGTGCAATCAACTGAAATGAGTTTAGCTTGGGATTCTTCTGTACGGCTTCGAGAAGGGCCACCAGTAATTGCGTGTTGGTGTGATCCTCGGCAGCAAAGTGCCCGGCATCCTCGACTTTCTCGGCCAATTGCGGGTGATGCAATAGTGTGCGCAAGGCGGCCAGGGTCGGCGGCTCTACAGCGGCCGGCACCCGTGGCGCGCGGGGTTGATCGTGATCACCACCGCGTTTGCCGTTTTTGTCCCACGGTTTTTTGTCCCATTTTTTTCCGCTGGCGCCGGGTTTCTTCGGTGTCCATTCCTGCTGCGGCGCATACATCTCTTGTGCCTGCGGCTGATGGTAGTCGCTGTAATCCGGCATGGCGTCGTAATCGATGCCCGGGTCGTACGCCGGCGGCGCTTCCTGGGGGGCGCTTTGTACCAGTTGGCTCACGGCTTCGCCGCTAAGCCCGGTAATTTCGGTCAGGCGCTGACGCATCAGGATGCGCAGGTTCGCCCCCGGGACTTTGTCGATCAGCGGCGCGGCGAGGGTGGCCATGTGGGCCTTGCCTTCGAGCGAGCGTGGGTCCGATTCCTCGGTCAGCTGTTGAAAAAAATAGTCCGCTAATGGTTGGGCGTGCTGGTTGATCCGTGCGCGGAAGGCGTCAGTGCCTTCGGAGCGGACCAGCGTGTCCGGGTCTTCGCCTTCGGGGAGGAACAGAAAGCGTGCGCGCCGCCCGTCCTGCAGGCTCGGCAGCGCTGCCTCCAATGCCCGCCAGGCGGCATTTCGACCTGCCTGGTCGCCGTCGAAACAGAACAGAACGTTGGGCACGACGCGAAACAGGCGCTTCAAGTGCTCTTCGCTGGTGGCGGTGCCCAGGGTCGCGACAGCATTGCGCAGGCCTTGCTGGGCGAGGGCGATAACATCCATGTAGCCTTCGACGACGATGATTTCGTCGAGGTTGCGGTTGTTCTTGCGTGCTTCATAAAGGCCGTAGAGTTCCTGGCCCTTATGGAATACCGGGGTTTCCGGTGAATTCAGGTATTTCGGCTTGTCGTCGCCCAATACCCGGCCACCGAAGGCGATGATTCGCCCGCGGCTGTCGCGAATCGGGAACATCACGCGATCGCGGAAGCGGTCATAGCGTTTGCCGGTTTCGGCGTTCTCGATCAGCAGGCCGGCATCGATCATGGCTTTCTGTTGCAGGGTGTCGCTGCTCAAGTGCTTGAACAGATTGTCCCAGCCGGGCGGGGCAAAGCCGAGGCCGAAGTCACGGGCGATTTCGCCGGTCAGTCCGCGACCTTTCAAGTAATCCACCGCTGCTTTTCGCGATGGATGGCTTTTCAGTGCCTGGCGGTAAAAGTCGGCGGCGGCGGTGAGTAGCGGGTAGAGCGGCGAATCGGTCGGCTGTCGCGGTTTGTGCGGCCGTCCGCTTTCTTCGCGGGGGATTTCCATGCCGGCGGCTTTGGCCAGTTCTTCGACCGCCTGGACGAAATCCAGATTGTCGTGGTCCATCATGAAGCCGAGGGCGTTGCCGCCAGCGCCGCAGCCAAAGCAATAATAGAACTGCTTGTCGGGGCTGACGCTGAAGGAGGGGGTTTTCTCTTTGTGAAACGGGCAGCAAGCGGTGTAATTCTTGCCGGCCTTTTTCATTTGCAGGCGCGAGCTGACCACATCGACGATGTCGGTGCGGTTCAGAAGGTCGTCAATGAAGCTCTGGGGAATTAGCCCGGCCATGGCGTTCTCGTCATCTGCGCTGCAATGAATCCGAAACGAAGAGCGGCTGAGCGCGGGTCGTTGTTTGAGGCGCGCAAAATGTGCGGCTCGACCAGTGTCGTCTGCGTAATCGCTGTCGGGAAGTGTATCTGCCGAAAATCCACTGACGTTAGTACCAATCAGTATTCGACTATTTGAAAGTGTTGCGCTGAAATCCGCTGCGGCCTGTCGATGGCCTCGGATAGCTCATAAGCTGGCACGCAAGAAGGTGCCTTGGGCTGATCGTCGTGAGAGGAATCAGTGGGTGTGCTCGTCAGTAGCCTTGGAAGGCTCGTCAGAAAAGACGTGCACCGCTGGCAAAAGAGCCAGGTCTGACGCTGTGAAGCAGATTTGTCTCGGTCGCGTGTGCGGCTTTGACGGTGAAGCATCAAGCGTTGTCCGCAAATGCCATTAGCCCGGCTGAGGGCCGGGCTTGGCAGAAGCTTGCTACGAACGTCTGTGTATTAGTACAGACGAACCGCGCGGCGCTGTTCGCGCTGAACTTTCTTGGCGTGACGCTTAACAGCGGCTGCTGCTTTGCGCTTACGCTCAGAAGTAGGCTTCTCGTAGAATTCGCGGCTACGAACTTCAGCCAGTACACCGGCTTTTTCGCAGGAGCGCTTGAAACGACGCAGAGCTACGTCGAAGGGTTCGTTCTCTTTTACTTTGACGGCTGGCATCCAGAGCTACCTTCATTCATTACCGGGGTCAACATCCTCGTGGCAAAAGAGCACTTGAAGACGTCGGTTTTTAAGGGTTGCGGATGTTAACTCCTCATCGACCGGAATGCAAAGCCTCTGATCGAAAACCGCTAGTCGGGGCATCCCATGGCGACTATTATGCGCGCCTTCGAATTCAGCCTAAACAAGGCGCAAACCCATGCTAGTACTGGGATTAGAAACCTCCTGCGACGAAACCGGTGTCGCATTATATGACAGTGAGCGCGGCCTGCTGGCCGACGCGCTGTTCAGCCAGATCGACCTGCACCGCGCCTATGGCGGGGTCGTGCCGGAGCTGGCCTCGCGTGACCACGTCAAACGCATGCTGCCCTTGATTCGTCAGGTGTTGGCCGAAGCTGACTGTGTGCCGACCGAGATCGACGCCATCGCTTATACCGCGGGTCCTGGCCTGGTCGGTGCCTTGCTGGTGGGCGCCTCTTGCGCTCAGGCGCTGGCCTTCGCCTGGGGTATTCCGGCGCTGGGTGTGCACCACATGGAAGGTCACCTGCTGGCGCCGATGCTGGAGTCGCAGCCACCGGAATTCCCGTTCGTCGCTTTGTTGGTGTCTGGCGGTCATACGCAGCTGGTTCAGGTCGACGGGATCGGTCAATACACGCTCTTGGGCGAGACCCTTGACGATGCCGCCGGTGAAGCTTTTGACAAGACCGCGAAGATGATGGGCCTCAATTATCCGGGTGGCCCGGAAATCGCACGCCTGGCAGAGCAAGGGGTTGCAGGACGTTTCACTTTCCCGCGCCCGATGTGCGACCGTCCAGGACTGGCTTTCAGTTTCAGTGGCTTGAAAACCTTCGCCCTGAACACCTGGCAGCAGAGCGTCAGCGCCGGGGACGACAGCGAGCAAGCCCGTTGCGACATCTCGCTGGCGTTCCAGCAGGCCGTGGTGGAGACTTTGACCATCAAGTGCAAGCGTGCCCTGAAACAGGCCGGTATGAAGCGTCTGGTGATCGCTGGCGGGGTCAGCGCCAACAAGGCACTGCGTACCTCACTGGAGAAGATGCTCGGCGACATGAAGGGCGATGTTTTTTATGCTCGTCCGGAGTTCTGCACCGACAACGGCGCGATGATTGCCTTTGCCGGCTGCCAGCGTTTGCAGGCCGGTCAGCATGAAAGCCTGGCAATCAGCGTGCAGGCGCGTTGGCCGATGGAGCAATTGTCGGCGCTGTGATGATGTGCGGGATGAGCCGCGCTCATGCCCGGTATTTAAAAATGCCGTTCGCGCCCGGCAAACAGGTCGCGTAGATTGCCCCGATGACGCCAGACGATCAGTCCCGTGAGTGCGCTCATGGGCAGCAGTGCCGCCGGTTCTTGCCAGGCCAACAGCGGCAGGGTCAGCGGTGTGGCGATCAAGGCTGCCAGTGAGCTGGTGCGAGTCAGGTAGAACGTCAGCAGCCAGGCACAGACCGCCAGCAGTGCGGCGGGCGGGTAGAGGCCCAGCAGCATGCCGGCAGCGGTGGCGACACCCTTGCCGCCGCGGAAGCGAAAGTACAACGGGAACAGGTGGCCGATGACGGCACAGACGCCGATCCAGGCCTGTTCTTGAAGCGAAAGGCCCGCAACGCCGGCGATCAGTACGGGTAGCAGGCCTTTGAAGAGGTCCCCGATCAAGGTCAGGACGGCGAGTTTTTTGCCGGCCAGGCGCAACATGTTGGTGGCGCCGGCATTGCCCGAGCCACTCATTCGCGGATCGGGGTTACCGGTCAGGCGGCTGAGCAAAATGGCGAAGGACAGAGAGCCGAGCAGGTAGGCGAGGGTCGCCAGTAACCAAAACATGCTAACTATTCCGGGCGAGGACGCCCTGATTCTAACGGCGCATTGCGCCCTTGTCGTGCAGCGGAGAAAAGTGCTTGGACAGAGTGTTTATCGAGGGCCTGGAAGTCGACACCGTGATTGGTGCCTACGACTGGGAGCGAGGCATCCGACAGTGCTTGCGTCTTGATCTGAGCTTCGCCTGGGATAATCGCCCGGCCGCCGCCGGCGATGACCTGACGCTGGCGCTCGATTACGCCAGTGTGTCGTCGCGTATCCAGGCTTTTGCCGAGCAGGCGCAGTTCCAGCTGGTCGAGACGTTCGCCGAGCGTCTGGCTGAAGTGCTGATGAGCGAATTCAACATCACCTGGATGCGCCTCAAGCTGACCAAGCCAGGTGCCATCCCGGCTGCCACGGGTGGTGTGGGCGTGGAGATCGAGCGCGGATGTCGCTGACTCAGGTGTTTCTCGGGCTCGGTAGCAATATCGAGCGCGAATCCCATTTGCAGGCTGGCCTGGAAGCCCTGGCAGGTTTCCTGGTGGATATACGCTGCTCGGCGGTGTTCGAAAGCCAACCGGTGGGGATCAAGAGCGGGCCGTTCTTCAATTTTGTGGTGTCGGCTTTTACCGATTTGCCGCTGATGGAGCTGGATCGCCGGCTGAAATTCATCGAGGCGGACAACGGCCGTTATGCGCCGGATCGCAAGGGTTTGCCGCTGGATATCGACGTGCTGCTGTTCGGCGATCTGGTGGGCAACTTCGATGGCTTGATCCTGCCGCGGGCAGAAATTCTGAAAAATGCCTTCGTGCTGTGGCCGTTGTCGCTGATTGCGCCGGATCGCGTGCATCCGGGTGTAGGCAAGAGCTTTGCGGCGTTGTGGCGTGAGGCGCAGATTGATCAGGTGTTGGCGCCGGTGGCGTTTGAATGGCGCGGTGAGCAGTTGACCCCCTCAGATTTGCTGTAAAGCAAAAGATCGCAGCCTTCGGCAGCTCCTACAGGGCGCACATCAATCCATGTAGGAGCTGCCGAAGGCTGCGATCTTTTGCTCTTGCTTAGGCTTTTTCTTTGTAAGCCTTCAGCGCCTTGAGCCGCTCACGCTTGATCGCCTCGCCCAGCTCCGGCCCTTTGAATCCCTTCTCCAGCAACGGCTGAACTGCCACGGTCCGAGCAGCATTCGCCGCCCCCCGCAAATAATCAGCCTGTGGATAACTTCGCTGCTCCAGCCCTTTACGTCCACGCGCGTCCATCTCGCACGCCGCGATAAATTCCTCGAACCGCTGCGGCCGACGGTAAACGTCGAAACTCTGCAGCAACTCTAGCAACGTCGACGGCTTCAGCTCCAGGGCGCGATGGCCGTGGGTGTGATATTCGCCCACCAGCAGAGCCAGTTCCTGACAGTCCTTCGGTGCCTTGAAACGTTCGTTGACCGCTTTGATCAGCTTCAAGCCCTTGTGCTCATGAGCAATGTGTCGCGGCCACTCCTCCTCGGGCGTCAGTCCCTTGCCGAGGTCGTGCAGCAGGCAGGCCCAGCGCACGGTGAGTGATTGTTTGTGCTGCGCCGCTTGCTCCAGCACGCTCAAGGTGTGCACGCCCGTGTCGATTTCCGGGTGGTGGGCTTCCGGTTGCGGTACGCCGAACAGGGCATCGACTTCCGGCATCAATACCTTGAGAGCGCCACACTCGCGCAGCACTTCGATGAACACCTGTGGCTGATCTTCCATCAGGGCGCGGGAAATTTCCTTCCAGCTGCGTTCGGCGGTCAAGGCTTCCAGTTCACCTGATTCACTGAGTTGGCGCATCAGTTCCAGTGTCTCTGGCGCAACGGTGAAGCCGAGCCCCGCATAACGAGCAGCGAAGCGGGCAACACGCAAAACCCGGAGCGGATCTTCGGCGAACGCGGGGGAAACGTGACGAAGCAAGCGCGCCTCGAGATCGCGCTGGCCGTCGTAAGGATCGGTCAGGTTCTGCTGATCGTCTTCGGCCATGGCATTGATGGTCAGGTCACGACGGATCAGGTCTTCTTCGAGGGTGACTTCGGTGCTGGCGTGAAAGGTAAAGCCGCCGTAACCGCGTCCGCTTTTGCGCTCGGTCCGGGCGAGGGCGTATTCCTCACCGCTTTTGGGGTGAAGAAACACCGGGAAGTCCGCGCCCACCGGGCGAAAGCCCTTGGCGAGCATTTCTTCCGTGGTGGCGCCAACCACAACCCAGTCGATGTCGGTGACAGGCTTGCCCAGCAGGCGATCACGTACCGCGCCGCCGACTTTATAAATCTGCATAAAAAACCTCCGTTAGCCCGACAGAATAACCTTTGCGTCGAACCTCCGGAGGCAGAAACAGGATCAAAGATGGATGACAGCCAGGTCCAGTCGGCCGTAATCCCCCTCGGCGTGTTCACCTCTGGGTGGGACATGATGGACTTTCATCACCTGGTCCCCTTGCAGAGTTTCCAGATGAATATCGAAGCCCCAGAGGCGATGCAGGTGTTTGAGCACTTCCTCGGTGGACTCGCCCAGCGGTTTGCGGTCGTGTTGCTGGTGACGCAAGGTCAGCGAGCGGTCACCACGCCGGTCGATGCTGTAAATCTGCACGTTGGGTTCACGATTACCGAGGTTGTACTGCGCCGCCAGGGTTTCACGGATGATGCGGTAGCCACCTTCGTCATGAATGGCCGGGACCAGCAGATCGTCCTTCTGGTCGTCATCAAGAATGCTGAACAACTTCAGGTCACGGATCACCTGGGGTGACAGGTACTGCAGGATGAAGCTCTCATCCTTGAAGCTGCTCATGGCGAACTTGATGCTCGACAGCCAGTCGGTGCCGGCAATCTCAGGGAACCAGCGGTAGTCCTCTTCGGTCGGGTGTTCACACATGCGGCGAATGTCCCGGTACATGGCAAAACCCAGGGTGTAGGGGTTGATGCCGTTGTAGTAGGGGCTGTCGAAGCCGGGTTGATAGACCACGCTGGTGTGGGACGTCAGAAACTCCATCATGAAGCCGTCGGTCACCAGGCCTTCGTCATACAGGTCGTTCATCAGGGTGTAATGCCAGAACGTGGCCCACCCTTCGTTCATCACCTGCGTCTGACGCTGTGGATAAAAATACTGAGCGATCTTGCGCACGATCCGCACGATTTCCCGTTGCCATGGCTCCAGCAGCGGTGCGTGTTTTTCGATGAAGTAGAGGATATTTTCCTGAGGTTCGGCGGGGAAGCGCGCGTTGTCCTTGTCGCTGTACTTGTCTGCACCTTTTGGAATGGTCCGCCACAGATCGTTGATCTGTTTCTGCAAATGCTCTTCCCGATCCTTTTGCCGGCGACGTTCTTCTTCGGCGGAAATCGGATACGGACGTTTGTAGCGATCAACCCCATAGTTCATCAGGGCGTGGCAGGAATCCAGCAGGTCCTCGACAGCGTCGATACCGTGGCGCTCTTCGCACTGCATGATGTATTGCTTGGCAAAGACCAGGTAATCGATGATCGAACTGGCGTCAGTCCAGGTGCGGAACAGGTAGTTGCCTTTGAAAAAGCTGTTATGCCCGTAGCAGGCATGGGCGACGACCAAAGCCTGCATGCAGATGGTGTTTTCTTCCATCAAATAGGCGATGCACGGGTCCGAGTTGATCACGATCTCGTACGCCAGCCCCATTTGGCCGCGACTGTAGGATTTCTCGGTGCTGAGGAAGTGTTTGCCATAGGACCAATGGTGATAACCCAGCGGCATGCCGACGGAGGCGTAGGCGTCCATCATCTGCTCGGCGGTGATCACTTCGATCTGGTTAGGATAAGTATCGAGCGCGTAGCGAGCCGCCAGGCGACTGATTTCTTTGTCGTAGGCCTGGATCAGCTCGAACGTCCATTCGGAGCCGGTGGAAATGGGTTGGCGCTTCTGCTCTTTGGCGGTCATGTCACTAACCTGCGCTGGAAGAGTTCACGGAAGACCGGATAGATATCTCCGGCCGAGACCAGTTGTTGCTGGGCAAAAGTGTCAGAGAAGGCTTCGGCGATGCGTTCGTACTCGAACCACAAGGCCTGATGTTCGCGCGGGGTGATCTCAACATAAGTGTAGTACTGCACGAACGGCATGATCTGGTTGATCAGAATGTCGCGGCAGATTGGCGAGTCGTCGTTCCAGTTATCGCCGTCGGAGGCCTGGGCGGCATAGATGTTCCACTCGTTGCTCGGATAACGTTCGGCCATGATCTCCTGCATCAGTTTCAAGGCGCTGGAAACAATGGTGCCGCCGGTTTCGCGAGAATAGAAAAACTCCTCTTCATCCACTTCCCTGGCACTGGTGTGGTGGCGGATGAACACGACGTCGATCTTGTCGTAGTTACGCTTGAGGAACAGATATAGCAGGATAAAGAAACGCTTGGCGATGTCCTTGGTCGCTTGGGTCATGGAGCCGGACACGTCCATCAGGCAGAACATCACCGCTTTGGAACTGGGGTTGGGTTGCTTGATGAGCAGGTTGTACTTGAGGTCGAAGGTATCGAGGAACGGTACGCGATGAATGCGCGCACTGAGCTTTTCGATTTCTGCTTCGACTTCCTGAATATCGCCGAAGTTGTCTGGCTCATCACGCTTGAGTCGCAGCAGTTCTTCTTTGGCTTCGCGTAATTTTGCCCGGCTGCTGCCAGACAGGGCGATTCGCCGTGCATGGGCCGAGCGCAAGGTGCGAATGATGTTGATCCGCGACGGATTGCCCTCGTTACTGATCCCGGCACGAACGGTCTTGAAGGTGTCGGTGCCGGTCAGGTTACGTTTGACCAGGTTCGGCAGCTCAAGGTCCTCGAACATGAATTCGAGGAATTCCTCCTGGGTGATCTGGAAGACGAATTCGTCCATCCCTTCGCCCGAGTTGCCGGCCTTGCCGGGGCCTCTGCCACCGCCACCTCCGGGCGGGCGGGCAATGTGCTCGCCGCTGGTGAATTCCTTGTTGCCCGGGTGCACGACGGTCTGCTTGCCACCGCGACCGTGGTGAAGCACCGGCTCGTCAATGTCGCGACCGGGGATGCTGATCTGTTCACCGTGCTCCATATCGGTAATGGAGCGCCGGCTGACCGCCTCTTCGACAGCCTTTTTGATGTGATCACGGTAACGCCGCAGAAACCGCTGACGGTTCACCGTGCTCTTGTTCTTGCCATTGAGACGTCGGTCGATCACATAGCTCATGACTGCTCCTTAGAAGCTGTCCTGAAAGGGGCGAGCGGTTATGCAGCATCGACGGTGCCAAGGGATGTTCACGCTCCCCCAAGCGCTTTTGGACGCTGCCTGAACCTCGCTACCGACTTTCGAACACCTTCCAGAGGTCTGTGTAACAGAAAATGCGTACACAGGCCTCTGGCTGACGACAACCGGTCTGACCGGCAGCGGGTTATTGTGATTTTCTGACCCGCAGATACCACTCGGACAGCAGTCGTACCTGTTTGTCGGTGTAGCCCCGCTCGACCATCCGTGTGACGAAGTCGTTGTGCTTCTGCTGGTCCTCTTTGCTGGCCTTGGCATTGAAACTGATGACTGGCAGGAGGTCCTCGGTGTTGGAGAACATTTTCTTCTCGATGACCACCCGCAGTTTTTCGTAGCTGAGCCAGGTCGGGTTCTTGCCGTTGTTATTGGCCCGGGCGCGCAGTACGAAGTTGACGATTTCATTGCGGAAATCCTTCGGATTACTGATGCCGGCCGGTTTTTCGATTTTCTCCAGTTCTTCGTTCAGCGCTACGCGGTTGAGGATCTCGCCGGTTTCCGGGTCGCGGTATTCCTGGTCCTGGATCCAGAAGTCGGCGTACAGCACATAACGATCGAAGATGTTCTGGCCGTACTCGCTGTAAGACTCGAGGTAGGCGGTCTGGATTTCCTTGCCGATGAACTCGATATAACGCGGTGCCAGGTACTCCTTGAGGAAGCGCAGATAGCGTTCGCGGGTTTCCGCCTGGAATTGTTCCTGTTCGATCTGTTGTTCCAGCACGTAAAGCAAGTGCACCGGGTTGGCAGCGATTTCGTGCGGATCAAAGTTGAACACCTTCGACAGGATCTTGAACGCGAAGCGGGTCGACAGGCCGTTCATGCCTTCGTCGACACCCGCGTTGTCGCGGTATTCCTGGATCGACTTGGCCTTCGGATCGGTGTCCTTGAGGTTTTCGCCGTCATACACGCGCATTTTGGAGTAGATGTTGGAGTTTTCCGGCTCTTTCAGTCGCGAGAGTACGGTGAACTGGGCAAGCATCTTCAGGGTGTCAGGCGCGCAGTGAGCCTTGGCCAGGGAGCTGTTGAACAAGAGCTTGTCGTAGATCTTCACTTCGTCGCTGACCCGCAGGCAGTACGGCACTTTGACGATGTAGATCCGGTCGATGAAGGCTTCGTTGTTCTTGTTGTTGCGGAAGGTGTGCCATTCCGATTCGTTGGAGTGGGCCAGCAGGATCCCGGTAAACGGAATCGCCCCCAGACCTTCGGTACTGTTGTAGTTGCCTTCCTGAGTGGCGGTCAGCAGTGGGTGCAGCACCTTGATCGGTGCCTTGAACATTTCGACGAATTCCATCAGGCCCTGGTTGGCCCGGCACAGTGCGCCCGAGTAGCTGTAGGCGTCGGCGTCGTTCTGCGGGAATTCTTCGAGTTTGCGGATATCGACCTTGCCGACCAGCGCCGAGATGTCCTGGTTGTTTTCATCTCCCGGCTCGGTTTTGGCCACGGCGATCTGGTTGAGGATCGACGGATAGAGCTTCACCACGCGGAACTGGCTGATGTCGCCGCCGAATTCGGCGAGGCGTTTGGTCGCCCATGGCGACATGATGGTGTTGAGGTAGCGCCGTGGAATGCCGAAGTCTTCCTCGAGGATCGCGCCATCTTCGGTGGCGTTGAACAGACCCAGAGGTGATTCGAATACCGGCGAGCCCTTGATCGCGTAGAAGGGCACTTTTTCGATCAGCTGTTTCAGCTTCTCGGCCAGGGATGATTTACCGCCACCCACAGGGCCGAGCAAATAGAGAATCTGTTTCTTCTCTTCCAGGCCCTGAGCGGCATGGCGGAAATACGACACGATCTGGTCAATGCATTCTTCCATCCCGTGGAAGTCTTCAAAGGCCGGATAGCGGCGGATCACCTTGTTGGAAAAGATTCGCGACAGCCTCGAGTTGGCCGAGGTGTCGAGGAGCTCCGGTTCACCGATGGCCAGTAACAGACGCTCGGCGGCGGAGGCGTAGGCGCTGCGGTCGCTTTTGCACAGCTCCAGATACTCTTGCAGCGAGAGTTCTTCCTGGCGTGTGGACTCGAAGCGTTGTTGGAAGTGGCTAAAGATACTCATGACGTCACCTCGCTCGATACGTGGAGCCGACGCCGGATCATTCAGTCGATGCTGGCAGCGACCGAATATGCAGTCGCTGTTTACCCCCCAGAACTCTTTCGAAGCTGACTACCCCGAAAGCTACTCCCGATGACCCGCGCGCCGGTGTACCGGCTCTCCCCTGTTTTGGATGGCCTGCGCTTAAGGATAGTTGGGAATTCGGGAGGTAAAGGCGAGATACGTAATTAGTTGTGGCAGACCGTTCGTCTGCCACCGCGCGAGCCCGCGGGGACCGGGGCTTGCGCGTTACAAAAAAATTATTCGGAAGTGCCTTGCGCCGTTTCCGAAGGGTAAGTCGTGCGCCACAGCTCAAAACCGCCATCCATGCTGTAGACGTCGGAGAAGCCCTGACTAATGAGGTACGCAGCGGCACTCTGGCTGGAATTGCCGTGGTAGCAGACGACCACGGTCGGTGCATCGAGGTCGGCAGCGCGGATGAAATCCGAGATGGAGTGGTTATCCAGATGCTTCGAGCCGGCGATGTGCAGCGCGGCAAAGGTCGCTGGGTCGCGAACATCGACCACCACCGCGCCTTGTTCGCGCAGGGCCTGGGCCTGTTCTGGGGGGATACGTTTGAATTCGCTCATGGCGGGCTCCTGTGGCTCGGCTGAAAGCGCAGTCTAGCGCGGGGCGCTTGCTGACGATGGTTCGGGGATAAGTGTGGCGACTTGCGGCAGGACAAGGCCATGCTCGTCGCATTTGCAAGACAGGCGTTCACCGCTGTCGACATTCATGAGGGTCAGGGCGCCACCCCAGACACAACCGGTGTCGAGGGCCGAGATGCCTGGCTCATTGCATCGGCCTTCCAGAGCGGCCCAGTGGCCGAAGATGATCTTCAGGCCCTTGGTCTTGCGCTCTTTGTGCTGAAACCAGGGTTTGTAGCCCGGTGGCGCATTGTCGAGGCCTTCCTTGCTTTTGAGGTCAAGCTTGCCCTCGGCGGTACAAAACCGCATGCGGGTGAAATAGTTGGTGATCACCCGCAGGCGTGTCACGCCTTTGAGGTCGTTGTCCCATTTCGCCGGATCGTTGCCGTACATGCCATCGAGGTAGGGCGGCAACAGGTTGTCATCGCGCAATGCCGTCTCGACTTCGGCGGCATACTTCAAGGCCTTGCGCAGTGACCACTGGGGCGGAATACCAGCATGTACCAGGGCGACATCGCGCTGTTCGTCGTAGTGCATGAGCTTTTGCTGACGCAGCCACTCCAGCAGTTCCGCGCAATCGGGCGCTGCGAGAATCTCGAGCAGGGTGTCGGACTTCTTCAAGCGTTCGATGTTTTTCCCGGCAGCCAGCAAGTGCAGGTCATGGTTGCCGAGCACGCACACCAGCGATTCGCGGATGCTATAGAGGAAGCGCAAGGTGTCCAGAGACTGTGGACCACGGTTGACCAGATCGCCGACCAGCCACAGACGATCCCGTGTCGGGTCGAAGGCGACTTGCTTGAGCAGACATTGCAATGCTTGAAGGCAGCCTTGCAGATCGCCGACGGCGTACGTTGCCATCAGTGTAGGGCTCCGGGCACCGCCAGGCGGAATGGGGCGATGATGGCGTCGAAGTGTTTGCCGTCGTCGGCAACCATTTCATAAGTGCCCTGCATCGTGCCGACCTTGGAGGTCATGACGGTGCCGCTGCTGTAGGTATGGCTTTCGCCCACCTCGATCAACGGTTGCTGGCCAACAACGCCGGCTCCGCGAACCTCTTCGACATGCCCGTCACCGTCGGTGATCACCCAGTGCCGCGACAACAGTTTGGCCGGTAGCTCGCCATTGTTGTGCACGGTGATGGTGTAGGCGAAGGCAAAGCGGTTTTGCTCGGGTTGCGATTGTTCTGCCAGATAGCGGGTGACGACGCTGACGTCGACCTGGTAACGAGGATCGGACATGCAAGAGGCCTTAAACGAAGCGGAACGCGGGGCGTAGCTGATAGAACTCAGTCTAGGCCAAGTATCGGGTAGTAAACCAGACATGAAGGCTGGTGTCCTACCCGATAACGCTCATTGCCTGTCAGTCGGCGGCGGGCGTCTGTAGGACTTGTTCGCTGAGCTTGTCGGCCAGGCGCACGAAGGCGGCCAGATCGAGCTGTTCGGGGCGCAGGCTGCCATCAACGCCGGCGGCTTCGATTTCAGCGTTGCTCAGCAGCAGCTTGAGGGTGTTGCGCAGGGTCTTGCGGCGCTGGTTAAAGGCTTCGCGCACGACACGCTCCAACAGCTTGTGATCCTTGGCCGGGTGCGGCAGCACCGCGTGAGGCACCAGGCGCACGATAGCCGAATCGACTTTGGGCGGCGGATTGAACGCACCCGGGCCAACGTTGAACAGATGTTCAACCCGGCAGTGATACTGAACCATGATCGACAAGCGACCCCAGTCACCACCACCGGGGCCTGCTGCCAGGCGCTCGACCACTTCCTTTTGCAGCATGAAATGCATGTCGCGAATCAGACTGGCGTTATGCAGCAGGTGAAAAATCAACGGCGTAGAGATGTTGTACGGCAGGTTGCCGACCACCCGCAGGCTGTTCGGCGCAGCGTTCAGGCTGGTGAAGTCGAACTTCAGCGCGTCGCCCTGATGCAGGTTGAAATTGCTCTTGCTGGCAAATTGCTGGTTGAGGATCGGGATCAGATCCTTGTCCAGTTCCACCACGTCCAACTGGGCGCCGCTGTTAAGCAGGCCTTGAGTCAGCGCACCCTGGCCAGGGCCGATTTCCAGCAGACGGTCTTCGGGCTTGGCGTGGATGGCGCGCAGGATGCGGTCGATAACGCCGGCATCGTGCAGGAAGTTCTGGCCGAAACGCTTGCGCGCCCGGTGTTGGTAATGCTCGGTCATAAACGGGTCTCGGCCATCTGGTAGGCGGTTTCCAGGGCGACTTGCAGGCTGCCGGTATCGATTTTTCCGCTGCCGGCCAGGTCCAGGGCAGTGCCGTGGTCGACCGATGTGCGGATGATCGGCAAGCCGAGGGTCACGTTGACTGCCGCGCCGAAGCCTTTGTACTTCAGCACAGGCAGGCCCTGGTCGTGGTACATCGCCAGCACTGCATCGCAGTGCTCCAGATACTTGGGGGTAAACAGAGTGTCGGCGGGCAGGGGGCCACGAAGGTCCATTCCTTCGCCGCGCAGGCGCTCTAATGTAGGTTCGATGATGTCGATTTCTTCATGGCCCAGGTGTCCGCCTTCGCCGGCATGGGGGTTGAGCCCACATACGAGGATGCGTGGCCGGGCAATGCCGAATTTTTCTTGTAGATCCGCGTGCAGAATTCGCGTGACCCGTTCCAGACGCTCCGGCGTGATCGCATCGGCAATCTCGCGAAGAGGCAGGTGAGTGGTAACCAGCGCCACACGCAAACCGCGAGTGGCGAGCATCATCACCACTTGGGCGGTATGGGTCAGGTCGGCGAGAAATTCTGTGTGCCCGGAAAAGGCGATCCCGGATTCATTGATCACGCCCTTGTGCACAGGGGCCGTGATCATGCCGGCAAAATGCCCGTCCAGGCAGCCTTGGCCAGCTCGGGTCAGGGTTTCCAGAACGAAAGCCGCGTTGGCCTTGTCCAGTTGCCCGGCAGTGACCTTGGCGTTGAGCGGTGTATCCCAGACATACAGGCTGTTGGCTGGCGCGGGTACATCCGGCCAGTTGTCCGGGGTGACCGGCAGCAAATCGACAACCACACCCAGCTGCACGGCCCGCTCAAGGAGCAGGTCGTGGCTGGTAATGGCAATCAGGGGATGTGGCTGGGCTTGCGAGGCGAGCAGCAGGCACAGGTCAGGACCTATGCCGGCCGGTTCGCCGGGTGTCAGCGCGAAACGTTTGGGTTTCACTGCGTTGCCTGGTCTGCACCAGGGAGTTTGATCTCTACGTACGCTTCGTCACGGATCTGACGCAGCCAGGTTTGCAACTCTTCGTCGTATTTGCGGTTACGCAATACGGTCATTGCTTGCTGCTCGCGGGCCTGGGTGGTGCTGTCAGTGGCGCGACGGCCAAGGACTTCCAGCACGTGCCAGCCATATTGGGTCTGGAACGGCTTGGACAGCTGACCTTGCGGAGTCTTGGCCATCACTTCGCGGAATTCAGGCACCAATGCATTCGGGTCGATCCAGTTCAGGTCGCCACCGTTGAGGGCGGAACCCGGATCTTCCGAGAAGCTTTTCGCCAGTTCGCCGAAATCTTCGCCCGCTTCGATACGGGAGTAGAGCGATTGAGCCAGGGCTTTGGTTTTTGCTTCGTCGCGGATCGGACTCGGTTTGACCAGGATATGACGCACGTGCACTTCATCGCGTGTCTGGGTCTCACCGCCACGCTTATCGAGGATCTTCAGGATGATGAAGCCGCCCGGTGTGCGCATTGGCTGGGTAATGTCGCCGACAGCCATGGTGCTCAGCATGCGATCGAACGGAGGTGGCAGTTGACCGGCTTTACGCCAGCCCATGTCGCCACCTTCCAGTGCGGTTTCGCTGGCGGATTTGGCGATTGCCAACTGACCGAAGTCAGCGCCTTGCTTGAGCTGCTGGTAAACCGCGTCTGCCTGCTTGGCTGCATTCTGAATCGCGTCGGAGTTGGCGCTTTCCGGCGTAGGAATCAGGATGTTGGCCAGGCGGAATTCTTCGGACAGCTGCATTTTGCCAAGGTCGGAAGCGAGGAAGTTCTTCACTTCCTGTTCGGAAACCTGGATACGCTCGGCCACACGACGCTGACGCACACGGCTGATGACCATCTCGCGGCGAATCTGGTCGCGGGCGTCTTCATAAGACAGACCGTCGCGAGTCAGGGCGGCGCGGAATTGATCCACGGACATGTTGTTGCGCTGGGCAATGGTGCCGACAGCCTGGTTCAGTTCTTCGTCGGTAATGCGGATACCGGAACGTTCGCCGATCTGCAGTTGCAGGTTTTCGACGATCAGACGTTCAAGTACCTGCTGATCCAGCACGTTGGCCGGCGGTACGGCAGAACCACGCTTGGCGATGGTTTGCTGAACTTCATGAACACGTTGGTCCAGTTGGCTCTGCATGACCACGTCGTTATCGACAATGGCCACCACTTTATCGATGGACTGTACCGCGGCGTTCGCCGCGGTACCCAGGAACAACGCGCCCAACACTAGCGGGCGCAGACAATCAGAAAGCTTGGTCTTCACGTTCACGATAACCTTGGATGCCTTTGTCGAGGAAGCTCTCTACTTTGGCGCCGGTGAGGCCGCCGAGACCTTTCAGAACGATTTGTAGGAAGACGCCGTGGTCGCCTTTTTCGTTTTGCGGAGCGTCCTGGCTAAATTCGTCGTAGTCGACGAAGTAGCGGTTGATCAAGCGCAGTTTCCAGCAGCAGTTGTCGTACTCGAAACCACCAAAGGCTTCCAGGGTACGGTTACGGTTGTAGTCATACTGCCAGCGGCTGATGGCGTTCCACTGCGGCACGATCGGCCAGATCACCGAGAAGTCGTGCTGTTTGATTTTGTAGTAATCCTTCACGTAGCCAGGCTGGCCAGGGGTGCCGTAGTCACCACCGCCGACTTGCCACTTACCGGTGTTCTGGTCGTAACGGACCTGGTCATTGCGATAGCGATAGCCGGCGTTGATGACCTTGTTCGGGTTGTCTTCAGGCTGGTAGTGGAACATCGCGCTGCCCGAGCGAGGGCTGCGGCTGTCCGGGTCCCAGTTGTAGTCGGCCGTGGTGCGCCAATCGCGGTTCCAGCGGTATTCGTATTCCAGTGCATAAGGCGAAACGTTGGCATGCGCATCGTCGCGGGTTTTGGCATCGATCCCTGGCAACTGGACTTCGCGGTCCTTGAAGTACAAGGCCTGGCCGACGCTAATGCGTTGACGTTCGAAACCGTTTTCTTCGATCCAGCGGTTGGTAATACCCAGGGACAACTTGTTCTCGTCGCCGACGCGGTCGGAGCTGGAGAAGCGGTTGTCGCGGAACAGCGACGCGTAGTTGAAGGTGTACTCGCCGGTGTCGAATACCGGAATGTCGCTCTGATCCTTCTCTGGAACATAGAGGTAGAACAGGCGCGGTTCCAGGGTCTGGCGATAGTTCTTGCCGAACCAGGTGGTGTTGCGATCGAAGTACAGGCCGCTGTCGATGCTTGCGATCGGCACTCCACGGTTCTGGTTGCTGCTAAAGGTGCCGTTGAGTCGATCACCTTCAGCGGTCTGATTGGCAATGTCGGCTTTACCCTGGCCGTCGAGATCCAACTGGTACTGGGTGTATTGGTACTTGAGCGACGGCTTCAGGAAACCATAAGTCCAGTCCAACGGCAGGCTGACACCTGGCTTGAGGTTCATACGGTCGCCGTTGGCCCGTGCAAGGCCGGTCACGTTGGTGTCCAGGCGAGGCGACAGGTTGCCGTCTTCATCGGAGAACTGACCCGTTTCCAGGTCACGATCAAAGCGCACGAGTTCTGTTTCGTAATCGAAATTCAGACCGCCCGGGTGCGTAGGCAGCTGACCGTTGAAAGTGATCTGCGGCAAGCGGTCGTACGGCGTGATGTTCGATACGGTCGCCAGCTGATAGGCCTGGGCGTTGAGGCGAGCGGTGTAGCTGTCGCCCCGATAGCTCACAGAACCCTGCTGGTTCACGTAATCGGCACTTTTCACACCGATCTGATCAGTTTGCAGATCCTGGAAGTAGTAAGGATCGCTGAGCTTGGTGTAGTCGACTTGCGTGAAGACACGCGAGTCGAGACCGCCCTTGTGCTGCCAGTTATACATGTAGCGGTTTTTTTGGTAATCGGTCTGCTTGCTGCGATCGGTGTCTTCGTCGTTGAGGTACGCGGCGCCGAACTGACCTTCGCTGGACGGGGTCAGGTAACGGAACTCGCCTTCCATCAACAGCCCGTGCTTGCTCATGTAGCGCGGGTACAACGTGGCATCGTAGTTCGGTGCCAGGTTGAAGTAATACGGTGTGACCAGCATGAAGCCGGTATCGCTGCCGGTGCCGATGGTCGGCGGCAGGAAGCCGGACTGGCGACGGTCGTCGATCGGGAAATAGATGTACGGCGTGTACAGAACCGGAATGTCCTTGACCCGCAGTGTCACGTTGGTCGCGGTACCGAAGCCGGTGGCCGGGTTCAAGGTGATGTTGTTGCCCTTGAGCTGCCAGGCGTTGCTGTTCGGTTCGCACGTGGTGTACGTACCATCCTTGAGGCGAATGATCGCGTTCTCGGCACGTTTTGCGTACAGCGCATTACCGCGGATACGGGATTTGTGCATCACGTATTCGGCGTTGTCGACCTTGGCTTCACCAGTGTCGAGCTGCACGTCGGCGTGGTCGCCCACGATCAGTGCGCCGTTGTCGCGAACACGGACGTTGCCGCTCAGTTCGCCACGGCTCTCGGCTTGGTAGAGGTTCGCTTCGTCGGCTTCGACCTGCATGCTGCCCTGACGCATGACCACGTCACCCGCCAGGGTCGCGACCTGCTCATCCTGCTTGTAGCGAGAGGCTTTGGCGCCAAGAAAGGTCGGAGTGTCACTTTTATTCGTCTTGTCATTCATGCCAGGACGAATCGGTTCGATATAGGAACCAGAGCAGTAAGGACCGGTTTCGGCCAATTGCGCTGCAGTGAGCTTCTCGCGCGGAACCCAATCGAGGTGACTGTAGTCTTCGCTACGCGACTTCAGGCCGCGGCCCTTGGATTCGGTCACCAGCACAGGCTTGGCGCCGGTGTCTTGACTGGCACCGCTGTCAGCCGGAGTCTCGCCGCTCGTGCTTACCGCCGCACTGCCGTCATGGACGGGGCGAGGTGGCAGCGCAGCTGCTGGAGATTTTGGCGCACAGTTCCAGGCACCCGAAGCAGAGACTGAGCAGTCATACTGTTCCGCGGCGACCACGAACGAAGTGGCTAGAGGTTGCAGGGCCAGCAGACTGCCGGTAACCAACAACGGAAATTTTTTACGAAACGCGGGGGATTTCAATGCCATCTTATTAGTCCGGGCTTCCTGCGTGCCATCTGCCCGCGGTGTGGGCCGCACGCCTCTCGATGGTCTGAAAAAGATGCTGGATAATAAAGCATGACCCGCTTGACGGCTAGCGCCGTCGGAGACCCTTGCAATGCCTGACCAAGATGTACGTTTGCAACACCTGAAAGTTTGGCTCGATGAGCAACTGGCTGCCCTCTTTGCAGAACAGGGTTGGGGTGCCGTACCCCCGGCCACGTTGACCGCGGCCAGTAGCGATGCGAGTTTTCGACGTTATTTCCGCTGGGAAGGCGAGGGCAGAAGCTTCGTCGTGATGGACGCGCCACCGCCCCAGGAAAACTGTAAACCCTTCGTGGATATCGCTTTTTTGCTGGCGAAATCCGGAATAAATGTTCCGAAAATTTATGCCGAAGACCTCGAACGTGGTTTTCTTTTGCTCAATGACCTGGGCAACAAGACTTACCTGGACGTGATCGACAGCGAAAATGCCGACGATTTGTTCAAGGATGCCCTGCAAGCGCTGCTGGCTTTTCAGCAGTTGCCGATGGTTGCACCGCTACCAAGTTATGACGTGGCGCTGCTGCGTCGCGAGCTGGAATTGTTCCCCGAGTGGTACGTGAAGCGCGAGTTGGGCATCGAGTTCGACTCGGCGCAGCAAATGCTCTGGCAGAACGTGACTGAGCTATTGATCGACAGCGCACTGGCCCAGCCTAAAGTGTTGGTGCACCGCGATTACATGCCGCGCAACCTGATGCTCAGCGAGCCAAATCCCGGTGTGCTGGATTTCCAGGACGCCGTCTATGGTCCCGTGACCTACGACGTGACCTGCCTGTTCAAGGATGCGTTCCTCAGCTGGCCCGAGGAGCGTGTGCGCGGCTGGCTGGAAGCTTACTGGCAGCAAGCGGGCGATCTCGGGATCCCGGTTCAGCCCGACTTCGAAGATTTCCTGCGTGCCAGTGACCTGATGGGCGTGCAGCGGCACCTGAAAGTGATCGGCATCTTCGCCCGCATCTGCCACCGTGACGGCAAGCCGCGCTATCTCGGCGACGTACCGCGCTTCTTTGCTTATATTGACGCCGTGATCGCCCGCCGTCCTGAACTGGCCGAGCTGGATGTGTTGCTGTTGAGTCTGCGTGCTGGAGCGAATGCATGAAGGCAATGATTCTGGCCGCAGGCAAAGGCGAGCGTATGCGCCCGCTGACCCTGACCACGCCGAAACCGCTGGTTCGCGCGGGCGGTATACCGTTGATCGAATATCATTTGAAAGCCTTGGCGGTGGCGGGGTTTACCGAGGTGGTGATCAACCATGCCTGGCTCGGCCAGCTGATCGAAAACTACCTGGGTGATGGCTCGCAATACGGCGTACGTATTCAGTACTCGCCGGAAGGTGAGCCGCTGGAAACCGGAGGCGGGATTTTCCGCGCGCTGCCGTTGCTGGGTGACGAGGCCTTTATGGTGGTCAACGGTGACATCTGGACCGACTACGACTTCAGCGTATTGCACCAACCCATCACCGGGCTGGCGCATTTGGTGTTGGCGGATAACCCTGCCCATCATCCGACCGGCGATTTCAGCCTGATCGGCGGGCAAGTACGCGACGGTCAACCGGACACTGCAACCCTGACCTACAGCGGCATCGCGGTCCTGCACCCGCAGCTGTTCGACGGTTGCTCCGCCGGCGCCTTCAAGCTTGCACCGCTGCTGCGCAAAGCCATGGCCGATGGGCACGTCACCGGCGAGCACTTGAATGGACATTGGGTGGATGTCGGCACTCACGAGCGTCTGGCTGAAGTCGAAACTCTGTTAGAAGCGAGACGCTGACATGCTGTGGCCAGGGACTCTGATTGGAGCCGGGGCGGGCTTTTTCATCGCCAGCATTCCGGGGGCCATGCTTGGCGCCTTGTTGGGGCAGGCGCTGGACCGGCACTTGCACTTACAGAGCTGGGCGCATTTGCGAGAAAAGCTCGGTGGCCGCTCGGTGCTGCGCAATGATGAACTGCTGTTTGTGTTGTTGGGACGGCTGGCCAAGAGCGATGGACGGGTGGTGGAAGGCCACATCCAGCAGGCCCGTCAGGAAATGCGCTCGCTGGACATGACCGAGTCGGCCCAGCGCCGGGCAATTGCCGCGTTTAATCGCGGCAAGTCGGGAGATGAACGGTTGCGCGGTTACCTGCGCCGCTTGAGTCATCAACCCCATGCCGCCGAAGGCGTCTTGCGCGCCTGTTGGCGGATGATCTGGGCTGATGGCCGCGCCGGCAGTGCAGAACGAGCGCTGATCAGGCAGTGGGGTAAATGGCTGGGCTGGACGTCACAACAGGTGCAGGCTCTGGCGGCTGATTACGAGCAGCACAAGTTTGCACAGGCCAGCAGCGCGCTGACCTATCAAGATGCTCTGCGGCTTTTGGGCGTTTCGGCGACCACCGAGCCGGCGCAGATCAAGCACGCCTACCGACGCCTGCTGAGTCGCCATCACCCGGACAAGATTGCCGGCAGCGGTGCGACGGCGCTGCAGGTGCGCGAAGCCACTGACAAGACTCGCGAACTGCATAGCGCCTACACATTGATTCGCGAGCGGCGGGATTTTCGGTAGTGGCCCGGAAGATCAAAAGATCGCAGCCTGCGGCAGCTCCTACAGGTGTACGCATAACCCGGTGTAGGAGCTGCCGCAGGCTGCGATCTTTTGCTTTTGCTTAATTCGCGTTCGGTGGGTTCAACCAGCCCCGCACCCGACGGAACAGTTGCTCTTGCTCAGCCTTGGAATTACCCGGCAGAGCCTTGAGCGAGACCTGACTGAACCCCGAAGTCTTCAACCGTTTGCTGGCTTGCAAGCGTTCCAGCGCCAGGTTGCGATCCAGCGGCTTGTCCATATAGAAGATGTCTGCGGTGGGCAGCTTCAGGGTCGGAGTCAGTTCGGCCAGCTCTGGTTTGGCTTTCACCGGCATCTGAGCGGCGACCATCACAAACTTCTCCACCTGCGAGGGCTGCTTCTCGCTCAGGTAGCGCGCGGCCCAGTAAGCGCCAGTGCCATGCCCCAGCACGACAATGCTGCGAGCGCTTTGCTGTTCGGCGTAGGCAATGGCGGCGTCGATGCGGGCGAAGATTCGTTCAGCGTCGGCTTTGGCCTGTTCCTCGGTGGTTTCGGCGATCGCCTTGTCCGCAACCTCCGCTTCACCGCCCGCCGCTTGTTCGATGGGCGCGGCGGTGGTCGAGTCTTTGCTGCCGGTGTCCGGGGCTTTTGGTGTGGGTGCCACTTCTGCGATACGCGGCGCAATGGCATCGCTTTGCAGGTCCGGCAAGGTGATACTCAGGCTGCTCCACTCGGCGTCCGGCAATTTACGTCGCAATGGACCTATTGCTTGCGGCCAGTCAACGGTTTCGCCGGCGCCCGGGATGATAATCACCGCGCCTTTGGGTTCGGCGGTATTGGCCGGTTTCCACAAGGCCAGAAACGTGTCGCTGCCCGCTTGCAGTTGCTGCTGTTCCTGAGCAGGGATCTGTCGCTCAAGTGCGTTCGTTTCTTCCTGACTACGCTCAAGCAGCGGCTGGCGCTCGACCGGTTTTTCTTCGGCGGGTGTTTCCGTAGTGGCAGGTACCGGGGTGGCAGCCTCGACAGAAAAGGCGCAAGGCAGGATCAGCGACAGGCACAATGCTGGCAGTGCCAGGCGGTAGACAGGGGGCATCGGATATTCCAGGCCAGAAGTTATTCCGGCAGCCTAATGGGTTGGTCAGTATTTGTCAGTGTGTGAGACTTCGATGATGCGTTTTCGCTGCCTGTGGGTTATCGGCTGTTTGTGGTTTCCCTTGATGGGCTGGGCGGCTCCCGCGCCACCGGTGCACGTCGCGCAGTTGTCCGCGGGCCAGCAGCAATGGCTGGCGCAACATGGCGAATTGCGCGTGGGGCTGGTGTTGCAAGTGCCCTACGCCCAATACGATCGCCGCTTGCAGCGTTTGTCCGGGGTCAATGTCGAGCTGATGAAGTGGCTGGCCAAGGCGCTCAAAGTCGAGCTGAGCTGGCGCAACTTTCCCGACCTGGCGCAGCTGGAAGACGCAGCGCGCGAGGGTGAAATCGACATCGCTCCGGGGCTGACCCAAACCCCCGGTGGCCTGCGGCTCTGGCAGTTTTCCGACCCGTATATGCGGGTGCCGCAACTGGTGGTCAGCGACCAGAAAAGCACCGGCGTGGTGGAGCTGGAAAAACTCGACAGCCAGACCCGCGTCGCCGTGCGCATGCCCGGCGCCACCGCCGATTACCTGCGCAGCAATTACCCGCACCTGAACCTTCAAGGCGTACCGATCGAGCGCCAGGCACTGCAACTGTTACTGAGTCAGCAGGCCAGTTACGCCGTGGTCGACGAAGCGCAGCTGGGGCGTTTGTCCGCCGAACCTGAGTTCGCCGGGCTGGTGGTGGTCGGTGATATCGGTCTGCCGCAACTGTTGCGGGTGGCCACACGCCGGGACTGGCCGGAGCTGGCCGGCATCGTCGAAAGCGCCTTGCGGGCGATCCCGGCCAAGGACCTGGAGCAGCTGCACAACCAATGGCTGCAACCCAAATACCCGCGCCTGACCGAGTCCCCTGGGTTCTGGCAAAACCTCAGTCTGTTGTTGGCGGTGCTGATGCTGAGCAGCATGGCCATCGTGTTCTGGCAGCGTCGGCAGCAGCACAGTCTTGAGCATCGTTTGCGGGCAGCGCGCGAGGACATTGCCCTGCGTGCCGCCAGCGAAGAAGCCTTGCGCCTCACGCAGTTTTCCATCGACCAGAGCACCGTCGGCATCCTTTGGGTGAACTGGGACAGCCATGTGCGCTACGCCAATCGCGCGGCCGAAACCATGCTGGGTTATCCGGCGGGCGGGATCATTGATCGGCCGCTGATCGACTTCGAACCCGGCTTGCACATGGACCGCTGGCTGAACCTGTGGAAACGCGCCCGGGCCAGCGAGGAAGGTCCGCAAAGTTTCGAAACCAACTGCATACGGGCGGATGGCAGCAATCTGCCGGTGGATGTTTCGCTGAGCTTTTTGCGGTTTCGCGACGGCGAATACCTGGTGGTTTACCTCAATGATGTCACCGAGCGCCGTCGTGCATTGGCCGCGTTGCAGGAAAGCGAGGCGCGGCTGCAAGGGATCGCCGCCAACGTTCCAGGACTGGTCTTTCGTCTGGAGCGGGCACCGGTGACGGGGCAGATCGACTTTGCCTACATCAGTGAAGGCAGCGAGAGCCTGGTGGGTTACTCACCGGTCACCCTGGCCCATCGCGACAAAGGCCTGCGCAGCCTGGTGCACCCGGACGACAAGGCCAGTTATCACCAAACCCAGGACCATGCGCTGGATACCGACAGTGACTGGTCGTGGCAGGGACGGATTCTCACCCGATCCGGCGAACAGCGCTGGGCCGAAATCAAAGCCATCACCCGCCGACTCGAAGACGGCGCCTATGTCTGGGACGGGATCGTCTGGGACATCAGCGAAAGCAAACGCATCGAACTGGAACTGGCCAGCTCTCGCGAGCAGCTGCGTGAGTTGTCCGCGCACCTGGAGAGCGTGCGGGAAGAGGAAAAGGCCCGCATCGCCCGGGAAGTTCACGACGAACTGGGTCAGATGCTCACCGTGCTGAAGCTGGAAACTTCCATGTGCGAACTGGCCTACGCGCAGCTCGACCCCGGTCTGAACGAACGTTTGAACAGCATGAAGCGCTTGATCGCTCAGCTGTTCCAACTGGTTCGCGATGTCGCCACGGCGCTGCGGCCGCCGATTCTCGACGCCGGGATTGCCTCGGCCATCGAGTGGCAGGCCCGCCGATTCGAGGCGCGCACGCAGATTCCGTGTCTGGTGCAGGTGCCGGAGAATCTGCCGGTGCTCAGTGATGCCAAGGCGATTGGCCTGTTCCGGATCCTTCAGGAAGCGCTGACCAATGTCATGCGCCATGCCCAGGCGCATACTGTCGAACTGACATTGGCGCTGGAAGGCGACGAGTTGTGTCTGACCGTCAGCGATGATGGCGTAGGATTTGTCCCCGCCACCGGTAGGTCAACATCCTTCGGGGTGGTCGGCATGCGCGAGCGAGTGTTGATCATGGGCGGGCAGTTGTCGCTTGAGAGTGAACCAGGTGAAGGCACGACCCTGAGCGTGCGAGTGCCGCTGGATGAAGCCTGAAGCATTTGTGGTGTCTGTGCTGACGTCTTCGCGAGCAAGCCCGCTTCCCACAGGGGGAACGCATTCCAAATGTGGGAGTGGGCTTGCTCGCGAATGATCTTGAATCTGGAGAAGAACGTGATCCGTGTACTGGTAGCCGAAGACCACACCATCGTCCGCGAAGGCATCAAGCAATTGATCGGCCTCGCCAAGGATTTGCTGGTGGTAGGGGAGGCGAGCAATGGCGAGCAGTTGCTCGAGACCTTGCGCCATGTTCCCTGCGAAGTGGTCTTGCTGGACATCTCCATGCCCGGGGTTAACGGTCTGGAGGCGATTCCAAGGATTCGTGCGCTGAACAATCCGCCGGCGATTCTGGTGTTGTCGATGCACGACGAAGCGCAAATGGCCGCCCGTGCGTTGAAGGTCGGCGCTGCGGGTTATGCGACGAAGGATAGCGATCCGGCGCTGCTGCTGACGGCGATCCGCAAGGTCGCGGCGGGCGGGCGCTACATCGACCCGGACCTGGCCGACCGCATGGTCTTTGAAGTCGGCCTGACCGATTCGCGGCCGTTGCACTCGTTGCTGTCCGAGCGCGAATTCTCGGTATTCGAACGCCTGGCCCAGGGCGCCAACGTCAACGACATCGCCCAGCAACTGGCCTTGAGCAGCAAAACCATCAGCACCCACAAGGCGCGGCTGATGCAGAAACTCAACATCACCTCCCTGGCGGAACTGGTGAAGTACGCCATGGAGCACAAACTGCTCTGATGCTGCACGCGATCCCGTGTAGGAGCTGCCGAAGGCTGCGATCTTTTGATCGTGCTCTACAGCGATAGTGAGGGCGCCAAAAGATCGCAGCCTTCGGCAGCTCCTACATGACCGCGTCCACGTATCCATTTGCGACATACCTTTAAAGCCGCTTTTGCCCGTTCTTGCGGCTTGCAGCTTCAAGATTGCCGCTGCCCCTATCCATCCCCGCCATCCTTGTAGGGCAATCCCTACCCCCAACCTTCCATCCCGCTGAGGCGATTCTCTCCTGCGCCCCGATTTGCGTGGTCGGCAGCGTCCACTAGGCTTAGTCCACAGCAGTCATCAACAACAAAGGTGTGGGTATGAGCCAGGTCGATTCAAGCGCAGGGGCCAATGACATTCTGGTCAGCTTTCGTGGAGTGCAAAAAAGCTACGACGGCGAGAACCTGATCGTCAAAGACCTCAACCTGGATATTCGCAAAGGCGAATTCCTCACTTTGCTCGGGCCCTCCGGCTCCGGCAAGACCACCAGCCTGATGATGCTCGCCGGTTTCGAAACGCCGACCGCTGGCGAAATCCAGCTGGCCGGGCGTTCCATCAACAACGTGCCGCCACACAAACGCGACATCGGCATGGTGTTCCAGAACTACGCGTTGTTCCCGCACATGACGGTCGCCGAGAACCTGGCATTCCCGCTGACCGTGCGCGGTCTGAACAAGAGCGATGTCAGCGACAAGGTCAAAAAAGTCCTGAGCATGGTTCAGCTCGACACCTTCGCCCAGCGTTATCCGGCACAACTGTCCGGCGGTCAGCAGCAGCGTGTGGCCCTGGCCCGCGCCTTGGTGTTCGAACCGCAACTGGTGCTGATGGACGAGCCCCTCGGTGCACTCGACAAACAACTGCGTGAACACATGCAGATGGAAATCAAGCACCTGCACCAGCGCCTCGGCGTGACCGTAGTCTACGTGACCCACGACCAGGGCGAAGCCCTGACCATGTCCGACCGCGTTGCCGTGTTCCACCAGGGCGAGATTCAGCAGATCGCGCCGCCGCGCACTTTGTACGAAGAGCCGAAAAACACCTTCGTCGCCAACTTCATTGGCGAGAACAACCGCCTCAATGGCCGCTTGCACAGCCAGACCGGCGACCGCTGCATCGTCGAACTCGGTCGTGGTGAAAAGGTTGAAGCGCTGGCGGTCAACGTCGGCAAGACCGGCGAACCCGTCACGCTGTCGATTCGCCCGGAACGCGTCAGCCTCAACGGCTCCAGCGAGTCCTGCGTCAACCGCTTCTCCGGGCGGGTGGCGGAATTCATCTATCTGGGCGACCACGTCCGGGTTCGCCTGGAAGTCTGCGGCAAGACTGATTTTTTTGTGAAACAACCGATTGCCGAGCTCGATCCCGCGCTGGCCGTCGGCGACGTGGTACCGCTTGGCTGGCAGGTCGAACACGTTCGCGCGCTCGACCCACTTCTAGAGGCGCATTGATCGCCCCCCTGCTTCAACAACACCAACCCTGCACGTGGAGAGAACAATAAATGTTGAGATCCCTGAAATTCACCGCTTTGGTCATGGGCATGATCGGCGCGGCACACGCAATGGCGGCGGGCCCGGACCTGACCGTGGTGTCCTTTGGCGGGGCGAACAAGGCGGCGCAGGTCAAAGCCTTCTACGCACCGTGGGAAGCGGCAGGTAACGGCAAGATCGTGGCGGGCGAGTACAACGGCGAGATGGCCAAGGTCAAAGCCATGGTCGACACCAAAAGCGTGTCCTGGGACCTGGTAGAAGTTGAATCGCCAGAACTGTCCCGTGGTTGCGACGAAGACATGTTCGAGCAGCTTGATCCGAAGTTGTTCGGCAAGTCCGAAGACTACGTCAAAGGCGCCATCCAGCCATGCGGCGTGGGCTTCTTCGTGTGGTCGACCGTGCTGGCCTACAACGCCGACAAACTGGCTTCCGCACCGACCAGCTGGGTGGATTTCTGGGACACCAAGAAATTCCCGGGCAAACGTGGCCTGCGCAAAGGCGCCAAGTACACCCTGGAATTCGCTCTGATGGCCGACGGCGTTGCGCCGAAAGACGTCTACAAAGTGCTGGCCGGCAAAGATGGCCAGGACCGCGCGTTCAAGAAACTCGATGAGCTCAAGCCAAGCATCCAGTGGTGGGAAGCCGGCGCACAGCCGCCGCAGTATCTCGCTTCCGGTGACGTGGTTATGAGCTCGGCCTACAACGGCCGGATCGCTGCCGTGCAGAAAGAAAGCAACCTGAAAGTCGTGTGGAACGGCGGTATCTACGACTTTGACGCATGGGCCATTCCAAAAGGTTTGGATAAAGCACGTGCTGAAGCGGCGAAGAAATTCATCGCGTTCTCGGTGCAGCCGCAGCAGCAGAAGACCTACTCGGAAAACATCGCCTACGGCCCGGCCAACACCCAAGCCGTACCGTTGCTGGCAAAGGATGTCCTCAAAGACATGCCGACCACCCCGGAAAACATCGCCAACCAGGTGCAGATCGACGTCAGCTTCTGGGCTGACAACGGTGAGCAACTGGAACAGCGCTTCAATTCCTGGGCTGCGAAGTAAGCAATACCCTGTGGTTTGAACACCGCAATCCTTGTGGGAGCGAGCTTGCTCGCGATAGCAGTGGGTCAGTCAACATTGATGTTGAATGTAATGCCCCCATCGCGAGCAAGCTCGCTCCCACAGGTTGTTTGTATGCCTCTGCAACGATCAAAGATTTCCGGAGTACGCCATGGCCACCGCCATTCCCCTGAACGCGGGCACTGACCCCACCTTGAAGCAGCGGCTCAAGCACGCCGAGCGGATCAACCGCTGGAAAGCCCAGGCCTTGATCGCGCCATTGGTGTTGTTTCTGTTGCTGGTGTTTCTGGTGCCCATCGTGGCGCTGCTCTACAAAAGTGTCGGTAACCCGGAAGTGGTCGGCGGCATGCCGCGCACCGTGGCGGCTATCGCCAGTTGGGATGGCCGAGGCCTGCCCGCTGAACCGGTTTACAAGGCAGCCAGCGAAGACCTCGCTGAAGCCCGCAAGAATCAGACCCTGGGCGATTTGTCCAAGCGCTTGAACATGGAGTTGGCCGGCTACCGCAGCCTGCTGACCAAAACCGCACGTGCCTTACCGTTCGCCACCGAACCGGCCTCCTATAAAGAAGCGCTGGAAGGTCTCGACGAGCGCTGGGGCGACCCGGCCTACTGGCAAGCCGTGCGCCGCAACACCAGCAGCATCACGCCTTATTACTTGCTGGCGGCAGTCGATCACCGTATCGACGACCTCGGCGAAGTCGCCCCGGCCACGCCCGATCAGGCGATCTACCTCGACATCTTCGCCCGGACGTTCTGGATGGGGCTGATCATCACCGTGATCTGCCTGCTGCTGGCTTATCCGTTGGCCTACCTGCTGGCGAACCTGCCGTCACGGCAAAGCAACCTGCTGATGATTCTGGTGCTGCTGCCGTTCTGGACTTCGATCCTGGTGCGGGTCGCCGCGTGGATCGTGTTGCTGCAATCGGGTGGCTTGATCAACAGCGGCCTCATGGCGATGGGCATCATCGATAAACCGCTGGAGCTGGTGTTCAACCGCACCGGGGTTTACATCTCCATGGTGCACATCCTGCTGCCGTTCATGATTCTGCCGATCTACAGCGTGATGAAAGGCATCTCGCCGACTTACATGCGGGCCGCGATTTCCCTCGGCTGCCACCCGTTCGCCAGTTTCTGGCGGGTGTACTTCCCGCAGACCTATGCCGGTGTCGGCGCCGGTTGCCTGTTGGTGTTCATCCTCGCCATCGGCTACTACATCACCCCGGCCTTGCTGGGCAGCCCGAACGATCAGATGGTCAGCTACTTCGTCGCCTTCTACACCAACACCAGCATCAACTGGGGCATGGCGACCGCACTCGGTGGGCTGCTGCTGTTGGCGACCGTGGTGCTTTATCTGATTTACAGCTGGCTGGTGGGCGCCAGTCGCCTGCGCCTGAGCTAAGGGGAGAACGAAATGCTGAGTCCTTATATGTCGCCCATTGAGCGGGTGTGGTTCTACAGCTTGCGCATTCTCTGCGGGCTGGTTCTGTTGTTCCTGATTCTGCCGGTGCTGGTGATTATTCCGCTGTCGTTCAACTCCGGGAGTTTTCTGGTGTACCCGTTGCAAGGCTTTTCGCTGCACTGGTACCAGGATTTCTTCGCTTCGGCCGAGTGGATGCGTTCGCTGAAGAACAGCATCATCGTTGCTCCGGCGGCGACGGTGTTGGCGATGATCTTCGGTACGCTGGCGGCCATCGGCCTGACGCGGGGCGACTTCCCCGGCAAGCCGCTGGTGATGGCGCTGGTGATTTCGCCGATGGTGGTACCGGTAGTGATCATTGGTGTGGCCAGTTACCTGACCTTTGCCCCGCTGGGATTTGGTAACAGCTATATCTCGCTGATCGTCGTGCACGCCGTATTGGGTGTGCCGTTTGTGATCATCACGGTGTCGGCGACGTTGCAGGGGTTCAATCAGAATCTGGTGCGTGCTGCGGCGAGCCTGGGTGCTTCGCCGCTGACGGCGTTCCGTCGAGTGACCTTGCCGCTGATTGCGCCTGGCGTGATTTCCGGTGCGCTGTTTGCCTTCGCCACTTCGTTCGATGAAGTGGTGGTGACGCTGTTCCTCGCAGGTCCTGAACAAGCGACCCTGCCACGGCAGATGTTCAGCGGCATCCGCGAAAACCTCAGCCCGACCATCGCGGCGGCTGCAACGCTGTTGATTGCCTTCTCGGTGATCCTGCTGCTGACCCTGGAATGGCTGCGCGGCCGTAGCGAAAAACTGCGTACCGCCCAGGTCTGAAGCTTCACGCGGTCAAAATGTGGGAGCGGGCTTGCTCACGAAAGCGGTGGATCAGTCGACATCTATTGTGAATGTCACTCCGCATTCGCGAGCAAGTCTAATCGTCGCACCGCCGCTCCCACATTGGATCTTCACTGTGTCATGGTCATTCATGGCCTGAATAGCAGACAAACCCCAATCCCCAGCTACTCTTGTGCCCAGCTCCCCTATCTATAAGAGGCTGCGCACATGAGTCTTTCCTCTTTCAAAATCGCTCACAAACTGATCACCGGCGCAGGTGCCATCGAGCAGCTGGCGGCTGAGCTGACACGCCTGGACATCGACAACCCGCTGATCGTCACCGACGCCGCACTGGTCAAGTCCGGCACGGTCGAGCTGGCGCTGGCGCAGCTGGGCGATAGAGCCTACGAAATTTTCGACCGTGTGCTGCCAGACCCGGAAATCGCCATCGTCGAAGACTGCATGCGGGTCTACCGCGAAGGCGGGCACGACGGACTGATCGGCCTGGGCGGCGGCAGTGCCATCGACATCGCTAAAAGTGTCGCGGCCTACGCCGGTTATCACGGGACGCTGGAGGATCTGTTCGGCATCGATCAGGTGCCGCGCAAAGGCCCGCCGCTGATCGCCATTCCGACCACCGCGGGCACCGGCTCGGAAGTTACTAACGTGGCGATCCTCTCCGACAAGGTCGCGCAGCTGAAGAAAGGCATCGTCAGCGACTATCTATTACCGGACGTGGCGCTGGTCAGCCCGCAAATGACCCTGACCTGTCCACGCAGTGTCACTGCCGCCAGTGGCGTCGATGCACTGGTGCACGCCATCGAATCCTATCTGTCATTGAACGCTTCACCGATTACCGACGCGCTGGCCATCGGCGCCATCAAGCTCATCGCCAAGGCGCTGCCCAAGGCTTACGCCAATCCGTCCAATCTCCAGGCCCGCGAAGACATGGCTACCGCCAGCCTGATGGCCGGCATGGCGTTTGGTAATGCCGGGGTCGGCGCGGTGCACGCGCTGGCGTATCCGCTGGGCGGCCGTTTCAACATTGCCCATGGCGTCAGCAACGCCTTGCTGCTGCCGTATGTCATGACCTGGAACAAAATGGCCTGCGTGGAGCGCATGCAAGATATCGCCGAGGCCATGGGGGTGAAGACCGCTCATCTGAGCGCCAATGACGCGGCGGACAAGGCCGTAGAGGCGATGACCGAGTTGTGCGCTGCGGTGGAAATCCCGCCGGGACTGCGCAGCTTCGGCGTTCCCGAAGACGCCATCCCGGCCATGGCCGTCGAAGCGGCGGGAATTGAGCGCCTGATGCGCAACAATCCGCGCAAATTGAGTGCCGTCGATATCGAGAAGATCTACCGAGCGGCTTACTAGGGCCTGCCATCCATTATTTTCTGTGCCGCGCCGGGTCTGCTGTTGCGCAGGGCAAGGCGCGAGGAGCGTGGTTTGGTCATTCCAAATAAGCACCGAGCAACGCAGCCCTGCGCAACAGCAGGCCCGGCCCTTCGGGTTGTGTCTGAAAGCGGGCCAGGCTGCGTTGCAGTCCTTGGCAAGGGAACAACCATTACCGGCGGACTGCGCCTTGCCTGGCCCGCTTTCAGACGACAACGCGACACAGAAAATAATGGATGGCAGGCCCAATCATCGCGGCCACGGTGCGCGGGTCAAAGCATGAGGTATACAATGCGCGCCATCGTGATTCTGCTCAAAAAAGGTGCGTCATGCAGCCCTTCGTAATTGCTCCGTCGATTCTCTCCGCCGACTTCGCCCGCCTGGGTGAAGAAGTGGACAACGTCCTGGCCGCTGGCGCCGACTTCGTGCACTTCGACGTCATGGACAACCACTACGTGCCGAACCTGACCATCGGCCCGATGGTGTGTGCCGCACTGCGCAAGTACGGCGTGACCGCGCCGATCGACGCGCACCTGATGGTCAGCCCGGTGGACCGCATCGTCGGTGACTTCATCGAAGCCGGCGCGACCTACATCACTTTTCACCCGGAAGCCTCGCAGCACGTCGACCGCTCCCTGCAACTGATCCGCGAAGGTGGCTGCAAGTCGGGCCTGGTGTTCAACCCGGCGACCCCGCTGGACGTGCTCAAGTACGTGATGGACAAGGTCGACATGATCCTGCTGATGAGCGTCAACCCGGGCTTCGGCGGGCAGAAGTTCATCCCCGGCACCCTCGACAAGCTGCGTGAAGCGCGGGCACTGATCGATGCTTCCGGCCGTGACATCCGCCTGGAAATCGACGGCGGCGTGAACGTGAATAACATTCGTGAAATCGCCGCTGCTGGCGCTGACACCTTCGTCGCCGGCTCGGCGATCTTCAATGCGCCGAACTACCAAGAGGTGATTGAAAAGATGCGCTCCGAACTGGCGCTGGCCCGTCCATGAGTGGCTTTGAGCAGCTGTTCCCGGGGTCTCTGCCGCGGCTGGTGATGTTCGATCTGGATGGCACTCTGGTCGATTCGGTCCCCGACCTCGCAGCGGCTGTGGATAACATGCTGCTCAAACTCGGGCGTCAACCTGCCGGCATCGAATCGGTGCGTGATTGGGTGGGCAACGGCGTGCACACGCTGGTACGCCGGGCCTTGGCCAACCACATCGACGCCGAGGGTGTCGATGAGGTCGAGGCCGAGCATGCCCTGGAGCTGTTCAACGGCTTTTACGAGGACGGTCACGAGCTGACGGTGGTTTACCCCGGCGTGCGCGACACCCTGAAATGGCTGCACAAGCAGGGTGTCGAGATGGCGCTGATCACCAACAAGCCGGAGCGCTTCGTCGCGCCGCTGCTGGATCAGATGAAAATCGGTCGTTACTTCCGCTTGATCATCGGCGGCGACACCCTGCCTCAGAAAAAGCCGGACCCGGCAGCGCTGTTTTTCGTGATGAAAATGACCAACATCCCGGCGTCGCAATCCTTGTTCGTCGGCGATTCGCGTAGCGACGTGCTGGCGGCGAAAGCGGCGGGGGTCAAATGCGTGGCGCTCAGTTATGGCTATAACCACGGCCGGCCGATTGCCGAAGAGTCGCCGGCGCTGGTGATCGACGATCTGCGCAAGTTAATTCCCGGTTGCCTGGATCCGGCCGCTGAGATAACGTTGCCCGACGCTGTTCAACCCCCTTCTGGAAACGCCATCGTGGTGGTCACTCGCAAACTCTGGATGAAAGTCATCAAGGCCCTGGCCCGCTGGCGTTGGCGCGCCTGACTTGTTCCTGGCCGGCATACCGGCGCGTTTGCATACCTGACTGTTAGACCCTCAAGCCACGAGGCTACCCCATGATCCGCGAAGAATTCCTGCGTTTGGCCGCTGCCGGCTACAACCGCATCCCGCTTGCCTGCGAAACCCTGGCCGACTTCGACACGCCGTTGTCGATCTACCTGAAGCTGGCCGACGAGCCCAACTCCTACCTGCTGGAATCGGTGCAGGGCGGCGAGAAGTGGGGCCGTTACTCGATCATCGGCCTTCCATGCCGCACCGTGCTGCGGGTTCATGACCATCACGTCAGCGTGACCCACGACGGCGTCGAGATCGAAAGCCACGAAGCCGAAGATCCGCTGGCCTTCGTCGAAGCATTCAAAGCCCGCTACAACGTGCCGACTATCCCTGGCCTGCCGCGTTTCAACGGCGGTCTGGTGGGTTACTTCGGTTACGACTGCGTGCGCTATGTGGAGAAGCGTCTGGGCAAGTGCCCGAACCCGGATCCGTTGGGCGTGCCGGACATTCTGCTGATGGTTTCTGACGCGGTAGTGGTATTCGACAACCTCGCCGGCAAGATGCACGCGATTGTCCTGGCCGATCCCTCGCAAGACGATGCTTTCGAACAAGGTCAGGCGCGTCTGGAAGAGCTGCTGGAAAAACTCCGTCAGCCGATTACCCCGCGCCGTGGCCTGGATTTCAGCAAGCAACAGTCTGCTGATCCGGTATTCCGTTCGAGCTTCACCCAGGACGATTACGAAAAAGCCGTCGACACCATCAAGGAATACATCCTGGCCGGTGACTGCATGCAAGTCGTGCCGTCCCAGCGCATGTCGATCGACTTCAAGGCTGCGCCGATCGATCTGTACCGGGCGCTGCGTTGCTTCAACCCGACGCCTTACATGTACTTCTTCAACTTCGGCGAATTCCACGTCGTCGGCAGTTCGCCGGAAGTGCTGGTGCGGGTCGAAGACAACCTGATCACCGTGCGCCCCATCGCCGGCACTCGCCCACGCGGGGCCAACGAAGAGGCGGACTTGGAGCTGGAAAAAGACCTGCTGTCCGACGACAAGGAAATTGCCGAGCACTTGATGCTGATCGACCTGGGCCGTAACGACACCGGTCGGGTCTCGGAAATTGGTTCGGTGAAACTCACCGAAAAGATGGTGATCGAGCGCTATTCCAACGTGATGCACATCGTTTCCAACGTCACCGGTCACTTGAAGGCCGGCCTGACGGCGATGGACGCACTGCGGGCGATTCTGCCGGCGGGCACCTTGTCTGGCGCACCGAAGATTCGCGCGATGGAAATCATCGACGAACTGGAACCGGTCAAGCGTGGTGTCTACGGCGGCGCCGTCGGCTACTTCGCCTGGAACGGAAACATGGACACCGCGATCGCGATCCGCACCGCGGTGATCAAGAACGGCGAACTGCACGTGCAGGCCGGTGGCGGCATCGTTGCCGACTCGGTGCCGGCGTTGGAATGGGAAGAAACCCTGAACAAGCGCCGCGCGATGTTCCGTGCGGTGGCCCTTGCCGAACAAACACCGGCAAGCTGAGTTCACGCAAAACCTGTGGGAGCGGGCTTGCTCGCGAAAGCGGAGTGTCATTCACCTCAAATGTTGAATGAAATGCCGCCTTCGCGAGCAAGCCCGCTCCCACAGGTCTAGTCGGTTATCAGAAATCCAGACTGACCCCCACATTGATGCCTTGCTGGGTAAAGTCATCATCCTTGCGGAACGTGTATCCGCCACGTAGCGCAAGATCGGCGGTCAACTTGTGGCTGACCCCCAGGCTCACGCGATTCAAGTGGCTTTGCGGTGTATAGCCGTCCAGTTTGAAGTCCAGGGACGGCAGGCTGTTGAGCGCGATGTTTACTTTCTGAGTGTCATCCTCGTATTCACGCTCATACGCGTATTCGCCGAACACTTGAGTCTGAGGGGTGATCTGGTATTTACCCTGCAGTCCGGCCCCCAGACGTTTTGAATCGCGAGTCTGATCATCAAAGGTCAGCGCTGTGGAACGAGTGCTGTTTTCCGAGTAGCCGTCGACTTCCACTTTTGCGTAATCGGCGCTGATGAACGGCGACAGGTGCCACTCGCTGCCCGGTTGCGCAATGTCGTAGCCAAGGCGAGTGCTGAAGGCCCACAGATAGCCATCGGTATCGCCTTTCTCCGCACCTTCGCTGGCACCCAGGTCGAATTTGCGTTTGAGGTTGTCGTAATCCAGCTTGCCACCGGTCAACGCGGCATCGGCCCACCAGCGATTCTGCTGGAACTGGGCGAAGGCGGTAGCCAGGTAGCTGTTGAGTTTGTAGTCCGAATCGTTATTGCCTGCTTCCAGGTTCTGACGATAGAAACCCGCCGCCACACCGACGCGCCAGGCGTCATTGAGCCGATAGCTGCCGCCGATGTTCAGGTTGTAACCGTCGCCGTCGGCGCTGGCGCCGCTGCTTTGGCTATCGACATCCAGATGCTGGCCGCCACCGGCGACAATCGCGCGCCATTGGCCGACCGCTTGCCAGTTCTCCCAGTCCGATTGCCATTGGCTGCGCAGTTCATCCTGGTGCGCACGCAAGGTAGCGTGGGCCATTTCCGGCAACAACGTCAGCTCCCACGGCGCAGCCAGTAGGGAGTAGGCGTAGTCGGAAATCAGTTTCTGCCCGGCTTCGGTCGGATGAACCCCATCGTTATAAATCAGCTTGCTGGGGTCCGGGGTGGCACTGTTGATGCCATACGTAGGGTTTTCGGTGCAGCTGTTACCGCTGAAGCAAGTCGCCGTCAGGTTCTGGCCTGTAGCAAAACCGAATCGAGCCGGATCGGCGAAGGTTTCCTGCAACAGCAACGGAATGTTCAACGGGATGATTTCGGCATCGATCCCCGCGAGACGGGTGACCAGTTGCCGGTTGAAGGCAGAGCTCAGTAGTGAGGTGGGTGTCTGCTGGGGCGTGCCATTGATGGCGGGCGTCAAACCCAGGTCGGGCAACAGCCAGACCATAATGTACCGGGCGCCGGCGGTTTGCAGAACCTGGACGCTGTTGGCCAGTCGATCCGCAGCGGCATTCGCCTGAGCGCCACTTTGTACACGTCCCTGAAGAAAATCGTTACCACCCCCGGAAATGTAATACAGCGCATTCGGATCGGCGCTGAAGTTGTTTGTCGGCAGATAGCCCGAGCGTGTGCGTTCACCCGTGGCGGATACGCTGGTGATCGAGTCGAGGATCTGGTCCGTGCGGTAACCGCCAACGGCCCAGTTATTACCGTCCGGCAGGCCCTGGTTCGCACGCGCCGCCGAGGTTGAAGCGGCCGTCTGGTCCGGTGAAAACCCGAGCCTTCCACCCAGCAGTTGGGTCGAGTTGGCGGAGTAGGCTTCGCCGCTTCCGTCCAGGTAAACCGGTCCGGTCCGGTTGGTGAAGCGCAGGGTCGAGCCGGGAGGGCCGCCCGTGTCGGTAAACTGCCCGGCATCGTTGAGGCTATCGCCGAAGACGATGAAATTCGAATAAGGGTTGGGCGCTGCGATCGCCTGGGTGCAGGCAATAGCGAGCAAGCACCCGGCAAGCGGTACAGCCAGCGTCTGTCTGATCATGAGCAAGTCCGTTTGTTATTGTTGTAGTGAGCAAAACGACAGTGCCAAAAACTATAGAGCCTGTTGCCGTTCGGCGCGAACCCGTCAATTGTTTCAAGAGCTTCCATCGCCCCATATTGCACGCTCTGCCCAGCTAAGTTACTGTGCCGAGACGTATAAATGAGACCTTCCCCGTGTTGATCGTCAGCAAACTTCTGGATCAAGTTATCAAGGCACACGCCCGTTGGCGTTGGCGCGCCTGAATCCTTCTGCCGGCCCGGCCGGATCTTTACCGCTTTGCCTTCTTTACCCATAAGACAAACCGCTTTGCAGCGCGACTCCAGCGACTGACAAAGCGCAGGACGCTGCGGGTAAATCATTCGAAGGCTGTATTCAAAGTCAGTAAATTCAAGAGGTTCATAACGCCATGTTGCTGATGATCGATAACTACGACTCTTTTACTTACAACGTTGTGCAATACCTTGGTGAGCTCGGCTCCCAGGTCAAAGTCGTGCGCAACGATGAGCTCACCATTGCCGAAATCGAAGCCCTCAACCCGGAGCGGATCGTCGTTTCGCCCGGCCCTTGCACGCCGAACGAAGCCGGCGTGTCGATTGATGTGATCAAACATTTTGGCGGTAAATTGCCGATTCTGGGCGTCTGCCTGGGTCATCAGTCCATCGGCCAGGCCTTTGGCGGCGATGTGGTGCGCGCCCGTCAGGTCATGCACGGCAAAACCAGCCCGGTGTTCCACGAGGACAAGGGCGTTTTCGAAGGCCTGAACCATCCGCTGACGGTCACCCGCTATCATTCACTGATCGTCAAACGTGAAACCCTGCCCGATTGCCTGGAGCTGACCGCCTGGACTCAGCTTGAAGACGGCTCGGTCGACGAGATCATGGGCCTGCGCCACAAGACACTGAACATCGAGGGCGTCCAGTTTCACCCTGAGTCGATCCTCACCGAACAGGGCCACGAGCTATTCGCTAATTTCCTCAAACAAACCGGCGGCACGCGCTAAGGACTTTTCATGAATATCAAGACAGCCCTGAGCCGTATCGTCGAACAGCTCGACCTCAGCACCGATGAGATGCGCGATGTCATGCGCGAAATCATGACCGGTCAATGCACGGATGCGCAGATCGGCGCGTTCATGATGGCCATGCGCATGAAGAGTGAAAGCATCGACGAAATCGTCGGCGCCGTGTCGGTCATGCGCGAGCTGGCGGACAAGGTCGAGCTCAAGACTCTCGACGGCGTCGTCGATGTGGTCGGCACCGGTGGCGATGGCGCGAACATTTTTAACGTCTCGACCGCTTCCTCGTTCGTGGTGGCGGCGGCCGGTTGCACGGTGGCCAAGCACGGTAACCGTGCGGTCTCGGGCAAAAGCGGCAGCGCCGATTTGCTGGAGGCGGCGGGTATCTACCTGAACCTGACGCCGGTTCAGGTAGCACGCTGCATCGACAACGTCGGCATCGGTTTCATGTTCGCCCAGACCCATCACAGCGCCATGAAGCACGCCGCCGGCCCGCGCCGGGAGCTGGGCTTGCGCACGCTGTTCAACATGCTCGGCCCGCTTACGAATCCGGCCGGCGTGAAACACCAGGTGGTGGGCGTGTTCAATCAGGCGTTGTGCCGGCCGCTGGCTGAAGTCTTGCAGCGTATGGGCAGCAAGCACGTGCTGGTGGTTCACTCGAAGGATGGCCTGGACGAGTTCAGTCTGGCGGCGCCAACCTTTGTGGCGGAATTGAAGGATGACCAGATCACCGAGTATTGGGTCGAGCCAGAAGACCTGGGCATGAAAAGCCAGAGCCTGCACGGTCTGGCAGTGGATAGCCCGGCGGCCTCGCTGGAGCTGATTCGCGATGCCCTGGGCAAGCGCAAGACCGAGAACGGTCAGAAAGCCGCGGAAATGATTATGCTCAATGCCGGTGCCGCGCTGTACGCCGCCGACCATGCCAGCAGTTTGAAAGAAGGCGTTGCCCTGGCGCACGATGCGCTGCACACAGGCCTCGCTCGGGAAAAACTGGAGGAGTTGGGTGCATTTACCGCGGTATTCAAAGTGGAGAATGAGGGATGAGTGTACCGACGGTTCTGGAAAACATTCTGGCCCGTAAAGTCCAGGAAGTCGCTGAGCGTAGCGCTCGCGTAAGCCTGGCGGAGCTGGAAAGTCTGGCCAAGGCGGCCGATGCACCCCGTGGTTTTGCCAAGGCATTGTTGGCTCAGGCCAAGCTCAAGCAGCCAGCGGTCATTGCAGAAATCAAGAAAGCTTCACCGAGCAAAGGCGTTATCCGCGAGAACTTCGTTCCCGCCGACATCGCCAAGAGTTACGAGAAGGGTGGCGCTACCTGCCTGTCGGTGCTCACCGATATCGATTACTTCCAGGGCGCCGATGCGTATCTGCAACAGGCGCGGGCGGCGTGCAAACTGCCGGTGATCCGCAAGGACTTCATGATCGATCCGTACCAGATCGTCGAAGCCCGAGCGTTGGGCGCCGACTGCGTGCTATTGATCGTCTCCGCACTGGATGACGTGAAAATGGCCGAGTTGGCGGCCGTGGCCAAAAGCGTCGGCCTCGATGTGCTGGTGGAAGTTCATGATGGCGACGAGCTGGAGCGGGCCTTGAAAACCCTGGACACTCCGTTGGTCGGCGTGAACAACCGCAACCTGCACACCTTCGAAGTCAATCTGGAAACCACGCTCGATCTGTTGCCGCGTATCCCGCGTGATCGCTTGGTGATCACCGAAAGTGGCATTCTCAACCGGGCCGATGTCGAGCTGATGGAAATCAGCGATGTGTACGCGTTCCTGGTTGGCGAAGCGTTTATGCGCGCCGAAAGCCCGGGTACTGAACTGCAGCGTCTGTTCTTTCCTGAGCGTGGTATCGCGGTGAGCGGTTCTACACTCGACTGAGTACAAATAGACAAACCGCGGCGCTCCCTTCGCGAGCAAGCCCGCTCCCACATTAGTCCGCGTCCATTCAGACAACGCCGATCCAATGTGGGAGCGGGCTTGCTCGCGAAGACGGTATGAGATGCACAGCAGATTGAACGTCCTATGGATTACCTGATGACCTCACCTATCGCTCTGCCCGTCGAAGCCGGCCTGTTCGCCGAACAGGACCTGTTGGCCCATGTGTGCACCGGCGATTCGGAGTTTGGCCTGCTGTTCTGGCAACCTAACGACCGCGCATTGGTCATGCCGCGACGGTTGAATCGTCTGCCTGGGTTCGAGGCTGCGTGCGAGGTGTCGGCTGCGGCAGGTTGGCCGGTGCTGCTGCGTGAAACTGGCGGTGAACCGGTGCCGCAATCGGCTTCAACGATCAACATCGCGCTGGTCTACGCGCCACCGCGTAGCGAGGGCGACCAGAACCGCATCGAAACCGGTTATCGCCGGCTTTGCGATCCGATTTGTCAGTTACTCGATGAACTGGGCGGCGTTTCGTCTTTGGGTGAAATAGAGGGGGCGTTCTGCGATGGACGTTTCAACGTCAACCTTGATGGTCGCAAGATGGTCGGCACGGCTCAACGCTGGCGCCAGAGTAAGGGCGGTACGCGTCCGGTAGGGTTGGTGCACGGTGCTTTGTTGCTCGATAACGAGCGTGAGTCGATGGTTGCGGCGGTTAACCGTTTCAATGAAGCCTGTGGCCTGGAGCAGCGAGTTCGCGCCGAGAGCCACATTGCTCTTCATGAAAAATATGCAGCACCTGATGCGTTGGGGCGACTCGACACGTTGTACCGCCAGTTGCTGGCAGACATGTTCAGGGTTTAGCGCGTACCGAAGACCACCATGGTCTTGCCTTTGACGTCCACCAGGTTGCGTTCTTCCAGGTCCTTGAGTACGCGACCGACCATCTCACGTGAACAACCGACAATCCGCCCGATTTCCTGACGGGTCACCTTGATCTGCATGCCGTCGGGATGGGTCATTGCATCTGGCTGCTTGCACAGTTCCAAGAGGCAGCGTGCGACGCGGCCGGTGACGTCGAAGAATGCAAGGTCACCTACTTTGCGGGTGGTGTTGCGCAGGCGCTGTGCGATTTGTCCGCTGAGCACGTAAAGAATGTCTGGATCCTGTTGGGACAGCTCGCGGAATTTCGCGTAGCTGATCTCGGCGACTTCGCATTCGATCTTGGCGCGCACCCAGGCGCTGCGTTCCTGTTCCAGGCCGGCCTGTTCGAACAGGCCCAACTCGCCGAAAAAGTCTCCGGAGTTCAGGTAGGCGATGATCATTTCGCGGCCGTCGTCATCCTCGATCAGGATGGTGACCGAACCTTTGATGATGAAGAACAGCGTGTCCGAGCGATCACCGGCACAAATGATGTTGCTTTTGGCCGCATAACGACGGCGCTGGCAGTGCATCAGCAGCTTGTCGAGGTTCTTGATTTTGGGTGTTGGGGTAATAGCAACCATGGTTGTATCCCGAAAAGACTTCACGGTGTGTTTGGTTTTCTTATGAGTCGCTGAGGTTGCTACAAAGCTGGCTATGCGCCAGTGAATTGGCGCCAGCTTAACAGACACTTCCTGCAATATTCGAGAATTTACCTACAGCGCAGCGGCTTGCGTCGTAGGAAGGCGAGACGCCGTCAATCAAGGCCCCTGTGCTAAGCTGGCGACCCTTTTTTATACAGTGGAGTCTTGGCGATGAAGGCACGCATCCAATGGGCTGGCGAAGCCATGTTCCTCGGCGAATCCGGCAGCGGTCATGTCGTGGTCATGGACGGTCCGCCCGATGCCGGCGGTCGCAACCTGGGTGTCCGGCCGATGGAAATGCTCCTGCTGGGTGTTGGCGGTTGCAGCAATTTCGACGTGGTCAGCATCCTCAAGAAGTCTCGTCAGGCCGTTGAAAGCTGCGAAGCCTTCCTCGAAGCCGAGCGCGCCACCGAAGATCCGAAGGTTTTCACCAAGATTCACATGCACTTCGTGGTCAAGGGCCGCGGCTTGAAAGAAGCCCAGGTCAAACGCGCCATCGAGCTTTCTGCCGAGAAGTATTGCTCGGCGTCGATCATGCTGGGCGCGGCTGGCGTGGTCATTACCCATGACTACGAGATCATCGAACTCGGTTGAATCGACATTCAACTATCATAAAGGCAGTGCAGACTGTGGCGATCTAAAGCTCGCGTCTGCACCCGTACAGATAACTAAAATCGCCATCGCGAAGAGGTATTGATCCGTCCTGCGCAGGTGCGTCGTTCGCATCTGACGGGCATGCTTGATCACGCGGCCGGTCCGCAATACACAGAGAGCGTCTAACGGTGAAAAGCAAACTCAAGCTCCACGGGTTCAATAACCTGACAAAGACCTTGAGCTTCAACATCTATGACATCTGCTACGCGGAAACCCCGCAAGACCAGCAGGCTTACGTCGAGTACATCAATAAAGAGTACAACGCGAAGCGCCTGACGCAGATCCTCACAGAAGTTGTCGATATCATTGGCGCCAACATCCTGAACATTGCCAGTCAGGACTATGAACCCCAGGGCGCCAGTGTCACGATTCTGATCTCCGAAGAGCCGGTGACCCCGACCGACAGTCAGATCGAAGAGTCCCCGGGCCCGCTGCCTGAAATTATCCTGGCCCACCTCGACAAGAGCCACATTACGGTGCACACCTACCCGGAAATCCATCCGGACGATGGCATCGCGACATTCCGTGTGGACATTGATGTGTCGACCTGTGGCGTCATTTCACCGCTCAAGGCGCTCAACTTCCTGATTCACCAGTTCGATTCGGACATCGTGACCGTGGATTATCGTGTGCGCGGCTTCACCCGTGACGTAGAAGGCAAAAAGCACTTCATCGACCACGAGATCAACTCGATTCAGAACTACCTTTCCGAAGACACCCGCGACGCGTACCAGATGACCGACGTGAACGTGTACCAGGAAAACCTGTTCCACACCAAAATGCTGCTGAAGAACTTCGAGCTGGATAATTACCTGTTCGGCGACGCCACCAGCAACCTGTCTTCTGAGCAGCGTGCCCAGGTGACCGAGCGTGTTAAACACGAAATGCTGGAAATCTTCTACGCGCGCAACATGCCGAGCTAAGATTTTCGAGCACAAAAAAGGCGACTCCCTAACGGCAGTCGCCTTTTTTATTGCGAGTATCCCTTGTAGGAGCAAGGCTTGCCCGCGATTGCGTCCTTGAGATCGCCATCGCGGGTAAGCCTTGCTCCTACGAAAGCCCCTGAGGTCAGATCCGGTAAGTACTCTTGGTCATGACCTTGGCCATCAGGCTCATGCCGAACTTCACCGGTGCCGGGAAGCGCAAACCTCCAGCCTCCAGCGCGCTTTCGGCGTGGTGTTCTTCATCAATGCGCATCTGCTCGAGGATCGCCCGGGACTTTTCGTCCTCGGCCGGCAGTTGCTCAAGGTGTTCGTTGAGGTGTTTGCACACCTGATGCTCGGTCGCGGCAACGAAACCCAGGCTGACTTTATCGCTGATCAACCCGGCCACCGCGCCAATCCCGAACGACATGCCGTAAAACAGCGGATTGAGAATGCTGGTGTGGCTGCCCAACTGTTTTATGCGTTGTTCGCACCAGACCAGGTGGTCGATTTCTTCTTCGGCGGCATGTTCCATGGCGGCACGCACTTGCGGCAGCTTGGCGGTCAGGGCCTGACCCTGATACAGCGCCTGGGCACAGACTTCGCCGGTATGGTTGATGCGCATCAGGCCGGCGACATGCCGGGTGTCTTCGTCGCTCATTTGCGCATCCGGCTGAACGATAGCGGGCGAAGGACGGTACGGTTGGCCACTGAAGGGCAGCAAGGTACGCATCGCAGCATCGGCTTGCAGCAGAAGACGGTCAATCGGCGAGTAGTGACGTTGGGTAGTCATGCTGACCTCCGGGAAGAATCTCGGCGGCCAGTTTAACCCAATCGGCCGGGGAAGGTTTGCGCTGGGTCATTGCGACGCAGGTGCTTGTGGGGGCGGGGTTGCCCACCCCCACAGGGTTTACTGCAATCAGCCCGGCGGCCAATGCATCTGGCGCTGACCCAATACATGCATATGAATGTGATAGACGGTCTGCCCACCCAGTGGATTGCAGTTCATCACTACGCGGAAGCCCTCTTCGCAGCCCAGTTCCAGGGCCAGACGCTGGGCGGTGAACAAAATATGCCCAGCCAATGCCTTATCGTCCTCGGTCAGGTCGTTAAGCGTGCGCACCGCTTTTTTCGGGATCACCAGGAAATGCACCGGTGCCTGTGGGGCGATGTCGTGGAAGGCCAGTACCTGGTCGTCCTCGTAAATGATCTTTGCCGGGATTTCCCGGTTGATGATCTTGGTGAACAGAGTATCCACAGCTTTTTTCTCCGTTGTTTGGGCTGGCCTGAGTGTAACCATGGGTTATGCCCGAGCCCAGCCTTTTACCTTGAGGGTGCGATCAGCGCGGACAGTAAGCCTTGTTGACCATGCCGGCGATTGTCCGGGTCAGCCAGCGCGAGCCGAGTCGCGGCAGGAAGGCGCGCCAGCGGTTGCGTCGACCCGGAATAATGATCGCGCGATTTTTCTCCAGAGCCCGCACGGTATAGAGCGCGACTTCCTCGGGGCTCATCAGCATTTTGCTGTCGATCAGTTTGCCGGCGTCCAATTGCGCGGTGCGGAAAAACGCCGTACGGGTAGGGCCGGGGCAGAGCACCGAGACCTTGACCGCGCATTTTTTCAGTTCGACGCGCAACCCTTCGGAAAAGTGCAGCACATAAGCCTTGCTGGCGTAATAAGTACTCATCCACGGGCCCGGATGGAAAGCCGCCACCGAGGCGACATTCAAAATTTGCCCGCCGCCCTGTAGCGCCATGCTGTTCCCGATCGCGTGACATAGGCGAGTGAGCGCGAGGATGTTCACTTCGATCAGGTCCTGCTCGGTCATCCAGTCCTGAGCCAGAAAAGGGCCGCAGGTGCCGATGCCGGCGCAGTTGACCAGCAAATCGATCTGCCGGTCACCTTCCTCCAGCTCCAGCAGAAAACCGGAAAGCCGTAGCGGCTCGCCGAGGTCACAGGCTCGGAACAGCACTTCCACGCCAAAACGTTGAGTCAGTTCAATCGCAATACTTTCCAGCTGATCACGCTGACGGGCCACCAGAATCAGGCTGCGGCCGCGCCGGGCCAGCGCTTCGGCCATCGCCAGGCCGATGCCGCTGGAAGCGCCAGTGATCAGAGCGTAACGGGTCATGCATTTCTCCATCGCAACAGCTCCGCGCCGGCGACGCAGGTGTCACGGACGGGGAGCGCTGTTCATTCTTTCGCAGAGTCTACAGGGGGCTGGGCTTCTTCGGCTGCATCGTCGGCTGAATTTGGCGCTGGCTCTGCTTCCACGGCGGTTTGATCTTCGATCTCTTCGGTGGTCACGGAGTCACTTTCATAGCTGCTCTGGGTGGCGCTTTCGTATTCGCTCTGAATGGTAGTAAGGCCACCGGTCAGTCCGCCGATGAACAGGATCGCGATAAACACCAGCCATAGTGAAGACAGGACCTTGACCGCGGTGCTGTTGGGCGGTGGTGGCGCACCGTATCGATTGGCGGTGTTATTTCCCGGAGCAATCACCATCACGAACGGAAAGATGCTGCCCACGAATGGCACGAGGGTCAGCAGCCAGAGCCAGCCAGACCAGCCGATATCGTGCAGACGCTGGACACTGAACTGGATGCTGACGAACGCGAGCGCCACGAAGAGAATAAAGGCCAGCAAGCCACCGAGAATCAGGCCAGCGGTCGAGTCCGTACTGATGAGGGCCAAGCCGAAAACAGCAAGCACAGCGCCAACGCTAAGGGTCACCAGCGTCAGCGACATCGTCCAGGCCAGATAACGCAAGCGACCGATCCGACCCTCGAAGCTGAACGGCTTGAGTGTGGAAAACGCAGGCAAGGCTTCGCCAACGGTAGCCTGGGGTGGTGCGTAAGGGGATTCGGGATCTGCCGCGACGGCAGGGGCGTGTTCATGAACGTCAGACAGGTTCAGCTCGATCGAGGGTTCGGATTCGATCCGGGCATCGATACCGGTTTTGGTCAGTGCCCGGAGATAAGTCTGCGCATCGACCTGTGACAGGTCGCGTTTGAGTGCGACCGGCTTGCCACTGAACAGCCGCTCGATGGCAGCCACATCGCTTTTGAACAACTCGGCGAGATTGAGCTTGGCGGTAGTGACGTCAACACCCGGCAGCAGAGCGCCGTCGAACACGATCTTGAAACGGTTTTCGCTCATTGCGAGGCATCCTTGTCGCGAGTGTTTCAGGGGGTATTGCGTGTGGAGTGTAAGGCCACCCGGAATGGGCTGGCCAAGTTTTACTGTCAGCGTGGCCAGCGCTTGGGCAGCGCTGCCGCCAGTTCCAGCGCTTTGCGGTACTCGGCATCAAGGCGAGCGACCAATTGATCGACACTCGGCAGGTCATCGATCTCGCCGACACCCTGGCCTGCGGACCAGACGGTTTTCCAGGCTTTGGCTTCATCGCTTATGGGCTTGAGTTTGGAGCCGAAGTCCACCTCACCCTTGCCTTGCAGCGCTTTCATGTCGAAACCTGCCGCCTCAAGACTCTGACGCATAAAGCTCGCCGGTACTCCCGACACTGCTGGAGTATGGACGATGTCCGCGGCTCTGGAAGTCAGCAGCATCTCTTTATAGGCGTCAGGCGCATGACTTTCGGTGGTGCCGATAAATCGCGTGCCGAAGTAGGCCAGATCCGCCCCGAGCAGTTGTGCCGCGAGAATCTCGTGGCCGTGGTTCAGGCAACCGGCCAGCAGCAGGGTCTTGTCGAAGAATTGGCGGATCTCGGCAATCAGCGAGAACGGGCTCCAGGTTCCGGCGTGTCCACCGGCGCCTGCTGCCACGGCGATCAAACCGTCGACCCCGGCCTCGGCAGCTTTCTCTGCGTGGCGACGAGTCGTCACGTCATGGAACACCAGACCGCCATAGCTGTGCACTGCATCGACCAGTTCTTTCACGGCGCCGAGACTGGTGATCACGATCGGTACTTTGTGCTCGATGCAGATCGCAAGGTCTGCCTGCAGTCGTGGATTGGTGTTATGAACGATCAGATTGACCGCATAAGGGGCCGGGTTCTCCAATGTCGCCAGACCTGCTTCGATCTCTTCCAGCCAGGTCTTGAACCCGCTGCTCTCGCGCTGGTTCAACGCGGGGAAGCTGCCCACCACGCCATTACGGCAGCAGGCGAGCACCAGTTGTGGGTTGGAGATCAGGAACATTGGCGCTGCCACCACAGGCAGACGCAGGCGTTGTTCGAGCAGAGCGGGCAGCGACATTGGAAGTACCCCGGTGAGTTGTGCTTATTGGCGTTAGAACGGCCGAACGACGACCAGAATTACAATGGCCAGCAATATCAGAACCGGCACTTCATTGAACCAGCGATAAAAGACATGACTGCGGGTGTTCTCGCCACAGGCAAAGCGTTTCACCTGGGCGCCACACATGTGGTGGTAGCCGATCAGGATCACCACAAGGGTCAACTTGGCGTGAATCCACGCACCTTGACTGAATATGCTTGGGTTCAGGCCGATCAGTGCGATGCCGAAAATCAAGGTGGCGATCATCGCCGGCCCCATGATGCCGCGGTACAGCTTGCGCTCCATGATGCTCAAGCGTTCCTTGCTAACGGTGTCCTCGCTTTGGGCATGATAGACAAACAGGCGCGGCAGATAGAACAGGCCGGCAAACCAGCAGACCATGCTGATGATGTGAAGCGCTTTGAGCCACAGATAAAGCATTTTTAGTTATTCCCAGGTTCACGGTAGCGAAGATAGTAGAGGGTAGAGCGCCCGCACGTCACCTTGACGGTTGTCGCAGAGCCGCGCGGCCCCTATTATCGACGGCTTTCCAGTGGGTTCGTTGAGGGCAGGTTTATGGTCAAGGTCGGTATCGTCGGCGGCACGGGTTACACCGGTGTCGAACTGCTGCGTCTGTTGGCGCAGCACCCGCAAGCTGAAGTGGTCGTCATCACTTCCCGATCCGAGGCCGGTCTGGCCGTGGCTGATATGTATCCGAACCTGCGCGGTCATTACGACGGTCTGGCGTTCAGCGTTCCGGACATCAAGACGCTGGGCGCTTGCGACGTGGTGTTCTTCGCCACGCCTCATGGTGTGGCTCATGCACTGGCGGGTGAACTGTTGGCTGCCGGTACCAAGGTCATTGACCTGTCGGCGGACTTCCGTCTGCAAGACGCTGATGAGTGGGCCAAGTGGTACGGTCAGCCGCACGGCGCGCCGGAGCTGCTGGAAGAGGCGGTTTACGGTTTGCCGGAAGTCAATCGCGAGCAAATCAAGCAGGCTCGCCTGATCGCTGTGCCGGGTTGCTACCCGACTGCTACGCAATTGGGTTTCCTGCCATTGCTTGAAGCCGGCCTAGCCGACACCACCCGTTTGATCGCCGACTGCAAATCCGGTGTCAGTGGTGCCGGTCGTGGCGCGTCTGTAGGTTCGCTGTACTCCGAGACGTCGGAAAGCATGAAGGCTTACGCCGTAAAAGGTCACCGTCACCTGCCGGAAATCCGCCAGGGCCTGCGTCGCGCAGCGGGCAAGGACGTCGGTCTGACTTTCGTTCCGCACCTGACGCCAATGATTCGAGGCATCCACTCGACGCTCTACGCGACGGTCGTGGATCGCTCGGTGGATCTGCAGGCGCTGTTTGAAAAGCGTTATGCCAACGAACCGTTCGTCGATGTCATGCCCGCTGGCAGCCATCCGGAAACCCGCAGCGTGCGCGGTGCCAACGTTTGCCGCATTGCGGTGCATCGTCCACAGGATGGTGACCTGGTGGTGGTGTTGTCGGTGATCGACAACCTGGTCAAAGGCGCGTCGGGGCAGGCGGTGCAGAACATGAACATCCTGTTCGGGCTGGATGAGCGCCTGGGCTTGTCTCACGCTGGCATGTTGCCGTAAGGCTTTAGCCCGCTCAGCAAAAAGGCCCGTCTGACGGGCCTTTTTGCATTTCGAGCCGGCAATCGGGTTTATTGATATACCGTAACAATAGTTGACCGATTTTCTAGGAGAAGCGGATAATGCGCGTCATCACGCATTATGGCGGCGTAACGCCGGGAGATAGTTAGCATGAGCGTCGAATCCTTCACCCCCACGGCTTTGCAATTCACCCACGGTGCCGCGCACAAGGTGAAGAGCCTGGTCGATGAAGAGGGGAATGATCGCTTGAAGCTGCGCGTATTCGTTACGGGCGGCGGTTGTTCAGGTTTTCAGTACGGCTTCACCTTCGATGAGGAAGTGGCCGATGACGACACCATTGTCGAGCGCGAAGGGGTGAGTCTGGTCGTTGATCCGATGAGCTTCCAGTACCTGGCAGGTGCCGAGGTGGATTATCAGGAAGGTCTGGAAGGTTCGCGCTTCGTGATCAAGAATCCGAACGCCAGCACCACGTGTGGCTGCGGCTCTTCGTTCTCGATCTGATCGTAATCTACCGCATCACCAAGCGCCGCATGGCCTCAGGGCTCTGCGGCGTTTTGTTGTCTGGGATTCGGTATGGCTAGTCAGGCAGGGTAAATGGCGCCGAGTACGCGCAGGCCACGGGCGCCGGTGACGCTAGGGCGATTGGCAGCGATGCCTTCAAGGCAGCAATGGGCCAGCCAGGCGAAGGCCATGGCTTCGACCCAGTCGGGGTCTACACCGTAAGCCGCGGTGCTGCTGACCTTGGTGTTCGGCAGCAAGCTGGCCAAGCGGCTCATCAGCGTGGCGTTGTGGGCGCCGCCGCCGCAGACCAACAGTTCCTGGGTATCTGATTGAGCGCTTTGCAGTGACTCGACGATGGTCAGGGCGGTCAGTTCGAGCAGGGTTGCCTGCACGTCTTCGGCGGCGAAGGTCGACAGTTTCGATAGATGCTGTGTCAGCCATGGCAGGTTGAACACTTCGCGGCCGGTGCTCTTTGGGCCTTTGGTCACGAAAAATGGATCACTCAGCAGTTCGTTCAGCAGAACCGGTTCGACCTTGCCGCTGGCAGCCCATTGGCCATCGCGATCAAAGTTGTCGCCGTGTTGCTGGTGAATCCACGCATCCAGCAAGACATTGCCCGGGCCACAGTCGAAACCCGCAACAGGCTTGCCAGGTTCAATCAGGCTGAGGTTGCTGAAACCGCCAACGTTCAATACCGCGCGATTGCCTGCGCGCTCTTCAAACAACGCTTCGTGAAAGGCTGGGACCAGTGGGGCGCCTTGTCCGCCAGCCGCAATATCGCGGCTGCGGAAGTCGCTGACCACGGTGATGCTGGTCAACTCGGTCAGAAGGGCGGGATTGCCGATCTGCACGGTGAAGCCGCGCGCCGGTTCGTGGCGAATGGTCTGGCCGTGGCTGCCAATCGCGCGAATGTCTTCGGGTTTCAGGTTTTGTTGGTCGAGGAGGGTATGAATGCCTTGTGCTGCCAATTTCACCCAGTTTTGCTGAGCGATGGCGGAGCGGGCAATCTCGTCCGGGCCGCTGGCGCACAAGCCAAGCAGCTCGGTGCGCAGGGAGTCAGGCATTGGGGTGTAGTGCGTGGCGATCAGTTTGATCGCCGGGGCCAGCTCGACCAGCGCAATGTCCAGGCCATCGAGGCTGGTCCCGGACATCACACCTATATAGAGCGTCATGGCTTAGCGCTTGCTCGAAGCAAGCTGCGTGGATTTTTCTTGATCCATGCGCGCCATCAGCGGTTGGCTCTGGGCGAGGAAACGTGCGCGTTCAGCCTTGGAGATCGGATCGGCCATCGCTACCTTTTGGCCTAGTGGGTCGACGTGCACGCCATTGACCTGGAACTCGTAATGCAAATGCGGTCCGGTGGAAAGTCCGGTGGTGCCGATGTAGCCGATCACCTGGCCTTGTTTGACGCTACTGCCAGTCTGCACGCCTTTGGCAAAGCCCTGCATGTGGCCGTAAAGCGTACGGTAGGTGTTGCCGTGCTGGATGATCACGGTATTGCCGTAGCCGCCACGGCGACCGGCCAACAACACTTTGCCGTCACCGGCTGCCTTGATTGGAGTGCCACGCGGCGCTGCATAGTCGACGCCTTTGTGAGCGCGGATCTTGTTCAGGATCGGGTGCTTGCGGCCCATCGAGAATTTCGAGCTGATACGGGCGAAATCTACCGGGGTACGGATAAACGCCTTGCGCATGCTGTTGCCGTCAGCAGTGTAGTAGCTGCTGTTGCCTTGTTTATTGGTGTAACGCACGGCGGTGTAGGTCTTGCCGCGGTTAGTGAAGCGAGCGGAAAGGATTGGGCCATTGCCGACGGCCTTGCCGTTGACGACTTTTTGTTCGTAGATGACATCGAACTCATCACCCTGGCGAATATCCTGGGCGAAGTCGACGTCATAGCCAAACACGCTGGCCATGTCCATGGTCAGGCTGTGGGACAAACCGGCGCGTGCAGCGGACTGCGACAGCGAACTGTTGATCACACCATGAACGTAGGCAGAGCGCACGGTCGGCTTGGCGGTAATGCGGTTGAATGCATAACCCTTGTCATTTTTGGTCAGGGTGATGCTTTCGACATCTCTGACCTTGCTGTGCAGATTGGTCAGCTGGCCATCGGGGCTCAGTTCGAATTCAAGTTTCTGGCCGTGTTTGAGTTGGCTGAACTGCTTGGCCTGCTTGTCACTGGCCAGCACCTCATGCACTGAAGCTGCTGGAAGGCCGACTTTCTCGAACAGTGTGGAGAGTGTATCGCCTTTGGAAACGATCACTTCCCTGTGGTTTGGAGACTTTTTTTCTTCGATCACAGGCGCCGGCGCGGGCGCGGCCTGAGCGGTTTCCTGGGGTTCTTCGGCGCTGTTTTCGATCTGAGCGAAAGGGGAAGCTGCTGGCTCATTTGTGGCCTGGACGGCCTCGGCAGCGTCTTGATCTTGTGTCAGTTGTTCGGCAGGGCTTTCCAGTTCAAGACTCAGGGTCGTCTTTTTGGCTTCAACATCACTGGAAGGAAATACCAAAAGCGCCAGGCTCAGAAGGGCGGCGATGCCACTTGCTGCGAGCAGGTGGGTCTTCGGGTAAAGCGGCGGCGCTTTAGACGATTCTTTGGTCATAGGTAATTTTTGACTTTGAAAAAGATGAATTGGAAAAGATGAATGACATGATGAAGATGAAGATGAAATAACTGTATAAAATATAACCAAATCATCTCTGAAGCAAGTCCGCGAACGCTGTGTCCGTGGATTGGCATCCGTGCGCCGGGCAGAACTTGTATTTGACGCGCGATCTTGTATGGTTGGTTCCCTTTGAATTCGAGCCTTGCGGGTCTGTTATGAAGTCGGTTGAAGAGCAGCTAGCGCTGATTAAACGTGGTGCGGAAGAACTGTTGGTCGAGTCCGAGCTGATCGAAAAGCTCAAGCGTGGCCAGCCGCTACGTATTAAGGCAGGCTTCGATCCGACCGCGCCGGATTTGCACTTGGGTCATACCGTCCTTATTAATAAGCTGCGCCAGTTCCAGGAGCTGGGGCATCAGGTGATCTTCCTTATAGGTGACTTCACCGGGATGATCGGCGATCCGAGCGGAAAGAGTGCGACACGTCCTCCTCTTACCCGCGAGCAGGTTCTCGAGAATGCCGAGACCTACAAGACCCAGGTTTTCAAGATTCTTGATCCGGCGAAAACCGAAGTTGCGTTCAACTCCACCTGGATGGATCAGATGGGGCCGGCCGATTTCATTCGCCTGACTTCGCAGTACACCGTGGCTCGCATGCTCGAGCGCGACGACTTCTATAAGCGCTATACCACCAATCAGCCAATCGCCATTCATGAGTTCCTCTATCCGTTGGTTCAGGGGTATGACTCGGTCGCATTGCGCGCGGATGTCGAGCTGGGTGGTACCGATCAGAAGTTCAACCTGTTGATGGGGCGTGAACTGCAGCGTGGATATGGTCAAGAGGCCCAGTGCATTCTGACCATGCCGCTGCTCGAAGGTCTGGATGGCGTGAAGAAGATGTCCAAGTCCTTGGGCAACTACGTGGGTATTCAGGAAGCGCCGGGTGTGATGTACGGCAAACTGGTTTCCATTCCGGATGCGCTGATGTGGCGCTACTTCGAATTGCTCAGTTTCCGCTCCATGGATGAGATCAATGCATACCGTGCGGATGTCGAGGCGGGTGCCAATCCGCGTGATATCAAGATCAAGCTGGCCGAAGAAATCGTTGCGCGTTTCCATGGTGAAGAGGCTGCAGCCAATGCTCACCGTGCGGCGGGTAACCGTATGAAGGAAGGCGAGCTACCGGACGATCTGCCAGAGATTGAATTGACTGCTACTGAAGACATGCCGATTGCGGCTGTCCTTAATAAGGCAGGTCTGGTCAAGAACTCGGCAGTCGCGCGGGACCTTCTAGGTTCTGGTGGTGTGCGTATAGATGGTGAGGTTGTCGATCGCACCTTTATATACGTACTGGGCGCGACCCATGTTTGCCAGGCCGGGAAGAAGGCATTTGCACGTATTACGCTCAAATCCGAATAAAGCTCAAATTAGGTGTTGACGGCAGATTCTGAAAGTCTATAATTCGCCCACTTCCGGCGCAGTCGAAACGGAAAACTCCTTGGTAAACAATGAGTTACGCAGTTTTCGACAGCGAGTTGCTTCAGGTCATCGAAGCCCAGAAGGAGTTGAAAGAGTGGCGTTGTTTG
>NZ_SOPU01000017.1:288972-314557 GCF_004402115.1 Pseudomonas sp. F01002 | reverse complement strand
GGTACACTTTTTCAACGCTGGCATTGGGACGCATCATGGTGATGGGCTCCTGATGGAAATCGGGAGCACAGCATCAGCCGTCAGCTATCCGCTTGGAATGTGGAGTTCATGGAGCGGATACATTGCATCGAGCCCGACCCGGTGAGCTTCTCTACTCCGGGTGGAGTGCATTTTCCTTCCCCAGCGGCCATAGCACGATCAATGTCGTGTTATACGGTTTCCTCGCTTTCCTCATCGCGCGTGATATCCGCCCGGCATGGCGCCTCGCGGTCGTTATTGGCGCCGCAACCCTGATATTTCTGATTGCATTCTCGCGGCTCTACCTCGGTGCGCATTGGCTTTCCGACGTGCTCGGGGGGATGGCATTTGGGTCCGCTTGGCTGGCGTTGCTCGGACTCTCCTACTTGCGGCGGCAGGCCGAGCGCATCAACCCAGGGGGCCTGCTCGCCCTCGGATGTGCGGCACTTATCCTCGTCGGCGGCTTTAATATCTATCGTAGCCATGCGACCGACAGCGGTCGTTATGCCGTCAAGGTTGGGACGCCAAGCATGAGGGCCACTGATTGGTGGGCGTCGGATTGGCAGCAACTGCCGGCGCGGCGTATCGATCTCACGGGCGAGACGAATGAGCCACTGACGTTCCAGTGGGCCGGTGGCCTGCCGGACTTGCAAAATGTCCTTCAACTTGACGGGTGGCGCGACTCAGCGGCCTGGACACCGTTGAATGCCCTGAATTGGCTTACCACCCAGACCGACCCTACCGTTTTTCCAGTTATTCCTCTTTTCGCAAGTGGTCGTCTTCCCAGTCTGACCCTCGTCCGACCGTATAGCGATGGTGCACCTGCCGGTTCGCGCCTCGTGCTTCGATTGTGGGTCGTTGATTTTCAGCTCACAAACGGACGAACTACACCGCTCTGGATGGGCTCGATTGTCGAGGAGCGTTTTTATCATCTCCTATCTCTCGTCACATTGACGTCGACACAGCCCGATGTGAATGCACCGAGGAGCACGCTAGCTGCCGATCTTGACAGTGGACGGCTCCTCTCTCGGACCGAAGGAGCAGCAGATGCGGATTGGGATGGGCAGGTCTTGTTAGCTCGCCACAGTGAGAAACAGAAATGAATGACCGTTTCGAGGCGGTTTCTGGCGTTCAGTGCCTGCTTGCCACTCGGGATGATTGAAACGCCGACGTCTTGAGCCTATTCGAGTCGTGGGTCAGTGGCTTAGAGTGCGCAAAAATGCGCATGGACCATCAACAGACCTAGAGTCTGCTCGGAATGAGCTTCTATTTTGTGCCAGATAATGCTGGCTTAATTCAGGTTCGGTGTTATCGCCTGTCTTAGGCATTTCGGCAGGCTGTTTATGCCATGCGCCCAATTGTAAGAGCCATTTTCAGCGACTACACTCCAGCCCATGAAACGCTATCTGCGGTTTTGCATCATCTTCATGATTAGCTTGGCGCTTCCCCTCAGCGGGATGGCGGGCGTTCAGGCACCGACAGAACCTTGCCCAATGAAGACGATGGGCATGGCGATGATGGACGACATGGGGATGGACTGCTGCAACGATATGAAAAGCCCTTCCGAGCACGGCAAACCTTGTAAGCCGGGCCAGGAATGCAAGACAGGCGGCATGCTGCAAGTCTCGATCTTCAAGCCTCCTGTAACCTTATTCAGCCCGTTCGTGATTTCCTTCTTCAGCGATTCCCTACCCGTACAGACCCCGTCCGGGGTATGGCGACCGCCTCGCGTTTGATTCCTGTCCCACATTGAGCCTCATTCCGCATTAGTGGGATGGACTAGCTGCGTGCGTGTCTTTTGCCGCGCGCAGTGGATGATCACAGGAATCGTAAACATGAACTCCAAGTGCTATTGCACAGGCTGGTCCCTCGTGGCCGGTCTGGCGGCAAGCGTATTGGCATTGCCGAGCTTCGCTGCCGCATTGACACTCGATGAAGCGTTGCGGCTGGCCGAAAACAATGCACCGTCGCTGACCGCACAAGACGCCAAAATTCAGGCTGCCAGCAGCGCGGCTATTCCAGCCGGTGAGCTACCTGACCCCAAACTGCTGCTGGGTGTGCAGAACTACCCCATTGGCGGTCCGGATCGCTGGAGCATCGACCAGGACTTCATGACCATGCAAATGGTCGGGGTCAGGCAAGAGATGCCCAACAGCGACAAGCGCAAAGCGCGCATTGAGGTCGCCGATGCGGCCGTTGATCGCGCCGCTGCGGAGCGTCGAGTCGAACGTCTGAAGGTACGCCAGTCCACGGCGTTGGCATGGATCAGTAGCTACTCGGTTGAGCGTAAAGATGGGCTGTTCCAGGACTTCTACAAAGAAAATCGCCTGCTGACCGATACCGTCCGGGCCCAGATTGCCGGTGGCCGCGCTCAACCCGCCGATGCGGTGACGCCCAAGCAAGAAGCGGCTCAACTGGCGGAGCAACAGGATGATCTGATTCTCCAGAGAGCGCAGGCCCGAGCAGCCCTCAAACGCTGGATTGGCTCAGCCGCCAACGACAAGCCTGTGGGCAGCTTGCCGGAGTGGCCCGTCGATACCTCAAGCTACTCTCATAAACTGCAACACCATCCCGAGTTGGCAGCGTTTGCGCCGATGACCCGTGAAGCGCAAGCCAAGGTTCGTGAAGCCGTGTCGGAGAAGCAGTCGGACTGGAGCTGGGAACTGGATTACCAGCGCCGTGGCCGTGAGTTTGGCGATATGGTCAGCGTGCAATTTTCCTGGGATCTACCGCTGTTTCCTGACTCGCGCCAAAACCCCAAAATCGCAGCCAAACAGGCTGAACTCAGTCAGCTTGAGGCCGAGCGCGAAGCCCTGTCACGCGAGCACACTCAGCAACTGGAAAACGAGCTGGCTGACTATGAACGCCTGAATCGTGCCGTGCGCCGAAACCAGGAAAGCCTGTTACCACTGGCCAAGGAAAAGGTCGAACTCAGCATGGCCAGTTATCGGTCCGGCAAAGGCGATTTGAACGCCGTTGTTGCCGCCCGACGTGAACTCATCGAAGCCCGCCTCAAACAGATCGACGTGGAAGAGCAGCGAGCGCTGACCAGTGCGCGTCTGTATTTTGCTTATGGGGAGTCCAGCCAATGATCCTTAAAAAATGGAACGGGGCATTGCTGGTAGGTATCTCGATGGCATTGGGTGTTGCCGGTGGTTACTGGTTCGCTCACCAGCGCATGAGCGGAATACCCAGTACCACCCAGGAGAAGGGCCTCAATTCATCGGACGAACGCAAGGCTCTGTATTGGTACGACCCCATGTACCCCCAGCAAAAGTTCGATAAGCCGGGTAAGTCCCCCTTCATGGACATGCAACTGGTCCCGCAGTACGCCAGTGGCGCAGCGGACCGTGCGACCGTCACCATCGATCCAAGCCTCACCCAGAATCTCGGTCTGCGTTTTGCAGCAGTCACCCGTGGAGTCTTTGACTCCAGCCTCGATGTGACAGGTGTGTTGGGATTCAACGAACGTGATATTGCTGTGATTCAGGCTCGCACAGTCGGCTTTGTGGAGCGGGTTTATGCCCATGCTCCTGGTGATGTGCTCAAAGCCAACGCGGCGTTGGCGGATATCCTGGTGCCTGAGTGGGCCGCTGCCCAGACAGAGTTCCTTGCCCTGAAGCGCAGCGGTGATGCTGACCTGTTGGCTGCGGCCCGCCAGCGTCTACGGCTCACGGGGATGCCGGCAGCACTGATTACTCAGGTAGAGCGTGGCGGTAAGGTTCAGCCGTACCTGACGCTCACCAGCCCTATTGGTGGTGTGCTGCAAGAGTTGAACGTACGCGCGGGTATGACCGTGGCGACCGGCGACACCCTGGCACGCGTCAATGGCTTGAGTAGTGTCTGGCTAGCGGTGGCCGTACCAGAATCGGATGCCGGATCGATCACCGTGGGACAGGCAGTCGAAGCGCGTCTGCCAGCTTTCCCAGGGACAATACTCAACGGCAAGGTCAGCGCGATTTTGCCCGAGACCAACCCGGACAGCCGCACTCTTCGAGTACGTGTCGAGTTACCCAATCCTGACGGACGCCTCAGACCGGGTTTGACGGCGCAGGTACGCCTGAATCGTTCGACCGAGAAGAGTGTGTTGTGGGTGCCGAGCGAGGCGGTGATTCGCACGGGCCGACGTGCCTTGGTGATGCTCGCCGAAGACGCCGGTCGCTACCGCCCTGTTGAAGTGCAACTCGGGCAGGAAAGCGATGGCAAGACGGCGATATTGAAAGGCCTGGAAGAAGGCCAGAAGGTGGTTACGTCTGGCCAGTTCCTGCTCGACTCGGAGGCCAGTCTTAAGGGCATTGTTGCCAGCTCGGAGGAACAGTCACCACCCAGCGCAGCAGCCTCAAGCTTTCATGAAGCAGATGGACAGATCGTTGAGATCAACGACAAAGAAGTCACGCTCGCCCATGGCCCTTTCAAGACGCTGGGAATGCCTGGCATGACGATGACTTTTCCACTCGCCAACCCGGCTCTGATACAGGGCCTCAAAGCGGGCGACAAGGTCCGGGTCGCGGTGAGCCAGACCGATGATGGTTTGCGTGTTGAACGTATGGATAAATCGGGGAACCAGCCATGATTGCCGCCCTGATTCGTTGGTCAGTGGCCAACCGATTCCTGGTGTTACTGGCGACGCTGTTTGTCACGGCTTGGGGCATTTGGTCGGTGCAGAGCACGCCCATCGATGCACTGCCAGATCTCTCGGATGTTCAGGTGATCATCCGCACCCCTTTTCCTGGACAAGCGCCGCAGATTGTCGAGAACCAGGTGACCTATCCGTTGGCCACTACCATGCTCTCAGTACCGGGCGCCAAGACGGTGCGTGGTTATTCCTTCTTCGGCGACAGCTTCGTTTACGTGCTGTTCGAAGACGGCACTGACTTGTACTGGGCTCGCTCGCGGGTGTTGGAGTATCTGAGCCAAATACAAAATCGGTTGCCTGCCAGCGCCAAGCCGGCGTTGGGACCAGATGCGACGGGGGTGGGTTGGATCTATCAGTACGCGCTAGTGGATCGCAGTGGCGGGCATGATCTGGCACAGCTTCGCGCACTTCAGGACTGGTTCCTCAAGTTCGAACTCAAGACCCTGCCCAACGTTGCGGAGGTGGCCACCGTGGGGGGCATGATCAAGCAGTACCAAGTGCAACTTGATCCGCTCAAACTGGCCAGCCTCGGTATCACTCAGTCTGAGGTGACCGAAGCTATCGGCAAGGCCAACCAGGAAACCGGTGGTGCCGTGCTGGAGATGGCAGAGACCGAGTTCATCGTGCGCGCTTCCGGATACTTGAAGACGCTCAATGACTTTCGGGCGATCCCGCTCAAGCTGGGTGCGGGTGGCATACCGGTGACCCTTGGCGATGTCGCCACGATCCAGTTGGGGCCGGAAATGCGGCGTGGCATTACTGAACTCGACGGCGAAGGCGAGACCGTCGGCGGCGTGGTGATATTGCGCAGCGGCAAAAACGCTCGCGAGACCATTGCGGCGGTCAAGACCAAACTCGACGAACTGAAAAGCAGTCTGCCGGCCGGGGTGGAAATTGTCACCACCTACGACCGTAGCAAGCTGATCGACCGCGCTGTGGAAAATCTCAGCCACAAGCTGATCGAAGAGTTCATCGTCGTCGCGCTGGTCTGTGGGATCTTCCTCTGGCACCTGCGCTCATCCCTGGTGGCGATCATTTCGCTGCCGGTGGGGGTGCTGATTGCCTTCATCGTCATGCGCTACCAGGGCATCAACGCCAACATCATGTCCTTGGGCGGGATAGCTATCGCCATCGGCGCCATGGTCGATGCCGCCGTGGTGATGATCGAGAACGCCCACAAGAAGATTGAGGCATGGCACGCGGCCAATCCGGGGGAAGAACTGAAGGGTGAACGTCATTGGCATGTAATGACCGAAGCGGCGGCAGAGGTAGGCCCGGCGCTGTTCTTCTGTTTGTTGATCATCACTCTGTCGTTTATTCCGGTGTTCACCCTGGAAGCTCAGGAAGGACGGCTGTTCGGCCCTTTGGCTTTCACCAAGACCTACGCCATGGCCGCAGCGGCGGGATTGTCAGTGACCTTGGTGCCGGTGCTGATGGGCTACTGGATTCGAGGACGAATTCCCAGTGAACAACAGAACCCGTTGAACCGGTGGTTGATTCGGATCTATCAGCCAGCCCTGGACGCAGTCTTGCGTCGACCAAAGATCACGCTGCTGGTGGCGCTATTGGTTTTTGTCAGTGCGCTATGGCCAATGTCTCGCTTGGGTGGTGAGTTTCTTCCGCCGCTGGACGAGGGTGACCTGCTCTACATGCCTTCAGCTTTGCCGGGATTGTCGGCGCAGAAAGCGGCGCAGTTGCTGCAACAGACCGACCGCCTGATCAAGACGGTGCCTGAAGTCGAACACGTCTTCGGCAAAGCGGGGCGCGCTGAAACCGCCACCGACCCGGCACCGCTGGAAATGTTCGAGACCACCATCCAGTTCAAACCACATGAGCAATGGCGTCCAGGCATGACCCAGGAAAAGTTGGTGGAAGAACTGGATCGAGTGGTACGAGTCCCTGGGCTGACGAATATCTGGATACCACCGATTCGCAACCGTATCGACATGCTGGCCACTGGGATCAAGAGTCCCATCGGAGTGAAAGTTGCCGGCACCAACCTATCGGAGATCGATGCCGCGACTCAGGCAGTCGAGCGTGTGGCCAAGGGCGTACCCGGTGTCAGTTCGGCTCTGGCCGAGCGACTGACCGGTGGCCGTTATATCGATGTGGATATTGACCGTAAGGCGGCTGCTCGCTACGGACTGAATATCGCCAATGTGCAGTCCATCGTGGCCGGCGCTATCGGCGGTGAAAACGTCGGCGAAACCATTGAAGGGCTTGCACGCTTCCCGATCAACGTGCGTTACCCACGGGAGTGGCGTGACTCGCTCGGTGCCTTGGAGCAACTGCCGATCTATACCCCGCTAGGTAGCCAGATCACCCTCGGCACAGTGGCGAAGGTCAAGGTCAGCGACGGTCCGCCGATGCTCAAGAGCGAGAATGCACGGCCTTCTGGTTGGGTGTACATCGATGTGCGTGGCCGGGACATTGCCTCGGTAGTCGCCGATCTGCGCCGGGTCGTCAGCGAGCAGGTCAAGTTACAGCCCGGCATGAGCCTGAGTTACTCAGGGCAGTTCGAGTTTCTCGAAAGGGCCAACGCACGACTCAAACTGGTGGTGCCTGCCACGCTGGTCATCATCTTCGTGTTGCTCTACCTGACTTTCGCCCGCTTCGATGAGGCCTTGCTGATCATGGCCACTCTGCCGTTCGCCCTTACTGGCGGGGCATGGTTCCTCTATCTGTTGGGGTTCAACCTGTCAGTCGCCACCGGGGTCGGTTTTATCGCCTTGGCCGGTGTTTCCGCCGAGTTTGGCGTGATCATGCTGCTCTACCTGAAGAACGCCTGGGCCGAACGTGAAGACCTCGGCGACAGCACAGAGCGCGGTCTGGTTGCGGCGATTCGTGAAGGCGCCGTGCAGCGTGTTCGACCCAAGGCCATGACCGTGGCCGTCATCATTGCTGGCTTGTTACCCATCTTGCTGGGCAGCGGGACCGGCAGCGAGGTGATGAGCCGAATTGCTGCACCCATGGTCGGCGGCATGGTCACGGCGCCCTTGCTTTCCCTGTTTGTCATTCCGGCGGCCTATCGCCTGATGCGTCGCCGGCACCTCTCAGTTGAACCCATCACCCCTCAAGGAAAAGTCGTATGAAACTGACCCTGATTGCAGTTGCAAGCACCGTATTCACGCTGTCTCTATCGGCCCATGCAGAGGATATGCCAGGCATGAAAATGGGCGGAATGGAGGGCATGCAGATGAAGCAGGAAACAACGCAGGCTCCAGTCGCCACCGCCGACGGAACGATCAAGGCTATCGATACTACGAAGCATACGGTGACCGTCTCTCACGGCGCTGTTCCAGCTGTGCAATGGCCGCCGATGACCATGGCCTTTTCCGTGACGGAAGATCAGCTGACAGGGCTGACGGCTGGAGACCAAGTGTCGTTTTCCTTCCGGCTTGAGGGCGGCAAAGCCACGATTGTGTCCATCAAAAAATAAAATTGCGGTGGTAAAAATGGCCGGCATGCTTTGGCGCGCCGGTGATTACCAGTAAATCCTCTTGTTCGGGAAAAGCGGTATGTCAGGAGGTTGCTCGAGTGACCGCTTTTAGACTGTGGATTCAACCGGTCAGTGGGGGAGGGGGCGACTTGTCGATGGCCTCGGCAAGAAAAGAAACCCCTTAGATTTCAATGGTTCGGACGCCAGATGCGAGTCTCGTTTCCCGCTCCAAGCATTAAAAAATGGACCTATGAAAAGAGGTCCATTTTTTTCGTCCAGAGAAAAGTCTTTCTTTAGGAGCGAGCTTGCTCGCGATGGTCGTCAACGAAAACGCGTTTTTACCAGGGGAAACGCGGCGATCTCAGGTGAATCGCGAGCAAGCTCGCTCCTACAGTTTTCTCCTTTGGCACGACAACAAAATTTCGCCATTGCCCAAACAAGCTGCAGACTAATCAGCTTCACTTCTGCGACGGTAAAACCCTGCAGAGCCCGCAGCAGAGCGGCCCAATGGCTATTCCGAGCGGCTTCAAAAGCCAGCAGCAACGACATCGACGGGGTGAGGTGACGGTAATTCATTCGTAAAAGTCATCGATAGCGGCAAGATTATCCGTTTGTCCGGCGCCAGAGCCTGCAGGATCATTAGTGCAGCCGACGACGTGAGGCTGACCCATTAATGCTCAGGCGACAAGTATTTTGATTTTCCCCGTGATTAGACCGACAAGAGAACAGCCTGCGATGATCGCCCAGTTGCCCACCGTTGCACTCGCGGCACAGTACCCGGAATTTCTTCAAGCCCTGCGTACCAGCGGCTTCCGCGGCCAGCTCAGCGCCGACTACGCCACCCGCACGGTGCTGGCGACCGACAACTCGATTTACCAGCGTCTGCCGCAAGCAGCGGTGTTTCCCCTGGACGCGGACGACATCGCACGCATCGCGACCTTGATGGCCGAACCACGCTTTCACCAGATCAAACTGACCCCGCGGGGCGGCGGTACCGGCACCAACGGCCAGTCATTGACCGATGGCATCGTGGTCGACTTGTCGCGGCACATGAACACCATCCTCGAAATCAACGCCGCCGAGCGTTGGGTGCGAGTGCAGGCGGGCGTGGTCAAGGACCAGCTGAATGCCGCGCTCAAACCCCATGGGCTGTTCTTCGCCCCGGAGCTGTCGACGTCCAACCGCGCCACCGTCGGCGGCATGATCAACACCGACGCCAGCGGCCAGGGCAGTTGCACCTATGGCAAGACCCGCGATCACGTCCTGGAACTGCACAGTGTGCTGATCGGTGGCGAGCGCCTGCACAGCCAGCCTCTGTCCGACGCGGAGCTGGAAGTGGCATGCACGCAACCCGGCCGCATCGGCGAGGTGTACCGGACTGCGCGGCACATTCAGGAAACCCAGGCTGACCTGATCGAAGCGGTGTTCCCCAAACTCAATCGCTGCCTGACCGGCTATGACTTGGCGCACCTGCGTGATGAGCACGGGCGTTTCAATCTCAACAGCGTGCTGTGCGGCGCGGAAGGTTCGTTGGGCTACATCGTCGAAGCCAAACTCAACGTGCTGCCGATTCCCAAGTATTCGGTACTGGTGAACGTGCGTTACGGCAGCTTCATGGATGCGCTGCGCGACGCCAATGCGTTATTGGCACACAAGCCGTTGTCCATTGAAACCGTGGACTCCAAGGTGTTGCTGCTGGCGATGAAAGACATCGTCTGGCACAGCGTCGCCGAGTATTTCCCGGTTGACGTCGGGCGCCCGACGCTTGGCATCAATCTGGTGGAGTTCAGCGGCGATGACGTGGCGCAAGTGAACGCTCGCGTGGCGTCGTTCGTGGAGCACCTGCAAGCGGACACAACGATCGAGCGCCTGGGTCACACGCTGGCCGAAGGGGCCGAAGCGGTGAGCCGTGTCTACACCATGCGCAAACGCTCGGTCGGGCTGCTGGGCAACGTTGACGGCGAGATTCGTCCGCAGCCTTTCGTTGAAGACACCGCCGTGCCTCCGGAGAAACTGGCCGACTACATCGCTGAATTCCGCGCATTGCTCGACAGCCATGGCCTGGCGTATGGCATGTTCGGTCACGTCGATGCCGGTGTGTTGCATGTACGCCCGGCGCTGGACATGAAAGACCCGGCCCAGGCCGCGCGGGTCAAGCCGATTTCCGATGCGGTGGCCGAGTTGACCCGGCGTTACGGAGGGCTGCTGTGGGGCGAGCACGGCAAAGGTCTACGTTCGGAATATGTCCCCGAGTTTTTTGGCGAGCTGTACCCGGCGCTGCAAACGCTCAAGGGGGCGTTCGACCCGCACAATCAGCTCAACCCCGGCAAGATCTGCACCCCGCCGGATGCCGCCCAAGGCTTGCTCAAAGTCAACGAAGTGACGTTGCGCGGTGATCTGGATCGGCAGATCGACGAGCGCGTCTGGCAAAGCTTCGGCACCGCCATGCACTGCAACGGTAACGGCGCTTGCTACAACTACGACCCCAACGATGCGATGTGCCCGTCGTGGAAAGCCACCCGTGAACGCCAGCATTCGCCGAAGGGCAGGGCGTCGTTGATTCGCGAATGGCTGCGTCTGCAAGGCGCGGCGAATATCGATGTGTTGCAAGCGGCCCGGGGCAAGTTGTCGTGGTTGAGCGGATTGCCGACGCGGTTGCGCAATAACCTGGCGCGCTCGCGCGGTGAGGCGGATTTCTCCCATGAAGTCTACGATGCGATGGCGGGCTGCCTGGCCTGTAAATCCTGTGCGGGACAATGCCCGGTCAAGGTCAACGTCCCGGAATTCCGATCTCGTTTTCTCGAGCTGTACCACGGTCGCTATCAACGCCCGCTCCGTGACTATTTGATCGGCTCGCTGGAGTTCACCATTCCTTACATGGCCTACGCGCCGGGCCTGTACAACGCGGTGATGGGCTCGAAATGGGTGAGCCGCCTGCTGGAGCAACAGGTCGGCATGCTCGACAGTCCGCTGATCCACCGCCATGACTTGCAGGCCACGTTGACCCGCTGCAAGGTCGCTGTCGCCAGCGTGCCAGCCCTGCGCGAACTGACCGCTGCACAACGTGAGCGGAGCGTGGTGTTGGTGCAGGACGCCTTCACCCGTTACTTCGAAACGCCGTTGCTGGCGAGCTTTATCCAGTTGGCGCATCAGTTGGGCTACCGGGTGTTTCTGGCGCCCTTTAGCGCCAACGGCAAGCCTTTGCACGTGCAGGGCTTCCTCGGCGCATTCGCCAAGGCGGCGATCCGCAACGGCAATCAGCTCAAGGCGCTCGCCGCCTGTGGAGTGCCACTGGTGGGCCTGGACCCGGCGATGACGTTGGTCTACCGCCAGGAATATCAGAAAGTACCAGGGCTCAACGATTGCCCGAAGGTCCTGCTACCTCAGGAATGGCTCTTCGATGCGTTGCCTGAAAACCCGCACACCGCGACCGAGACATTCCGTTTGTTGGCGCACTGCACCGAGAAGACCAATGTCCCAGCCAGTACTGCGCAATGGGAAACCATGTTTGCCCGGCTTGGGCTCAAGCTGGTGACGGAGGCGACCGGCTGCTGCGGCATGTCTGGCACCTACGGCCACGAAGCCCGCAACCAGGACACCTCGCGGACCATTTTCGAGCAGTCATGGGCCGGCAAGCTGGATAAACAGGGTGAGGCGCTGGCCACGGGCTACTCCTGTCGGAGTCAAGTGAAGCGCTTGGCCGACAGGCAGCTGCGTCATCCGTTGGAAGTGGTGTTGGAGCATGTGCGCGCGAAGTAGCTTCACTCGCACTTATGAATCACCACGCTGAATTTTAAGTTATCCGCCTGCAATTGCTCTGCATTAACCAGGTCTTCGATTCTTAACCCGGATTCAACTTTTTCGATCAGCTGCATGATGCGATTTTCATGGTGGCGACAGGCCTTAAGTTGCACCGTTACTGGAGTTCTAATTGCCAGGGATGAGCGCTGAAATCGAAGTGCACACCGAGCAAGCAACGGCGAGTTCGGCGCTGGGAGCATGAAACCGTATTGGAGGAAATGCAGAACAGGCTGAGCAACGCGCCGTGGATGATGCGGATCCGAAAACGGACTGTTGAGCATCCTTTCGGGACGCTCAAGCAATGGAAGGGTGCGACGCACTTCCTGACCCGAAAGCTTAACGGGGGTAAGCGCCGAGATGAGCTTGAATGTGCTCGCCTACAACTTGAAACGGGTCATGAAAATCATCGGCGCTAACGGTTTGATGAAGGCGCTGTCGGCGTAAAGAAGGCTGGTTTTGGCCCATCCAAGAGGCTGTAAAACAGCGTTGACGTGCTCCAGGTTGCTACCGATGCAACCCATGGTATTGATCGTGCGATCGCTCAGCCAACGAACGTCGATGCCCCAAGAAAATGAGGCCCATGATCGTTTTTACACACTCTGGGCCGATAGCTGCCGCTCAATTCCGATTGTCCAGGGAGGAATATTCTGTTCGGGCTTTGACTTTCGGAATCATTGGCACTGAGGAGAGTCAACCGACAAATACTGCATCGGACACGTGCCATGCCTATTCTCGCCAACACATTTAGCTATCCGCGTAACCTTCGCTTGGTGCTGCCAACAGCTTATTCCTGCATGCGTTGGCTAACGGTGAGTGGACGGCATGGACGCAATTGATTCGGCGCTGATGGCCGCGCGGGCCCAATTCGCGATCACCATCAGCTTTCATATCGTGTTGGCGGCTTTCACCATTGGTTTGGCCAACTTTCTGATGGTGCTCGAAGCGCTTTGGCTGTGGCGTGGGCGAAAGGTCTATCTGGACGTCTACCTTTACTGGCTGAAGGTGTTTGCCCTCAACGTGGCGGTGGGCACTGCCTCGGGTCTTATATTGGAGTACCAATTCGGGCTCAATTGGTCGCGGCTTTCGACTCAGGCAGGAGATATCCTCGGCCCATTGATGTTCTACGAAGTGCTTGCCGCTTTTTTTCTGGAGGCTGGCTTCCTTGGCATCATGTTATTTGGATTGAAGAAGGTAGGCCGTCGTCTGCATTTCTTCGCCACCTGTGCCGTAGCGCTTGGATCGTTAATCAGCGCATTCTGGATCCTGTCGGCCAATTCCTGGATGCAAACACCCGCCGGTTACTCCATTGGCACAGATGGACGGTTCATTGCCGAGGATTGGTGGGCGATCATCTTCAATCCGTCGTTCCCTTATCGGCTTGTGCATATGACGTTGGCCGCGTTGCTCGGCACCGCCACGCTGGTGGCCGGTATCAGCGCTTGGCAGCTGTTGCGTGCGCCTGAGAATCCGCGAGCACGGCTTGCATACTCCATGACGCTGTGGGTGATTGTCTTGATCACACCTGTGCAAATCGTGGTGGGAGACCTTCATGGTCAACACAGCCTCAAAGTTCAGCCGCAGAAGGTCGCCGCCATCGAAGGCTCCTGGACTCGCCCGGCTGATGGTGCGGGCGAACCATTACGCTTGTTCGCCCTTCCCGACATGAATGAGCGACGCAACCATTGGGAAGTGGCGATTCCGCGCATAGCTTCGCTGTACCTGCGGCATGACCTGAGTGGCACCATCGCTGCACTGGACGAGTTCCCGCCTCAGGACATACCACCTGTTCCAGCGGTGTTCTTCGCTTTTCGTTTCATGGTCGGTCTGGGCCTATTGATGCTGGGGCAGGGCCTGACCGGTTTGGTATTGCGATGGCGACAACGGTTGTACACGGCGCCTTGGATGCTCCGAGGGTGTGTGCTGATGGCCCCGGCTGGATTTTTGGCGATGCTGAGTGGCTGGGTAGTGACCGAGGTGGGCCGCCAGCCCTTCACCGTCTATGGTCTGCTGCGCACGGCTGACAGTCTGTCATCGGTTTCTCGGCAGCAGGTGATTAGCTCAACATGGTTCATCTTGTCGTTTTACCTGCTGATATTCGGCGTTGGGCTCTGGGTGCTGCTGCGAATTCTGCGCGAGCCACCTCACAAGGACGAGGCCGGGCCGCAGCCAACCTTGGCTGACGAGACGGGTGAGTCATGAGGGCATGAATCCATGTTAGACAACGACTGGATAACACTACTATCCGCTGCAGCCTTGGCGTTTTCGGTGTTGAACTATGTGCTGTTGGACGGCACTGATCTTGGCGTCGGTGTACTGCTGGGCCTTACCCGATGTAGTAAACATCGCCGTGTCATGGCAGTGACAATCCTGCCGATTTGGGATGCTAATGAAACTTGGCTCGTGCTAGGAGGCGGCGGCTTGCTGGCGTTATTTCCGCTGGCCTATGCCATCCTGCTGCCGGCGCTTTATCTGCCGTTTATTATGATGTTTTTGGCATTGATTCTTCGAGCGGTAGCGCTGGAATTTCGTGACTACGCGCCCAGTGACGGGATCAAGCGCGCCGTCGACGGCTTGCTGTTGGGCGGTTCACTGCTCGCCGGTGGATGCCAGGGGCTGGTCTTGGGTTCGCTTGTTCAAGGCATATCTAATGATGGTAGGCAGTACAGTGGTAACGGCTGGGAGTGGCTGGGTATGTTTCCGCTGTACTGTGGCGCAGTGCTCGTGGTGGGCTACACGTGGCTGGGCGCCTGCTGGCTTTATTGGCGTACTGAAGAAGAACTTCAGCAACGATCAGGTCGTCAGGCGAGGGCGCTGGCAATCGTAACCTTAGGGCTATTGGCCGTGTTGGTTACCTGGACAACGACACTGGACACTCGATATGCACATCGGCTTTTAGATCCTCTTCTCTGGCTGCCGGCCTCAACAATGCTCATTGCACTGTTAATCGGCTTCGTCTTGGGATTTCGAAGCCGCCGGGAATATCTGCCGCTGTTCGCTGCATTGGGAATCTTCGTTTTGGCCTTCACATTGGTCATCGCAGCGCTTTATCCGCTGATCATCCCGCCGAATCTGACGCTGCAAGCCGTCGCCTCCAGTCCGACCAGCCAGATTTTCATTTTGGTTGGTTTCGCCGTACTGATACCGGTGACGCTGATATACAACACCTATGGCTTTAAAGTCTTTAGCGGGAAGGTTCGTGCCGCTCGTGATTGACTGCATCCACGCTACCGTTCAGAGAATGAGTACTTTCTCCCTCCGGCCTAATCCAAACAGGCACTCTGTGCGCTATCGCTCAGAGCCCCTGTTACAACAGTCGTTAAGAAGTTGATGTGACGTGCCCCTCATTAACCACCGTAGATTTCGGGAAAGTCGCCACAATACGATGTTCGATCCCATCGTCCAGCAGTCCTAGCGTCGCATCGGTGAGTAGCGTGCCATCCAGGCTGAGTGTGCGTGTTGCGTCTTCGTTTTGGCGCACCTCTATGTGGTAGAGGGTTGCACCGAACCAGTAATGGAGGGTGAAACCCGGCCAATCGGCTGGCAGCACCGGTTCAATGCGCAGCGAGTTGGCGCAGCGTGTCAGTCCCAGTAGTGATTCGACGATCAGGCGATACATCCAGCCAGCGGAGCCGGTGTACCAGGTCCAGCCGCCGCGTCCTGTGTGGGGTGCAACCCCGTAGACGTCGGCGGCCATCACGTAAGGCTCAACCTTGTACGTTTCTATTTGTGCAGCGCTGCGACGGCTGACGGGATTGATCATACGCAGCAGCTCCCATGCCTTGTCGCTGTCGCCAAGACGGGCGAAGGCCATACTTGCCCAAACGGCAGCGTGAGTGTATTGGCCTCCATTCTCGCGTACGCCGGGTACGTAGCCTTTGATGTAACCGGGATCGAGGGTTCCCTTGTCGAACGGCGGGTCGAGCAATAACACCACGCCGGTGTCGCGCCGGACCAAGTGCAGATCCAGTGAGTCCATGGCCGTTCTGCGCCGTACCTGCGACGCGGCCCCGGAGAGCACCGACCAGCTTTGCGCTATGGAGTCGATACGACATTCCTCGTTACTCGCAGAGCCCAATACCTGGCCGTCGTCGAAGTAAGCGCGGCGGTACCAGGCACCATCCCAACCCTGATCTTCCAGGCTCACACGTAAAGTCGCCGCCAGCTCAGTACATCGCTGGGCGAAGACCCTGTCACCTTCCAGCTGCGCAGTACGGGAGAATTGCAGCAGCACCTCGTAGCCGAAGAAGCCAAGCCATACGCTCTCACCAAGGCCTTGCTCTCCGACCCGATTCATTCCGTCATTCCAGTCTCCGCACCCCATCAACGGCAGCCCATGGGAACCGCGCTTAAGGCCATGCTCAATGGCGCGAACGCAATGTTGGTAGAGGCTTTCCTGGAGTTGTGAAGTGCCGGGCAGATCGTAGTAGGACTCTTCGCCAGCAGTGAGTGCGCGTCCCTCGATATAACCCACCACTTCGCTCAGTACGCTACGATCACCGGTGATGTACACGTAGCGGCTGGTTGCCAGGGGCAACCAAAGAAAGTCGTCGGAACAGCCCGTTCGCACACCCCGACTTTGCGGTGGATGCCACCAGTGTTGTACGTCGCCTTCGGGGTACTGATGCGCGGCGCAGAGCAGTAGGTGGCGGCGCGCGGCAGCCGGGTCGGCATGGATCATTGCCATGCTGTCCTGCAATTGATCACGAAAGCCAATGGCTCCGCCGGATTGGTAATAACCGCTGCGCGCGCAGAAGCGGCACGCGATGACCTGATACATCAGCCAGCCGTTGACCAGCACATCGATGGCTGGATCGGGAGTCTGAATTTGTATGGCCCCCAAGGTCGTGCGCCAATGCAGACGCACAGCGTCCAGTTCCCCCGCCGAGGCCTTGGCACCGCGGTATTTCTGCACCAGGCGGGTGGCTGATTTGGCGTCCTGTTCGGCGCCGAGGCGGAACACCACGTCCCGGCTTTCGCCGTCCGCCAGATCCAGTGCGACCTGCATCGCTGCGCAGGGATCGAAGCCACCACCGCAGCGTCCAGACAGCCGAGCACGAGTCAGGGCTGCCGGCGCTTGCAGGTTCCCATTGCGGCCAAGAAATTCGGCACGGTCACCGCTAAAACTGCGCCCCGTCGAATCCGTGTCGAGAAAGGCGACGCGCCCGGAGAACTCGATCGAAAAGGCGTTGCGCGCGAACAGCGCGCCACTGAATGGGTCCACCTCCGTGACCACATGCATGGCCGACTTGCCGCGCAAATCCCCCAGTACCCACTCCACGTAGCACGTTGCCGACAAACGCCGCGGCCGGCCGCTGGTATTGCGAATTTTCAGGCGCGAGAATTTGATCGGTGCATCCAGCGCCACATAGACCCACAACTCGGTATGGATGCCGTCCTCTTCATACTCGAATACGCTGTAGCCGAAACCGTGGCGAGTACGGTAAAGGCCACTACCTGGGCAGGGTTGTGGGGTTGGCGACCAGAAGTGGCCGGTATCTTCGTCGCGCAGGTACAACGCCTCACCGCTGGGGTCAGAGATCGGGTCGTTATGCCAAGGGGTGAGACGATATTCGTGAGCATTCTCGCTCCAGGTGTAAGCACCGCCACTTTCGGAAATCACTGTGCCGAATTGCGCATTGGCCAGCACATTCACCCAAGGCGCTGGTGTGGGTTGGCCTGGGCGCAGGATCACTACGTATTCGTTACCGTCCGGGCTGAAGCCACCGTAGGGACTGTTCAATATCAAGGCAGCGTCGGTTTGTGTGGCACCGACCACAGGTGGTTGCTCCACTCGCACAAGACTCGGTTCGAGCCTGGGGAGCAGAGGGTCCGCGCGGCGCCGATGGACCTGATCGGCCAGGCTGCCGTGGCCGTCATTGAGTACCAGGCGGGCCACCGATAGCATCAGTGTCCGGTCCTCGCCCGACAACTGTTGTGCCTGCCGCACAAAAATCCCGCCAGGACGGTCGACCAGGCTCGCTTCACTGCCCGAGGTCACCAGTCCCATAATCAGGTCATGCAGTTGCTGGCGATAGCCGGCCTGATCCTCGTTCCAGATCACCAGATCTACCGACAGGCCCTTCTGACGCCAATAGGCATGAGCTTTGACCATCTGCTGCACAAACTCGATGTTAGCCAGATCGTTGATCTGCAGCAGCACGATGGGCAAGTCGCCCGATATCGCCTGGCCCCAGAGGCTGGACTGGTTACGCCGGTTGGCCACCAGCACGCTGCTCTCGGCCCGTAATGCAGCGCTGGCGTAGATGATCGACGCGGCCATCTGCTCGAACAGACGTGCGTCGCTCAGTGAAGCGTTGAGCTGGCGCAGCAGCACCTGGCTATGGGTCCAGGCCAAGTCAAAGACGCGGTCGGCCAGATGACGGTCGCGGTACTTGTTGATCAGGTGCAGGCAGTTGTCACGGCTGTCGGCAAGGCCGGTCACCAAGTCGATGGTCGCCGTCTGACCGGGGTCCAGGGTGATGCGACAACGTATCGATACAATCGGATCAAGTACCGGGCCGGCAGTTCCTGATAATTGTTCGACCTCATCGTCCATTGCCGCCGGGGCCACGACACTGCGCCCACGACCGATAAAGCGCGCACGGTCGGTCTCGTAGGAGATCGCATCGACATCTACACCGTGCGCTGCCAGCAAATGACACATCCAGGGCACTGTTTCCTGGCTGGAGCGCGGCCGACGGGTGCAGATGATTGCCTGCAGCGGGCGCAACAGCTCGGTCTGCACGAACAGATTGCTGAAGGCCGGGTGCATCGCATCGCTGATGGCCGAAGCCAGCACTACCTCGGCGTAGCTGGTAAGTTCAATACTGCGGCGCGTTCGCGCGCGGTTGGTGATGTGCAAGCGGCGCAACTCGATGTCGTCTTCCGGTGATACGACAATTTCGTTATGGGTGTCGAAGTCTTGCTCACGTACACGGAATTCGGCACGGGCATCAGTGAAGATGGCTTCGTAGCTTTCCGGATGGCGCAATGTCGGTTGGTGCGCGGCGGACCAGAATGTGCCGCTTGCAACATCGCGCAGGTAGCAGAACATACCCCAGTTGTCGCAGGTGAAGTCTTCATGCCAGCGGGTAACAGCAATTTCGTTGCTGCGGCTGTAACCTGCGCCTGCACTGCTGACCATCACATGGTAGCGGCCGTTGGAGAGCAACTGCACCGCAGGGCGTTTGCGGTCAGGGTCGGCAAAGACCCGCAGCTTGGTTTCACGTACTCGTGATGCATGGTCCACAACCGGCGCGTTCGAGGCATGCAGGTACTGTGCGGCGGTCTTCGGCACACGCTCCTGCAACAGCAGGGCGGTCGCCTGGAATTGCGGGTCGGATTCGAAACGTCGCTGCATTGGCCGGTCGAGTAGCAGGCAAGTCAGCGCCAGCAGGCTCATGCCCTGATGGTGTGCCATGAAGGAATAGACGACTGCGCAACGCTGTCCGCGTTGCAAGCGCGCCTCTGTAAAGTCCACGGCTTCATACAGACCGTAGCGCCCGGCCAGGCCCAGCGCGGCAAGTCGCTGCAGGTTCCGGCACGAGGCCTCGGGGGCCACCATCAGCGCCAGGGCGCTGGCATAGGGGGCGACAACGGTGTCTTCGCCAAGGCCTCGCTTGAGACCCAGGCCTGGTACACCGAATGCGCGATATTGGTAGTTGAAATGAGCATCCTGAATGTTGTAACCCGACTCGGAAACCCCCCAGGGAATGCCCAAGTGATTGCCGTACTCGATCTGCAAGGCGACCGCTGCGCGGCAGGTCTGGTCGAGCAGGGTACCTTCATAGTTGGGCATTACCAGCATGGGCATCAGGTACTCGAACATCGAGCCTGTCCATGACAGCAGCACGGGTATGCCGCCGCTGCTGGTGAGCAGCCTTCCAAGGCTAAACCAGCCTTCTTGAGGTAACTGGCCTTGAGCGATAACCACATAGTTGGTCAGTCGCGCCTCCGAGGCCAGCAAGTCGTAATAACCCGTATCCAGCTTGTGCTCGCTGGCGTTATAGCCAATGGCGAAAAGATCGCGCTGGGAATCATAGAGAAAGGTGAAGTCCATGTTCGCCATGGTGTCGACCAGATTGACCAGGCGGGTGACCGAGGCAATGCGCTGTACAGCCAGGCGCTGCACGGACGTCACTTGAGCCTGCTGAGCCGGCAACCAGCGAGCGACATCGAGTTGCGCCAACTGGCGCCAGCTGAGTGCCAACGGCTCGGCCTTGTCAATGGCGGGCGGCAGCCTGAAGCTCAGCAGTTCGGCCTGCAGATCCTGACATTGTGCACGCAGCGCCTCGAGCCAGAAGGCGGCCTCGCCGACCGTCGCCAAGTCGCTGAGGGCAGTGGGTGCACTCATGCGCTCCAGCAAGGTCAGGAGGGTCTCGGAGGCGTCGTCAGGGCTCGAAACAACCCGGGCCTGCGCCACGAGCGCTTCGTCTTGCAGGGTTCGTACGTCGTGGTCGTCCAGCCCCGCGGCGAGGAGGGTGTCTTGCAGCACATCCAGGGTGTCGATAAGTCCGTTGACCACCCGTAGATCAAACAGGGGCGCATCAATCATGTCCAACAGCCCTGGGCGCAGGGTCAGTAGCAGTCCTGCCAGATTCCCGCTATCTACCGTCGATACGTAGAGCGGTGGCAAGGGCTTGAGCGTCAAGGTGTCATACCAGTTGTAGAAGTGCCGACGGTAGCTCTCCAGGCCGGCCATGCTGGACAAGGACTGATCGAGGCGCTCGAGCAACCGTCCACTACTCAGGTAGCCAAAGTCGTGCGCGGCCAGGTGGGACAGCAGCGCCATACCCATATTGGTCGGCGATGTACGGTGTGCAATGGCTGGGTGGGGCTGCTCCTGGATGTTGTCAGGGGGTAACCAATTGTCGGCCGGACCGACGTATTGATCGAAGAATGCCCAGGTTTTTCGCGCCAGACATCGCAGGAAGCGCAGCTCCTGCGCTGAAGGATTGAATTTCGCCCGGGGGGAAGGCCGGCTGAGCCACCAAGCGACGGCCGGGCTCGTCAGCCACAGCACCAAAAATGGTCCGGCCAAGGCGAGCACATTCGGAGTGGGTAGTAACAGTACAAAAAGGACCGTCGTCAGCAATGGGGCTATCCACATTGTGCGGTACAGCTCAGATAGCTTGTTGCTGTCGCTGCGTTCCACTTCCCGTGAAGGGTTCCACTGCAACAGACGACGCTTGCTGATCAGCATGCGCCACAGCGTACGGCTGATTGCATCCAGGCTGTATAAGGCTTCGAACGGCAGCCAAACCAAAGGAAGGATCGCCCGCGTAAAGTGTTGGCTGGAGGTGCCCAGGGCCGCTGTCAAATGCTGCTCGATCGGAACGTCGACGGTTTTGTGCATGAGCTCCTGCAAGGCGCTCGACAGCGGTTGGATCAGTACCAGGATAAGCACCGCGAAGGTCCACGAACGCGGCTCCATTGCTCCAAGCCAGCCCCACAGCAACATTGTCAGGAAAGCGGTCGGCTCCAGACTACGCCGGAGATTGTCAAAAATTTTCCACCGAGCCACGGCGCAAAGGCGATTGCGTTCCAACCCTCCACCTGCCTTGGGCGTCCAGGGCATGACCCATGGCAGCAATTGCCAGTCCCCGCGAATCCAGCGATGCCGGCGCTTGACGTCGGTGCTGTAACGGGAGGGGTATTCTTCGAACAGTTGCACGTCGCTGAGTAATCCCGAGCGGGCATAACAACCCTCGATCAGGTCATGGCTAAGGATGCGGTTTTCCGGGAAACAGCCTTCCAGGGCGTGCTCGAAAGCATCCACGGCGTAGATCCCTTTGCCAATGAATGAACCGAGCTGGAAAAGATCCTGATAGACGTCCGAAACAGCGCGGGTGTAGGGGTCGACGCCTGCATCGCTCCCGAACAGCCGGGCATAGGAAGAGCGTGCAGTACTCGGCAGACTGATACCCACTCGCGGTTGCAAAATTGCATAACCGCTGCTGATATGGCCCTGATGCGGATCGAACACGGGGTGGTTTAGCGGGTGCTCCATCGCGCCGATGCATTGCTGTGCAACATCACGCGGTAGTTGGGTATCAGTGTCGAGGGTGATCACGTAACGAACGGGAGTCAGTGTCTGGATATCGCCAACGATCAGTGAAAAGTACTCCTGACCACGGCCTCGCAGCAGGGCATTGAGCTCGGCGAGCTTGCCGCGTTTGCGCTCATAGCCCATCCAGGTCTGCTCTGCCTCGTTCCAGCGTCGTGGTCGGTGCAACAGGAAAAATCGGTCGTTGTCTGGGGCGGGGTATTTCTGATTTAACGCTTCTATCAGCCGCCGTGCCAGCAACAGCAGACTCGCATCCTGCTCCAGCTCCTGGGTGGGGGCATCCATGAAATCGGTGAGCAGGGCGAAGTGCAAATTGGCATCCCGATTGGCCAGGAAGCGTATTTCCAAGCCTTCGACCAACTCTTCGACATCTACGCAATGGGCTATCAGCGCGGGAATGACCACCAACGTGCGCGCTTGCACCGGGATACCCTGGCTGTAGTCCAGTCGGGGAAGAATGCAGGGGGGCATGGTGAGAGTGATCAGCCAATTGACCAGCCCGATGGCCAGGCGGCTGGACATCAGCAGCGTGGGTATCGCGAGCAATACCAGCAGGTATCCAGACCTTGCGTCGCGATAAACGGCCTCAAGGAAAGGCCAAGCGAACAATGTTGACAGGATCAGCACCAGACCCAGGTAGAAGGTCAGCGGTGCGCGAAGCAGCAGGCGTGCCCATTGCTCGCCCAAGGGCACCCGAGCGGCGATTCGATGCTCGAGCTCATTGAGTCCAGGGCCCACCAGGTAGTAACCCACATGTCCGGCCACGTCGCCCTCGGGCGGTGGTCTTACCCGCGCATCGGCCAGAGCGATGGCCGCTCGCGCGACGTTTTCTTCAGTCTGGTCACAGTTCTTCGCCATGCGTTCGACCACATGCCGATAGTGATCGCGGGTGGCGAAATCCATCCGCGCATAGATCCCTGCCGGGTCTGTGCGCAACACGTGCTCGACGTGGCTCAGATGCTCGACGAACTCTCGCCAGTCGGTGGCCGACAGTAGACGCAAGCTGGCGATGCTGTTACTGATGGACACCTGATCGGCGGCTTGCTGCTGGGCATCCACCTGCACCAGTCGCTCGATATTGAGTCCTGACTCGCTGAGCATCTGCTCGATCCAGGCCAATGGCAGTATCAGCGCGGCACTTTGCCCTTGTAGCCGTCGCGCCAATTCAGCGACGAATGATGAGGTCATCGGTGGCCCCGAGCGCGCCATGTCAGCCACTGTCAGGACCACGCTTTTGGCATCGCGTTCGGCGGTTTCGATCAAGTGATCGGCCCAGTCATTGGCCAGGTTGCGGTCATCCCAGTTAGCCATGACGCGCGAGGCTACTCGCCTCAGATTCTCGATCAGGGCCAGGCGCAGCATGATCGGAATCGCCCACAACTCGCCGAGAGTCAGTGGTGTGATCGTCTGATAGAACACTACAAAACGGCTCAGACTCTCCTCATCGACCCTGCCGTCGCCATGTGAAATGGTCTCCAGAGCGATGTCGTAGACCCGTGGCAATCCGGCCGACGGGCCATCGGCCAATTGCGGCAACTCACGGCTGTAGCCTCGGGGTAGGTGAGACTTGGTGGTGCGGATTTGCTCTTCGACCAGGTAATAGTTGTCCAGCAACCATTCCGCTGCCGGTGTTGCACGCCGGGCGGACAACGGTGCAGCAGTGAGCGCCTTGCAGCTACTGGCTAGCGTCGCCTCGTTGTCGGCTAGGCGCGCCAGCAGAGAGTCTTTCGCCGTGCGGCCACTAATATGGTGCTGTTGAGCCAGTAGAGTTCCATGGCTGGCCATCTGTTCGGCGCTGAACAACTCCGAGCGAAGCAGTGGTTCGTACTCGAATTTCCTACGTGATTCGCTCCACTGGCGATAGTAAATGGCAGGCAGACGCCAGAACTGGAAGAGTACATTGGTCCAATGACTGTCCATGTTTCCTTGCATGACACTCTCTCGACGAATGGCGTGATGAGGGTGGCAGTGCTCCCGACGCTGCTCTTGACCTGATAGCTGTGTCACGAGCACCTTGCATCACACAACGATGGCAGGCTTCGAGTCTGCCAAAGGAGGCTGGCCAAAGTCTGTATGCTAACGAGCATAGCTGCGTCCACGGTTGGCCGGAAGGTGATGTCACCTGGTTTGCGACATAACTGAAGTTAGCGTCACACCGTCGCAGTGCAAGGCTTGACCTTTTCTGCTGAGCTCAATCGAGAGGGCGCCAGAGTCGTTCCATCCGAACGGGAACAGGCCGAGGGCACAAGCGACGCGGTTTTAGATCACCTCAAATAATCAAGGTAGTCCCAGTGCCAGATTCTCTTGCAGAGGATCCAGGAGGTCGGGCATTCAGTGAGCCTCCCGGTCTTCCGGGTCCAATTGCGCGTTTGATCCACACGCAAGCCTCGGCCATTCCCTCGCGCAGATCCTCAGCATCGTCTTCGGACGTTTCGGCAGCACTTTCGAGTTGACGAACTTCTTCGCGTAGCTCGTTCAGCTCCGCGCTCGGGTCGATGCATTGCGCCGTCAGGCGTCGGGTGGCTTGTTTGCCGACTTGGTTATCGTAGCGTCGAAAGCAGAGCTGCCCGATCTGAACGCAGCGAAGCGAGTGAAGGCGCATTACCTGGTCACTCTGGCGCTTCAGTCGTACAAGGCCCAGGTGAGCGGTGCAACCTGTTTGGCAGGTGAGTCGCGCGGAAAAATAATAAAACGCGGCATAAATATATTGATATGACGGGGATTTATGCGTGCTTTTTCCATGATGTGCAATTCACGCATCACGCACACGAATATCTGAACCCGGCCAGTGCGCCGGGTTTTTCATTTGCGCCGCTCGTCTACTCGAATGCACGCTGCCTAGGCGCCAACTTCAAATCTGTACGGCCCGGAAAATCTGGACCTCTGTTGTGAGGTGCGTATGTCTACCGATTTGAGTTTCCAAGACAAGACGGTGCAAGGTACTGTCCCTTCCAATCCTGAGCCAGGTACAGATGAGCCGACGCTGGATCCTAAAGATCGCGGCAAATTCGATCCTCTGGAACGCCCGGACAATGTAAAGGAGGAGCGTCCAGAGGATTGGAAGGCTCCAGCTGACAGGGATCTGCCAGAGGCGGATGAAGAAACGCCACTATCTGACGACAGGCGATAAGAATCAGAGCCCGACCATTGAGTCGGGCTTTTTTGTGTGCGCCCAGCATGGGCGCAATCTTGTGGGTGAAAGTCCCGCCGTAAGCTGACCACAGCGAACGAAGTGAAGCGCAACTGCATGAGGGTGACCGAGTATGGGGAGGAAGCGTGAATCAAAGCCATGAGCCGATGTACAAGAACCGGATAAAAGGCGCGGCCGATCAGGGCGAGCGGGCACAAAACCGCGAAGCTCTTGTGGTCAAGGGTCAGGCTGTGTAAATCCGGCGGTTGTGTGGTGAAGGATTGCGTTCTTACCTGGGGAGATCTCGCCTTATGCCTGAAAGGGCGACGGTGTCAGCCGGAGCAAGAAGTCAGCAGAGGCCGTAGTAGTCTTTTTTTTGACGAAGGGCTGAACGAGAGAAAGCGTTATAGGCCATGTTGATGCGAAAGACCGGAAGTCAGATGCCTGCCAAACGCGGGGCGGATGGAGACTGCGAGCGGTGAAGCCGTGAGAAGT
>NZ_SOPU01000017.1:203417-288963 GCF_004402115.1 Pseudomonas sp. F01002 | reverse complement strand
GATCGGGCCTTTGCGAGAGAAAACCTGAAACGGGCGTGGAAGCGAGTCAAGGCCAACAAGGGGGCAGCGGGAGTCGATGGTCTGGACATTGAACAGACCGCCGAGCATCTACTGAGCCAGTTAGTGAATGATCAACGCTGATGTGGGAGATCCAGTTCAATTCGCGGATTGGGATGGGTGGTAAGCCGCAGCTTCACATATTTGATCAGGATGAGCCGCCTTGCCGAGAATTTTGACTTCCCAGATAAGTGACACCGCACTCAGCGAGCACAATGCCAGGAAGTTCGGGTCGCCAAAGGAGCGCTTGGATTTTTACCGAAGGGAGATTCAGTACGAGACGATCCCGAGACCGGCATACATGTCCAGACCGAATCCCACCGGGCCTTCGGTGTAACCCGATTCGGCCTTGAGAATGAAGCCTTGCGCCCACTCCTCGATCTTCGATTGAGCCGGAGCGTTTGAATCCCGAAGGTCATGGTTGTAGTAAAAATTGCGCATCAGCACTGTGGCTTTATCCATTTCGGCCATTCGAGCTATGACTGTCACGTAGTCTGGTTAGCCCGAAACCGGATGGCAGGCAAAAAAACTGCAGAGCTTATTTGAGTCCGGGAGGCAGCTCGAGACATATCTTGGAGCCAACACTTCCAGGCATCGTCGATGCAATCAGCGCCGATCCAGCCACACCGTTTGTGCGTTACAGAATTCGCGCACCCCGAAATGCGACAGCTCTCGGCCAAAACCGCTTTTCTTCACGCCGCCGAAGGTGACGCGAGGGTCGGTTTCAGTACCGAGCAGCAGTATTACTCTCAATCGCCTCTGCCGCTGTCAGCGTATTTCTCATCAAACAAGCAACGGTCATTGGACCCACGCCGCCCGGGACTGGAGTCATGGCCGCTGCGACGTCCTTCGCAGAGTTGAAATCTACGTCACCCACCAGCACCGATACTCCGTTCTTTTCGATTCTGTTGATACCTACGTCGATGACCACTGCGCCTGGCTTTATCGCGCTTGCATCGATAAATTCAGCCCGGCCAATCGCCACCACCAGGATGTCAGCCTGACGACATTCGGCGATTAGATCTCGCGTGCGCGAGTGAACAATTGTGACGGTGCAGTTTTCCTGCAGAAGCAAATTCGCCATTGGCTTGTCGACGATGTTCGACCTACCGACAATCACCGCTGGTACGCAGCCAGGCTTTCACGGTGGCCGATGCTGCTACCGTTATGTTGGTGGCTGATAATGCTTGATTCAGGTGACGTTCTGCGTTCTCGTCCAGTCCAGAGGTGGCTTCGTCGAGGAACAGCAACGTTGGATATATCAACCAATAGCTGCGAGTCCCCGACGATGATGGCGGGATTTGGCTTTCATCGCGCGTCAGGCGGATACGGGGTCCCTCGACCAACGGCTAATAGCGTTCGGCGGCATCGGCGCTGATCAGGTTCAGGTCCAGCGGTGCGAAGTGACTGCGACGGGCGCAGTTTTCATTTTCCGAGATGCCCACTAAGGCCTTGAATGTCAGCAGCAGGGCTTTGGCTTCGGTCAACGTGCGCTTCATGCATCTGCCGAGGTACGCTTTAGAATAGGGTTTCAGTGCTTATTTGTTTTCAGTGATACCGAGACACATAACCCGCTTTTTTGATTCTCGTCCGAGAAGCTCAATCGTATCTGTGCCCCCGTGCGATCGGCTATCGCCTGAACAATGGACAACCCCAATCCGGACCCAGCCTCATCGGTCCCCAGGCTGCGATAAAACGGATCAAACACCCGCGCTCGCTCCTCAATCGTGATCCCTGGCCCCGAGTCCTTGATCTGCAGCAGCGCCGCGCCGTTATCCATGACCACTGAAAGATCAATCCGGCCACCCTGCGGTGTATAGCGAATCGCGTTGTCCACCAGGTTTTTGACCAGCGTCATCAAATCCATCTCATTGATCAGCACCCGCACGTCCTGTTCACCCTCAACACCGATGTCCAGGCGTTTGAGGTCGGCCAGCGGCAGCAGATCTTCCAGCACCCGTCGATAGACGTCATGCACCGAAACCGGCGACGTCGGCTCCCGGGTGTCGGATTGCACCTTGGCCAGGGTCAGCAGTTGATCAATCAGGTTTCTACCGCGCTCGATGCCTCGGCGCAGTGGCACCAGGCGCTCGTGGGCCACGGCCGACATCTCCGCGGCGGCCAGGCGTTCGGCTTGCAAGGAGAGGGCCGTCAGCGGCGAGCGAAGTTCGTGGGCCGCATCGGCGACGAAGCGGCGCTGGGTTTCCATGGCGTTCGCCACGCGTGCGAGCAAGCGATTGATCGCCACCACGAAAGGCCGGATTTCGGTGGGTAGATGGCTTTCGTCAATCGGGTGCAGTTCCTGTTCGGCGCGCTGATCGATTTCCGACGACAGTGTGGCGATGGGCCGAAACAGCTTGCGCACCAGGTCGCTGACCACCAGCAACAGCACCGGAAATAAAATCAGAAACGGCAGCAGGCTGCGCCAGGCACTTTCGCGGGCGTCCTTGTTACGGGCACCGGTTTCCTGGGCAACGGCAATGCGTTCGCCACGGGCGGTGGTCCGGACCAGCACCCGAAACGCTTCGCCGCCGACATTCACCGTGGACAAGCCATCGGCCAGCGTCGTCGGGAAGGGCAGTGGTGTGACGTCATCATCGGTTCCGGAGGCGCTGCTGCCATCGGCCAGGTACTGAATGATCAGCCTGGATTCCTCATCGTCGCCGGCAATGCCTTTGCCCTCGGGATACTTGAGCGTCATGTGTTGCCGGTCAAACAGCACGGCGACCTGGCGCAACGTGGCGTCCTGCATCTCGTGGGCTTCATCGAATGCGGAAATGAACGCAAAGATCCCGGCCACCAGCGCGACAATCAGGATCGCCAGCGACAGGGTGACGGACAGCCTGAGTTGTACTGATTCACTCAAGCGTTTTTTGAAACCATCCATCCCACACCCCTGACGTTCTTGATGACTTGGCTGCCCAACTTGCGCCGCAGTGCATGGATCAAAAACTCCACGGCGTTGCTTTCCACTTCATTGCCCCAGCCATAGAGCCGGTCTTCGAGTTCGCTGCGCGAGAGGATCGCCCCCGGCCGAATCAACAGCGCTTGTAGCAGGGCGAACTCGCGGGCCGAGAGCTGGACGCCGGGATGCTCCGCGGTCGAGGCTTCTTTGGAGACGAGATCCAGCGACACCACGCCGTTGTCGAGCACGGACAGCGCGCTGCCGCCCTTGCGCCTTAAAACCGCGCGCATCCGCGCCAGCAACTCGGCCATCTCGAACGGTTTGAGCAGGTAATCGTCGGCGCCACCATCGAGGCCGCGCAGTCGATCATCGAGGCTGTCCCGAGCGGTGATGATCAGCAACGGCACGGGGTTGTTGTTGGCGCGAATCCGGGTCAGCACGTCGAGGCCGTCCTTACCGGGCAGGCCGAGGTCGAGCAGCACCAGGTCGTAGTGTTGAGTTTCCAGGGCCGCCAGGGCGGTGAGCCCGTTCTTCACCCAATCGGCGGCGTAACTGGCGTCGTTCAGCGCACCGTGGATTGCATCGCCAATCATCGGGTCGTCTTCGACCAACAGTATCCGCATGTCCCGCTCCGGTAAAAAAAAGGCGCGAGGGTCATGACCCTAGCGCCTGTATTGAAGCATCTGTGTGCGTTTACTGCTTTGCTTTCATCGAATCGAAAGCCTTCAACAATTCAACCATCATCGCCTTGCAGTCGCTCTGCTGCGGCTTGTTGGCGCGCAAGGCGTCGAGCGCGCGGTCGATGGCTTTGTCCACCACGTGCCAATCGCTCGCGGCGCGGGGCTTGATGCCGGCTTCTGCCGAGTCCCAGGAGGTTTCCAGGTCCTTGATTCGGGCTTTGGCGGCGGGCAGGTCGTTTTTGTCGACCAGGCCGACGACGTCGGTGGCGATGTTGCGAAACTCGGACAAGTCGCCCAGTTTCGAGGCCGAGTTCTGAGTCATCTCGACTGCCGAGGTCGTACCCGCCTTGGGTTTGTCGGCGGGTTTGGAGCAACCGGTGGCGATGCTCAGCATGAAAATAGCCGAGACGATGCAAACGTGACGAATGAGGTTTTGAACGCGGTACATAGTGATTCCTTAATGCCTTTTTGAATGAGTTATTGAGTGATGGCTTTACGATTGCCGACGCTTATTTGCGCCACGGTAACCAGAATGACGATGACGCAGAGGAACAGTGCGCTGGTCCAGGTGGCGCCCATGCCGAGGCCGCCATAGGTTTTGGCCTGGGTCAGCAAGTCGCCGAGGGACGCGCCGAACGGGCGGGTCAGGATGTAGGCGATCCAGAAGGTCAGCACCACGTTGCCGCCCAAGTGCCAGGCCACCAGGGTGGCGGCGATCAACACGCCGAAAATCATGGCGCCCACGGTGAAGCCCAGGCCCAGCGCTTCGGTGGCCAGATCGCCCGCTGCCGTGCCAAGGGCAAACGTGCAGAGCACGGTCGCCCAATAGAACAGCTCGCGCCGGAGCGTGACGATCTCGCGGATCGACAAGTTGTGTTCCATCCGATACCAGACCAGAAAGTTGATCGCCAGCAACACGGAAAACACCGCCGTGCTGGTATACAGGCTGACGTCGAGCATGTCGGTCAGAATGTCGGTGATCTGCGTCCCGACGATGCTCACCAGCACCACGGTCAGCCAGTAGATCCAGGGTGTGTAGGCCTTGGTGCGCAGTTGGTAGAACAATGCGATCGCCAGCAGCGCGGCCATGCCGATACTGGTCCAGCCGGCACCGAAGCCGGCATCGACGGCGAGAAAGTCCGCGCCGGTTTCGCCCACGGTCGTGGACATGATCTTGATCACCCAGAACGACAGCGTGACCTCGGGGACTTTGTTGAGCCAGCCGGCTACGGTCGGATTCATGTGGATTGTCTCTCCTGAGCAAGTGCTTTAAGTGCGTACAGGAGAGGCTACGGGCCGAAACTTAGCTGAGACTGAGGGCGGGGAAATCGCCGAACTGGATTCTCTGATCGCCCGCGGCCCGGCATCCTGCTCAGGGCCGTCGACCATCCTCGGGAAAAACTAGCCGGGTTGATGTACAGAGATCGACTGCCCCAAAATTTCTTCATAAGTGGCTTCGGAGCTTACGGTCGAGATACTTGCAGACAGGCTCGCCACAAGTGTGAGGACCTTGATTCGCATGTTTCAGAGGGAATTCAAGACAACGCCTGCGAAGTACGTCGAGGACGTCCGGGTCGAAGCGGCCTGTCGGCAAATAGAGCTGGGAAGGCGGTCGATGGCGCAGGTTGCGCGCCGATGCGGCTACCACAGTGTCGACGTGCTCAGAAAAGCCTTCGTGCGACGCATGGGGGTGAGTCCAAAGGAGTATGCACAACGTTTCGCGCCAGTTCACGAGCCCGCTTAGGCATTGGCAAGCAGAATGTAAACGCTGCTCAGCACTTATGTGACTTGTCATGGTCAATAAATCCCGCACGACCGCCAGCGGTCGTACTGCTCGGAGCCGACCGGATCCGCATCGGCATTTTGATCAAGGACAGTGAAAGCATGCTCGCCGCAAATTAACCAGCAACCGCCTCCACCTGGTTCCGTGAATCGGGACTCGCCGTACGTTCACCCCTCAATCCAATTCGAAGATTAAAAGCATGCACCTACGCAAAATTGCAGTTGGGCTGTCGGCCCTTGTTTTGCTCTCGACCGGGGCAGAAGCCCGCAGTCTGCTGGATCTCCTCAAACCGCCCACCCAGCATCAGGAACAAACGTCCCACTCGGGCTCGATCAGCCAGAACGCGGCCCTGGAACTCTATTCAAACAAACAGAAACAGGCATCGTTTGACGGCTGCGCAGAGCTGTTTCCGGCAGCGAAACCGATCAACATGGCCACTGTGCCTGCAACCATGAAACCCTTGGCCCTGTGCTCTGACAACTTCGCGGTGCTGTACTCGCAAACCAGTAGGACGCCGCTGGTAGTGGTCGAACGCCTTAATGCAACCCAGCTGCAGGATGCCAAGGGGGAGGAGCGCACCAACCAGTTCTACCCGGACCCACGCATCCCCAAGAGTGGACGGGCAGAGTTGAGCGACTACCGTAGCCAGCATCCGGCCGTGGACCGTGGCCATCAATCCCCGGCAGCCGATGCACCGAACCCCAATGCAATGGCCCAATCCTTTGCGCTGTCGAACATGGTGCCGCAAGACCCCACCAACAACCGGAAGATCTGGAGCAAGGTCGAGGCGGATGTCAGAAAATTTGCCAAGCGAGCCGATGGCAATGTGTTTGTCTTTACCGGCCCGCTCTTTGACTCAGGCCACACCACCATCGGCGACAACAAGGTCTGGGTGCCGACCCGCCTGTTCAAACTGGTTTACGACGCATCGTCCAAGCGTGCCTGGGCCTACGTACTACCCAACGCTGAAACCCGTATCGAGAGACCGATGGACTATGACGCCTTCGTGAAAAGTACCGGGCTCAACTTGCTGGGGAATCTACCGGTCACAGGTTCCGTAGGGCGCTCTTGATGGCTTGATGAATTGCACCTCAAAGGCTGGATGCAACCGATGGGGTGCTTCATTCACGGATAGATAGCGGTGGTTTAAAAGTTGCTGCGGGGCATCGGATTTGCAAACGCGACTCACGACTTAAACAGATATAGCACCCGCACAATCCACCACGTCGTACACAGGAGGCGAATGGCGAAAGCCCCTATGCCATCCGCTCCACTTGCGCCTGCCGTCTTTATTGGCTGGAGCGAATGGCCCCTCCATCAATCAACAAGTTCTGCCCGGTCAGGTAGCCCGCATGACTGCTGCAAACGAAAGCGCACAGAGCGCCGAACTCCTCGGGTGAGCCGAAGCGTTTAGCAGGAATTTCGCTTCGGCATTCGCCTAGGAATGCCTCACTGTCTTGCCCCGACTCTTGGGCAGCAGCGACCAGGTTGTCACGCAGTCGATCGGTGTCGAATGAGCCCGGTTGCAGGTTGTTGATCGTCACATTCCGACTGGCGATGTTTTCTTGCCGGGCAAGCCCTGCGATAAATCCCGTCAGACCACTGCGCGCGCCATTGGAAAGACCCAGGCTTTCGATAGGGGACTTCACGGCACTCGACGTGATGTTGATGATTCGGCCAAATCCGCGTGTCGCCATACCGTCTACCGTTGCCTTGATCAATTCGATAGGGGTGAGCATGTTGGTATCCAGTGCCTTGAGCCAGGCGTCGCGGTTCCATTCGCGGAAATCCCCGGGAGGAGGGCCACCAGCGTTGTTGATCAAAATATCGAAATGCTCATGGGCCATGAGGGCTGCCGCGCGACCCTCTGGCGTTGAAATGTCACCGGCTACGGCGATGATAGTCACTTCAGGATTTATCGCTCTGAGCTGGCGGGCTGTTTCATTCAGCGTCTGTTCGCCTCGGGCGGTGATCACCACGTTCACGCCTTCGCTGACGAGTGCCTGTGCGCAGGCTTTTACCCAGGCCTTTGCTGGCCGCGCACACCAGCGCCCAGCGTCCTGCTATTCCAAGATTCATGCGTGTTTTCCTGAAAGAAGGAAGCTCAAAGAAAGTGGTTGCCTACTGCAGCACCCATGCTCACGCATGATTCGCAGTGACAGGCAGGTTTGGCGATCGAGTACTGATTCCCATAAAGCGCCGCACTCTCTCTCCTTCGGCATCGCAGCGTATGGTTTCAGGTGCAGCATCCAGTTGGATATTACCGTTCTCCATGAAGACGACCCGGTCGGATATCGACATGGCAAAGTCCATTTCGTGGGTGACGATAATCATGGTCATGCCTTCACTGGCAAGGTCGCGTATGACGTTCAGCACATCGCCCACCAGCTCTGGATCGAGCGCCGACGTAGGCTCGTCGAACAGCATGATGTCCGGCTCCATGGCCAAAGCACGAGCGATCGCCACGCGCTGTTGCTGTCCGCCGGATAGCTGGTGCGGGTACTTGTGGGCGTGGGCGAGCAGGCCGACCTTGTCCAGCAGCGCATAAGCACGGTGCTCGCTCAGCTCGCCCGGGATGCCGTGGTAACGCGGCGCCAGCGTGACGTTGTCGAGAATGGTGCGGTGCGGGAACAGATTGAAGTTCTGGAACACCATGCCAATGTGCCGCACGCCTTTGCGCAGACGGGCGCTGTTGGGCTTGTCCGAAGCTTCGATGAATTTTTCACCGAACAACAGAATGTCGCCTGTATCGATGCTTTCCAGACCGTTGACCGTGCGGATCAGCGAAGTTTTGCCGGAACCGGATGGGCCAATGATTGAGATCACCTGGCCGTATTCGACATTCAGATCGATACCCATCAGCACTTGGTGCGTGCCATAGCTCTTCTGGATGTTCTTCAGTTGCAGGATTGGCGTCGCGTTGCTGCCCGCGGCTTTGCGCGCATTGTCAGGCAAGGCTTCGGCGCAGGCCTTGAGCTTGACCACGGCGGCGGCATCGAGTGTATGCGGCTTGCGGAAGTTCAGGTCCAGGTAGCGCTCCAGACGCTGCAGGAAAAAGCCGAACACGGTGACGATCAGCACGTAGTACACGCCCACCGCCGCCAGGGTTTCCATGACCAGGAAGTTGGTGGCATAGAGGCGTTGGCCGACCGTGAGGATTTCGGTCAAGGAGATGACCGAGACCAGCGACGTCAGCTTGACCACCGTGATGTATTCATTGATCAACGTAGGCAGCGAGATACGGAAAGCCTGGGGTATCACGATCAAGCGCTGCATGCCGAACAGGCCGACACCCAGCGCGCGGCCTGCTTCCTTCTGGCCCTTGGCCACGGAGATCAGGCCACCACGGTGGATCTCCGCCATGTAAGCCGCTTCCGTGACCACCAGGGCAAGCAAGCCAGAGTAGAAGGGGTTTGACAGGATCGGTCCGCTACCGGGAAACAATTGCGGCAAGTTGTAGACGAAGACCACCAGCACCAGCAACGGGATGCTGCGGAAGAACCAGATGTAGACCGCCGCGGGAATGCGCAGTAAGGGCGACTGGGACAACTTCGCCGTGGCCAGGCCAAAGCCCAGCAGCATGCCGAGGAACCAGGCCAGGGCACTGAGCTGGACCACCGTGACGCAGGCCTTCCAGAAGTCCGGCAGGGAGAACAGGGAGAGGAAATACGACCAATCGAATTGCATAGGGCACCTCAATCTGCCGCCCCGGTGCAGGGGCGGCAGATGACCAGACTACAAGGACACGTTCTTAGTTGGCAGTCGGTTCTTCCAAGCCATATTTCTTAAGAATAGAGGCGTATTCACCGCTCTTTTTGGTCTCCTCGAAGGCTTTTTGCACGGCCTGGAATGTTTCGTCGTTACCTTTTTTGACGAAGATACCCAGGGTTTGCTGATAGATCGGGTTTTCCGTGGTGATCACTACCCGGTCATTGGTCTTTTCCGCGATCATTTTTGCAGCGCCAGCGATTTCAACCTGGGCCTGAATGTTCTTGGACAACAGGGCCTGGGTCACTTCGGGCGCCGAGGGGTACTCGCTGACGGTGATGGCGCCTTTGTTGTTCGGCACGCAGTACTCATCGGAGAGCTTCTTGAATTCCCTGACCCAGGTGGTGCCCTGTTCCAGCCCCAGTTTCAAGCCGCACAGGTCTTCAGGTTTTTTCGCATTGATCTCGCTGCCCTTGGGCACCATGACCGCGGCACCGGTGTTGGCATAGGCGATGGTTTGGGCCTGAGTCTGGCGCTCCGGTGTGATGTACATGCCGGAAATGACCGCGTCGTATTTGGCGGAGTTCAGGCCCAGGATCAGGCTCGGGAACTTGGTGTCGACGAACTCCACCTTGGCGTTCATGTGCTTGGCCAGGGCCGTTGCCAGTTCCGGGTCCGAACCCACCACGTTTTTGTCTTTGTCATAGGACTCGAAGGGCGGGTAGGTGATTTCCATGCCGACCTTGAACGTGTCTGATGCGGCCATGCTCACCGAGGCACCGAGCATACCGGCTGCCAATACAGCCAAGTTCAACAGGTTTTTTTTATTGTTTTTCATTTTTTACTGACTCCGGCGTAGGTAAGGGGTAACTGAAAACTTCAATCAGGACGGTTGAGCCTGATTTTTCAAATGTCCGAAACTGGCGGGCTTGCGTGCCTTGCCTGGCAGTTGAACGTCCCCATTGGCCACCCTCTGGCGCAGATACTGATAGGTCTGCAGTGCCTGGCCATACATGTGTTCGCCGATCGTGATTTCTTCGTAGTCGTTGCCTGCCTGGGCGAACCCGGGCAGTGGTTTGATCTGGGTGTGATAGTCGCAGGCATAAAACAGTGGAAAGGAATAACGCTCCTCCTTCACGCTCCGCACCCGGTGCGCAGTGGCAACGAATGCGCCTGCCGTCATCACTTCCAACATGTCGCCGATGTTGACCACAAAGGCATCGGCAATCGGTGGTGCATCGATCCATTGTCCAAGGTTGTTCATCACCTCAAGGCCTGGTTTGTCGGCCAGGAGGATGGTGAAGCACTCATAATCAGTATGGGCGCCAAGACCCGGTGCGTCATGGGCGGCACCGTCGAAGGGGTAGTGGATCAGGCGCAGCTTGGACGGCGGGCGGGTGACCAGGCTGTCGAAATAGTTTTCTTCCAGGCCCAGGGTCAGGGCAAAGCCACCGAACAGGCGCCGGCCCAAGGCGAAGATCGCTTCATAGTAGGCCTGCACCGACGCCTTGAAATCCGGCAGCTGCGGCCAGTCGTTGGGCCCCAGCAACGGGGTGTTGGCCAGCACCAGCGGGTCATCGGCCGGGACTTCGAAGCCGACGTCGAAGGCTTCCTTGTGGTCCGGCTTGCCTTTGGAATAGACCTCTTCACCTTCGGGTACAAAGCCCTTGTGGGTTTGCGAGGTGCCGATGTAGTGCCGCATCTTGGTGTCGAAGGGCTGGTCGAAAAAGTCCTTGGCAGCCTTGCGCAGGTTGGCGATCAGTTGCGGGTCGATACCGTGATTGGTGATATAGAGGAACCCGACTTCGCTGGCAGCGCGCCCCAATTGTTGGGCCACGGCCAAGCGGTGTTCCAGTTCGAAGCTGAACAGACCGGCGATGTTGACCACCGGGATGCTATTGAAGTTGGCTTTGTGTGTGTCAGTGCTGGCGCTGTTGTTTTTATTGTCAGGCATGACGCATCGGCTCCCTAAGGATTGCTTGAGTGGTGGAAACGCTCGAAGTGTTCGCGCTCGGTCTGGCCCATCCACACGTTCAATGACCACAGATCGGCAACCGGTACATTGGTGAAGGGCAAATGATGCAGGTAGCCGTCGGCGCCGAATTCCGGGGTCAGGGTGCTGACCTGGTAACCGCGGGCTTGCTGCGAGCGCCAGATGCTTTCCCAGTGCTGCTGATGGAAAGCCAGTTCTTTTGCATATTCGGGCGCCGCCGGGTGCGGAACCTGCGGGCCTTGGTCGTAACCGACCCGTGCCTGGATATGGTGAACCCGCTCGATGAAAGCGCTCAGATCATCGGCCGGGTCATTCAACAGACGCTCGCAGGTCACGACCCAATGGCTGATGTCACTGGTGAACAACAGATCGGGCAGTTGCCGGATCAACTCCAGGGTCACCCAGGGGTTGAACAGCGAGCGCGAGCGGTGGGTTTCGAAACTGCAGACCTGACCGTGCTTGCGCGCCAGTTCCAGTGCCTGACCGAAGAACTCCACTTGTTGTGGCAACGACCAGCGATCATTGCCCGCCAGTACGTTGACAAAACGTGGGCCGAGCTCGGCGGCCCATGCAAGTTTCTGATCGAGGTCAATGAGGTGAACGGCAGGGGTCGCCGACTGCTCCGGCAGCACATCGTACGCCGTGAAGACTGTGCTGATGTAACCCAGGCGATTGGCCTGGAGAAAGGCGGAGAACTCAGCCCGTTCACGGGCGTCCAGTGGCAGACGTGCTTCCATTCCATCAAAGCCCGCCTGCAGCAGCTCTTCAAGCGCTTGGGCCTTGCTGGCGGTGTAACCCCACAGCGTGCGGAAGATTTCCAGCTTCATCGGTGATCCTCAAAAATCCCTAGGCCTACTGCAAAAGCACTTCGACAAAGCCAGTCGGCGATCAAGGGCCAGCAACGGCACAGGATTTTTGAGCCGGGTCTCTGCCTGATGGGTCCCACTAAGCGGTGCCGAGGCTGGTTCGCTGTGGAGCCGATGTTAGGCATAGGCGGCGGGGTGGAAGAATCTGAAAATTCAAATGAATACTTCAGACTTTCGTCAACAAATAGCTAGCTATTTATCGCGCTTTTCAAGAGGGATTTTATGGGCGAGTAGTTGTCTACGCTGGCTATTAGCGAGGTGTGCCATTGTTACGGCATTATTTTGAAGAGTCCCAAGCGAAACTGGGGCGTTGATGGTCTGTTTCTGGCCGATTTCCGCCTGTCATGACTGACCGCGATCGATACCAAGTTTAAATCTGAGCCAGCCAGCAGCCTCTGATGTCCCGCAAGACAGTAATAAAGAAGTCGCCTCGTCAAAACAGCGCATGCCCAAGCCGGGTCGAGAACCGGCGCTGCGTAACCTGACAATTGCTTTCGAACACTACAACGAGCAGCGTCTGCACAACGCTTTCAATTATCGCTTGCCGAGGGAGTTCAGGCGCTTGGCAATTGCATCATTTGAACAAGACATTGTTGTCCGTTTTGGTGGGGGATAAGGCCAGTTTAAGAGCTGTACAAAATAATTATTTAGTATAACTTTTAAAGGTGTCCATTGAGTCCTATCGAGGTCTTTGCATGACCATGCAGACGGACCGCTTAATCCGCCACCTTATCTGTCTTGTGCTGATGCTCCAGAGTGCTGAACTATTTGCTGATTGGCGCGAGGCGTTACCCGATTCTCGTCGGTTGGGTAGCGGGGAGATGCGTGTATTCGGTTTCTCCATCTACAGCGCGCAGTTATGGAGCCCACGCCTGATTGCCGGAGAACCACTGGGTGCAGATGTGCCTTTTGCGCTAGAGCTGACCTACAGTCGTGCCATTAGTCGCGATGATCTGGTTGAGGCCAGCATCAAGGAAATCCGTCGCTTGTCGCCCAACTCCCTGAATTCAGAGTTGATGGCCCGCTGGGAGCGGGAGATGCAGCAGGCGTTTGTCGATGTGCGCGCCGGTGACCGCATCACCGGAGTCTATATCCCTGGAGAGGGCGCACGTTTTTACGTTGGCGAGAACCTACAACATGTGGTGAGGGATGATGCGTTCGCCAAAGCCTTTTTTGCGATCTGGCTTGACCCCCGAACACGCAACCCGGAGCTGCGCGCCCAATTGCTGGGTGCAGTTAAACCCTGAGTCCGTTGAGGAAATTCGCATGTTGAAGATATGGATGCTGCTGCTATGCATTGGCCTTACAAGTTGCAGCCGGGTGGATGTGCACACTTACAGCCAGGAGACGCCCACGCTTGAGTTGCGCGAATTCTTCGAGGGCCGGGTCGAAGCCTGGGGTATGTTTCAAAAGCGTTCAGGCGAGGTAACCAAGCGCTTCCACGTTGAGATCAATGGCCACACCGAAGGCAATAGGCTGATCCTCGACGAATCATTCACTTACAGCGACGGTACCAAGCAAAAACGGGTTTGGACTCTAACCCCCGCTGGCCCTAGTCAATGGCGCGGAACCGCTGGCGACGTGGTGGGCGAGGCGCGTGGTGAGGTGGCAGGCAATACACTGCGCTGGAAATATGTGCTGAACGTACCGGTGGATGGCAAGGAGTATCAGGTTCACTTAGACGACTGGATGTACCTATTAGACAAGAACACCATGATCAATCGCTCGTTCATGACCAAGTTCGGGGTGGAGGTAGGCCAGATCACCTTGTTCTTCCGCAAGCAGTCTTGAGTCAACGTGCATGCTGTCCGGCCATCCAGTGCAGCGCCGGCATCAACATCGCCCATATCAATGCGAGTAGCAGAACGCTGGGCCAAACACCTAGCGGCAGACCCACGCCTGCTAGCTTAGCGCCTCCCAAATAGGAGAGCGGACCGCCTAAGGCCCCTAGTAGGCTGCCCATCCACCAAGGCCGTTTCGTCCAGCTCAGGCTGTGACGCAAAGTGCTGGCGAAAAGCAGCCATAGCATTGCCAGCCACAGCGGCAGAAAAGTAGCGGCACCGGAAAAGTAGAACAGCCCGAGGTGCAATAGGACACTGTCCAGGACCCAACCGCAGGCTGCCACCCGTAACAGACTGCGCCACTCATTAAGGTCGTTGGCAATCCAAAGCAGGTGTATAGCTAGGCAGGCGATTGCAATCAGCAGCAGCCATGGCCGTTGCGCACCAAACACGCAGGCGAACCAGCCGAGTTGGAACAGCCCTGCGTTCAGCAACAACTGGCCCCGCTCGCTCATGCCTTTAGGCCGAAGGGCTGCGGTCGTGCCCCGGGTTTGGCGCGTCAGTTCGATGCGCTCCAAGCCCAGGCCAGCTTCAAACATTTTTTGCTCGCCCTGCCAGTCCTGCATGGTCACGTGCAGCTTTTGGTCGGGAGCAGAGAAATGCATGCGGTACTCCAGATCGCGAGGAAGGAAGGGCGAGACGTGAAAGCTCTTGGCGACCCTATGGCGTGACTCACCGGTCGCATGGGTCGGCAGTACGTAGTGGTAACGCTCTCGCCAAGGGGTGTTACTGACTTCGCAGAGAATTGCAGCCAAGCTGCCGTCCGTTTCGAAGCAGTAAAAAAGACTGATCGGGTTAAAGGAAAGCCCCTAGCTACGCGGCTGGGTGAGCAGACAGATTCGTCCCTGCGGGGCGTGCCCGAGGGCTTGCTCCACGCGCTGGCGTACGGCATCGCTCAGCGTCATACCCTGACGCGTGGCGTGCGGCAGGTAGTCGGTTTCGCGGAAGGCGAAGGCGGCCCAGCGCGAATGTCCGGCCAGCCACGATAAGCCCAGCACCTTCGGTTGTTCCGCAAGATCCAGGTAGAGCATACCCATACGGTAACGAAACCCATGGGCGCGCGGCAGCAGCCGACGGTGGCTGACCCAGCCGCGATACAGCGCGCTGTTCACAGTTGTTCTCCGAAAGCAGCCGTCACGCGCAAGGCGCTCACCACTCCGTCCTCATGGAAGCCGTTAGCCCAGTAGGCGCCGCAGTAGTAGCTGTGTTGAGCACCCTGTAGTTCTTGCCAGCGTGCCTGGGCGACCAATCCAGCTTGGCTGTATTGCGGATGGGCGTAGCGGAAGTGGTCGAGGATTTTGCTCGGGTCAATGGCCGCGGTCTGGTTTAGGCTAACGCAGAAGGTGGTGTCGCTCTGGAACCCTTGCAGGATATTCATGTTGTAGGTGACAGCGGCCGGTTGCTGGGCTGAGCCGCCGAGGCGTTAATTCCAGCTTGCCCAGGCTAGGCGGCGGTTCGGCAGCAGACGGGTGTCGGTGTGCAGCACCACGTCGTTCTCGGCGTAACGCAGTGCGCCGAGTATCTCCCCGCTCGGCTTGGTTGGGAGCCGCCAGCAGGCGTAATGCCTGGTCGCTGTGACAGGCGAACACCACGGTGTCAAAGCGCTCGTTGCCGGCGGAGCTGTGCAGGTTCACTCCTGCCATGTCACGTACCACACGATACACCGGACAGTTGAGGCGGACACGCTCGACAAAGCCGGCGCTCAGCGGCGCTACATAACTGCGCGAGCCGCCGCTGACCACACGCCACTGCGGCCGATGGGTAGCCGACAGGAGCCCGTGATTTTTACAGAAGCGCACGAAGAACTGAAGCGGAAAACCTTGCATATTGCCCAGTGACATCGACCAGATCGCCGACCCCATAGGGACTATGTAATGTTCGATAAAACGCAGACCGTAGCCGTTTTGCCGCAGGTAGGCTCCGAGGGTGGTGTCGGCGGTTATGCGGTGTTCGCGCAGGTCACGCAAGGCTTCGCGGTTGAAGCGCAAGATGTCGCGTAGCATGCCCCAGAAGCTGGGTGAGAGTAGGTTGCGCCGCTGGGCAAACAGGCTGTTGAGGTTGTTGCCGTTGTATTCGGTGCCGCTGCGCGGATCCTGAACTGAGAAACTCATCTCGGTGGGCTGCGAGGCCACGCCGAGTTGATCCAGCAGACGGATGAAGTTGGGATAGGTCCAGTCGTTGAAGACGATGAAACCAGTATCGATGGCATAGCGTTCGCCCTTTACTTCAACGTCAACAGTATGGGTGTGGCCGCCGATCCAGTCACTCGCCTCGAACACCATGACATCGTGCTGACGGTTGAGCAGGTAGGCGCAGGTCAGACCGGAAAATACCGCTACCGATGATGGCTATTTTCATGAAGACTCTTCTGTGGCGGGACGCGCCATGAGTTTGCCCAGCGTCAGTTGCAGGCGTTGAGGCAATATCGCTAATACGCGTAGGGCGGCGATAAATGGCCCGGGAAATGCGATTTCTAGCGGTCGTCTTTCCAGCCGAGTGGTGATATAGACAGCAGCCTTGTTGACCGGCCAACGCATAGGCATTGGGAAGTCGTTCTGTTGCGTGAGCGGCGTATCGACGAAGCCCGGGCTGACAACGGTGACGTCGACCAACAACCTCTATCAGTTGGCCACGGCGCAGGCGAGGATGGTGATAATGCATGGTCCAGCGTAGGTAACCGATGCCGTCTTGCACCTGGTCGTAGCCGTCAAACGTGAAACCTAGCTCGCTGACGTTGGCGTATAGCTCTGTAAAATAATCTTGCAGCGCTGTTAGGCCTTGGATCTCATGTAGCGGATCACTGAAGCGCACATCGTGACTGTACAGCTCCTTAAGTTTGTGCAAATTGCTGGCGTCCAGCGCCGCGAAGTCGTTGGCGAAACATCGCAGGAAGTCAGACACGTTGCGTCTCCACTGCCGGCAGATTCTTGGTCGAATTCAGCGTCCGCTGGTGTCTTCTGGCGACGTTGAGAGTCTGCCCTGGGCAATTCGCTATGCCAAATGGGTCACCTCGCTTGGATGAGGTGCTGATCCCGATTTTGCCGGTGTCTGTGGTGTCGACCATGGAAATCACCCCCTTTTTTTCTTGTACGGCTCGAAGCATCTTGTACAGCTTTTTAAAGAATAGGGTGCATGCTGTACAAGTAAATTTTTTTGTACAACTATTTCTGCGGGCGGCCATTTGATGAGTGCTCAGCAGGACCAGTTCCTTTTCACTGAAGACAAAACATGTCTCTTCGGATCGTTGCGCTGGCTTGGGTGGTGGGGGCAGGTAGGTTTTTGCGCATGTGCGTAGGGCGCTTTGCCCGATAATGAGGTGTTAGAGGCGTAGTTGGCCTTGACCAACTGATAAGGGAGGTCACCAGTACCTGAGGGTGCAACCGCCAGTTGCGCCCCGGTGATTTTAGAGCCGTCTTTGGCTTGCCAGGTGGCAGGCGACCCGAAGTAGCCGACCTGTTTGCTGCTGCGATCATTCAATACCGCTTTAGGCCCGACAAAAAACCATTCAGTCTGGCCAGCGGCGTTCGCTTTGTCGCGACACTCATACATGATTTCGCCCACGCCCACGCCCACGCCCACGGTCTCCAGCGCGACCTTGTGACCGTCAGGGACCTTGATGCTGTCGGGCAGATCTGTTTGGGCATAGGCAGCTGGGACTGTGACCAACAAGCAGGTCGCAGCAAGCGTAGTACTGACAATGCCCAGGACTCGTTTAGCGTTCATGCAAAGCTCTCCAGAAAGGTGATCAGTTCAGCAGCTATGGCTACTACCTGTACTACCCACTGGAGGACGAACTGGATGCAGCTAGTTGAAAAAGTATCAGTGCCGGAAGGTGTGTAACGTTATTGCTTGATCGCTGTATCAGTGTCGGCTAGTGGCCGTTTTCTGTCTGTCGTCACCGTCTATATTGAGTCGAAAGCGGCTGTCAGCGACCAGTTCCAATCGACACTTTGCAGATGTTCAGCCAGACGAAGTCAAACCAGTCCCTTTCCCACGAAATGCTCGCTCTGCAATTCACAGCTTGTAGCCAATCTGCCGCAACAAGTTCTTGCGCCACAGGATGTCTTCATCGCCTTCAACGTCATTGGCACAGAAGCCATCCACTACGCCCAGGATCGCTCGCCCTTGTTCCGTCTCAGCGAGAATCACTTCAGTTGGATTGGCTGTTACACAAAAAATACGGCACACCTCTGGAACCATCTTGAGGGTGTTCAACTCGTACTGCGTTTTTTGCACCACAATGACACCAGAATGCCTGTGGCAATCGACACCAGTGGAATGCTTGAAGCAACGCCCAGTGTTGGGAACACCAACAGTATTTGCGAGTCGTTACCGCCGAGCATCATCGAAGCCCCAATCCCCATCAAAATACCCGCCAACAAATGAACGCCAGCCTTTGATGGGGTAAAGGCCTCGAAACGGAACGTTTTCCTGTACAGGGTAAAACTCAGCATGCCTGCCAGCAACATAACAAACACCGCAATACGCCGGGCGCTGATTGCCATGTCGGCTTGCCAGAACATCTGCGAAACATTGTAAAAGAACACACTAGGTGTCCATAACGGCTCGAACGTATAGAGCGCACTCGTCAACGCACCCAGCAGCATACTGGAGAGCACCAGGTGTTTATTACCATGTATGCCGACCAAAAATATCAGCACCAGCGCCACTACACCGATCAACAGCCAGTAATGGCGGCTGGAAATTTCCGGCATCAGAATGGTCTTCTGTTCGGGCATCATGCGCATGTAATACCAGAGCACGATCCCCAGGACCCAACCGATCATCGTGAACAGTTTATTGAAATTGCCACAGGCAAACTTGGTTAGCGTGCCTACGCTGCAACCGTTGTTCAGCACCGATGCCACCCCGAACAACAAGCCTCCCGAAACCAGTGAAGGATAGGAAATACCAGGCGAGTACAGCGGCAGGCTGACCTCGGAGAAACGATAGAGCGGGGCCAGCATCAACCCGAACAATCCACACGATGTCAGTGCCACAAACAACGTCGGGCGCCCCGCCAGCAATTGTTCGCTCGCTTTGACAAGACACATACCCATACGCTGCGAAACCCAGCCAATCAGGAACGCTAATACCAACGCCATCAGTAAAGAGAAAACCATGTTCGTGCGCCACTGCTGATTTGGATGGACGGGGCCTCACTAGGCATTAGCGTAGCTCTCGATCAGGCTAACTGTGTATCTGACACAGCCGATTGCTGCCAGTCGTGAATGGTAGACACAGTCCCTAGTGGCCGATAGCTGCCCGTCACTAACGGCAGCTATGCGGGCTGTCGCCGATCGGTAACGTCGCGACTTTACTGTTGAAAGATTGGGTATGGGCCCTGCGCAGTATTAATGCCCGGGCATTGGACTGCGTGGGCGTTTTACATCGCGTTTTCGCCTTACCGAGTCAGGGCTCGCAATGCGGCTCGGTTGAGGCAACCGGGGCGTACGCAGTAACACACTGATTTCCTCTGCGCTGACCGCTTTGCTGAAAAAGTGGCCCTGAATTTCATCGCAGCCGTTTTCACGCAAAAAGGTTTGCTGCACTTCGGTTTCGACACCTTCGGCAATGACCTTGAGGTTCAGTTTGTGCCCCAACGAAATCACTGCGGTGGCGATGGCTTTGTCGTTCTCGTTGTCGGGCAGATCGCGCACGAAAGACTGGTCGATCTTGAGTCTCGCGATCGGGAAGCTTTTCAATGCTGCGAGGCTGGAGTAGCCGGTGCCGAAGTCGTCGATCGAGAGACTGATCCCCATAGATTGCAGTTCCTTCATTTTGCTGATGGCTTGCTGAAGGTCTTGCATGATCAGACTTTCGGTCAGCTCCAGCTCAAGGTACATCGGGTCCAGTCCAGTTTCTTGCAAGGCATGCCTCACCCGATCGATCAGGTCCCTTTCGATGAACTGGCGTGCTGAAATATTCACCGACATGGTGATCGGGGGCCAGCCTGCGTCCTGCCAGGCCTTGTTCTGTCTGCACGCGGTATGGACCACCCAGTCGCCGATGGGCACGATCAACCCGGTCTCTTCGGCCTGCGGAATGAATTTGATTGGAGACACGATGCCGAGTTCGGGGTGCCGCCAGCGGATCAGTGCCTCTACGCCGATAATCTGACCTGACTGCAAATCCACCTGTGGCTGGTACAGCAGCAGGAACTCGTCATGGTTGAGTGCGTTTCGAAGCCCGTCTTGCATGGCGAGCTTGCCCTGAACCTTGTTATTCATCTCGCTCGTATAGAACTGATAACTGTTGCGACCCAGCTCCTTGGCCCGGTACATGGCGGCGTCCGCGTTGCTGAGCAACGTGTCGGTATCGCTGCCGTCGGCAGGGTAGGTGGCCAACCCCATGCTGCAGGTGACGTGGAGTGTATGTCCGCTGAGCTGAATCGGCCGCAGGATGGCTTCCTGGATTTTGTGCAGGGCTGGAGTAACGCCGTCGAGGTCTGAGGGCTGGTCGAACAGGATGATCACAAACTCGTCGCCACCCAGTCGCACGACGGTGTCGGTGCGGCGTACACACTCCAGCATGCGCTGGGCGACGGTTTTCAGCAGTTCGTCTCCAGCGCTGTGCCCAAGGCTGTCATTCACCAGTTTGAATTTGTCCAGATCGAGAAATACCACCGTCACCAGGCGGCTGTAGCGCTGAGCATAAAGTATTGCCTGCTTGAGACGGTCTTCGAGCAGTGTGCGATTCGGTAGCCCGGTCAGTGCGTCATGGTCGCCCATATAGCGAATGCGCTTTTCGGTCAGTTGGCGTTCTATCGCAATGCCGGCAAGCGGTGTCGCCATGTCGATCAGTCGCGTCTCGGTCGAGCTGGGGCTGCGTACGGTGTTGGAATACAAGGCAAACGTACCCAATACCTTTCGCTCATGGGACAGAATCGGCGTCGACCAGCAGGCGCGAAATCCATAGGGCGCAGCGGCTGAACGGTACTCCTCCCACAGCGGATCCAGCTCGATATCCGTGACGATGACCGGTTCTCGTCGATACACCGCGGTGCCACATGAACCGACGTTCGGACCGATTGCAATCCCGTCAATGAGCTGGTTATAGGCTTTCGGCAAACTGGGGGCAGCCCCGTGCAGCAGGTGCTTGCCATCCTCATCCAGCACCAGGATGGACACCATCATCCCCTTCAGTTGGGACTCCACCAGGTGAGCCAGGCTGTCGAGGACTTCTGCAAGCTCGGTGCTCCTGGCGATCAGTTCCAGGACATGACGTTGTCCGGCACGAATGACGGCTTCTTGCTCTAATCGGCTGTTTTGCAGGGCGAGCCGCTCTGTGGCGATACTCAATTGGACCGTTCTTTTTTCCAGCTGAAGTCGGTCTTCGAGGAATTGATTCACCGCGCGAGCCATGTTGCCGATCTCGTCCTTCCCATGTTCCGCCATCATCAAATGCGTATTGTCAGTGTGTTCCTGACGCAATTGCCGGCTTATTTCATTCAGACGCACGAGCACATGACGGCCCATGAAAACCCGGGTCACGAACCAGGCGAACACCAGGCTGACCCCCAACATGATCAGCACCCATTGCTGGCTACGATTTGAGGCCTCGACCAGGCGCTGCAGGGCTTCGCGATAGTCTTCGGTGTAAGCACTGGATTGCGCACGGGCCACCGCGACCAGAACCCCGGCCTCATTCTTCAGTTCCTCATTGAAGCGCCGTATGACGCTGTGCTGATTGATGAGCCTCAGGCGCAGGGAGAAGAGATCGGGCGTCTCCACATCAGCGTCGGGTAACTTGCCTGCGGTGCGTGACAGGCGCTCATAGCGGATCTGCAGCCGTTGCACGGCATCACTATCAACAGCCTGCGGCAGATCGAAAAGTAACATCGCCAGTTCCAGGCTGGCCCGGGTCTGAGGCGCGGTTAACCGGGTGGTGTGATCCTCCATGGTTTGCTCGAAGGTGACCTCGGTTTGCAGCAGGCTTTCTCGCAGTTGCGCAACGATGTTGGCGGTATTGCGGAACATCTGACTCGACTGATGCATGTCGAGTATCGCCACGCCACTGTTCGCGGCAGTCAGCTGCTGCACCAGTTGATCAAGGGCTTCAAGCTGTTCGACGGTCGCCGCATAGCTTGAACGCAGGGTGTCGGGGGAGCGGGTTGTCAGAAGCTGATCGGTCTGGCGTTCGATCAGCAACGTACGCTGCAGCATGTCTTGCCCATCTTGCATGCGGACCAGTCGTTCATCCGTCAGCTGGCGGGTTGCGCTGTTTGACGTGCGCAAGGCGTAGACCGCAGTTGCACCACTCGCCAGAATCAGTAGCGCCAGCGTCAGAAACGCCAGTGTGAACTGTGCGCGTAGCGATTGCGGCAATAGCTGGCGTCCGAGCCGGGAAATAACGTCCAATCTCAGGGATTCCATTGGTGGCGATAGATGTCTCGATAGCCATTGTCAGGGTCGTACTGGAATTTCTTCCCGCCGTCGAAGGCGATATTGTCGGCATTGACCAGGTGAATCGGCGCGACGAAGCCGCTCACCGGCTGACCTGCAAACAGCCGGTTCAATTCATCCATCACTTGCCAGCCATGCAGGTTGAGCGGCTCGGCCACGGTGACGGTCTGGTAGGTTTTTGCCTGTATGCGCAAGAAAGCCGAAGCGCTGCCATCACCGGCAGACAACAGACTGATGCCGTCGCTGGGTATTGCGGCGTTGGTCAATGAGGCGATCGAGTAGTCGAAATAGATATCGTTGATGGCCAGCGTGTGGGTCCAGCGCTTGCCATAGCGCTGAAGCAGCTCCTTGGTGATCGCCGGCATCTTCTCGCCACTTTCGGAGATCGCGACATCGCGCACTTCCAGCAACGTACATTCCCGACAGGCCCGAATGACGTTTTCCATGGCCTTGGCTTTCGCCATGGCGATGCTGTACTTGGAGTCGGTGAGGATGACCACGCCGGCCTGTCCGTTTGACTGTGCCACTGCCGCCATGGCCGTGAGGCGAGCCACTTCGAGCGGGTCGGTCGTGACGTTCATGGCCACCGGCGTGCCGTCAATCGGCCCGGGTCGTGCCCCGGCGTGCCAGCCAACCACTGGCACATCCCTGTTGGCGAAGAGGGTCAGCGCCGTATTGTTCTCAAGGGCATCGGAGCCGCACAGAATGAGGCCGTCGGGTTTCGCTGCCAGGGCATCGGAAAAGGCCTTGGCGCGCCCGGCCGATGATCCCGCGCCATCGAATATCTTCAGCGTCCAGCCCATCGCCTTGGCTGCCTCGCGAGCGCCCTGCGCGACACCGACAATTCCTCCGTTACGCAAATCTTCTGCGACAAAGGCGATGCTCTTGCCCCGCAGGGCTTGCGGGCCGGATTCAGGGCCGCTCCAGCGAACGGCTTCGAGGGTGGCCCTGGAAACGATTTCCTGCGCTTGAATCACCGTAACCGTGGCGTTTTCGACACCCGCGGCGGTTGGCAGGTTCTGGCCGAATCCGGGAGTTGCCGTGAAAAGACAGAAAGCCGTAATTGAAGCCATCCAGGGTAGCCCGGACCTGATCAGACAGGTTCGATCACCGCATGTGATGCCGGGTCTGGAGCCGATGGCGCGATCATGGTCTGGCATGGCGTCCCTTTTTGCCAAGAGTGCAGCGTTCACTGTCCGAAAGGATAGTCGGTTCTGCTGTCATCAGGTCTTTTGTGGGTAATGTGCGCGAACTTTAGTCCTGACCATTCAGGAAATGGGGCAGGGTCCATGGCACAAAACAAGGGACGAAGGCCGATTGCATCGTTGACTACATTGAGTGGTTTTACAAGGCTTCGACTTTGCATATACACCAGGTAAAAAAAACGACAGCCAAAACGCGATCCGTAGCAGCTGGCGAAGCCTGCGTTCGGCTGCGCAGCCGTCGTAAAACCCGAGTTTGCGGTCTTCCTGAAACACCGTATCGTCTGATTTCACGACTGCTTCGCAGTCGAACGCAGGCTTCGCCAGCTGCTATGGATTGTTTCGTTCCTTAACTGATTGGCATTACGGCTTCGGCCTCTTTTTTGTTCCGGCACCCCCCCTGAACTCAAGCACACCCACGCCTTTACAAAGCACTGTTGTACAAATCCGTCACCAGCATGCAACCGGGCGCATGGGTGATGCACAGTGGCGGGCGTGAGGCCTGCACCACCGATTGAGGCGTCACGCCGCACGCCCAGAACACCGGTATTTCGTCAGCTTCAATGGGAACGGCATCGCCGTAGTCCGGGGTGTTGAGCGCGTGGATGCCGATCAGCGACGGATCGCCGATGTGCACGGGAGCGCCGTGGACGTTGGGCATGCGTGCGGTGATTTGAATGGCCTGGATGGCGGCAGCAGCTTTCATCGGCCGCATGCTCACCACCAGCTTGCCACCGAGGCGAGCGGTGGGGCGCGTGTCGATGTTGGTCTGGTACATGGTCCAGCAGCGGTTGTTCGAAGGAGAACGAGCAGCCAATGGCGAAGGCCACCAGGTCATCCTGCCAAAGGTGCTCGATATCCAGCGGTTCATCGCTCAGTTCGCCATGGCGATAGACCCTGTAGCGGGGTACGTCGTGGCGAATATCAATGGCTGTCCCGAGATTGCGAAAGTACGGATCGCCTGGCTCGGTAATGTCGAGCAACGGGCAGGCCTTACGATTGAGGGTGCAATACCTGAGGAATTCATTGGCCCAATCACTGGGCAACATCACGATATTGGCTTGCACCCGGCCTTGGGCCAGGCCGCTGGTGTGACCCTGATAGTGCCCGGCGGCGATGCTTTGGCGCAGGGCGAGAGGGGTGCTGCGCTGCAGTTGTTCGAAGGACGGGGCGGGTTGATTCATCATGGCATCTCGGCAGGTTCTTTGACCCTTTTTAGAAAACCACGGTAATGCCGTCCAACAAGGAATCTTGTTGCCCCCAAACAACTAAAAGTTATTCAGGGGGCAGTCGGCTGTCGAGGCCCGGCGCCGCCACCATGAGTAACGGACCCACATCCGCAGCGTATTGGCAGACCACCTGGCGGCTCATCTCGACAATATTCTCGATCAGCTCCAGCCCGACCCCGGTACGCCACGAGGCCACGACATCCAGTTGCGGCAAGCGGCTGCCGGGATCCAGCTGGATCAACTCGCCGCTGGCCGGGGGTTTGGCCACCAGTGCCGCCGGCAACGCACCGATACCGAAGCCGTCACGAATCAGCCGGGTCATGGCCGACACCGAGTTGACGCAACTGACGCGCGGTGCGCCGATGCCATGGGCGTGCAGCAGGTTGAGCACATCCTGATGCGGTCGTGAGTGTTTGACGAAGGTGATGATGCGCTCGCCGGCCATCTCGGCGAGCGAGGCATAAGGCCGGGCGTAGATCGAGTTGCTGGCGGCGATCCAGTGCATGGGATAGTGCGCCAGTTCGAGGTTGCGCACGCTTTCGTGGCGGATCAGGTCCGTCTGGAAAACGATGTCCAGTGTCCAACAGCACCCTGAAGTTCGGGACGTTGCAAATCAAAGACCCGGTGGTGAATTCCAACGATACCCGCCTGCTGCCGGGCACGTTCAAGGGTGGACTGGTGAATGTGCAGGAAATCGATCGTTTGAAGCTCACGGCCGGTCAACTCACACAGATCAACTTCGTCGACTCCACCGACTATCAAGACATGACCACCAATCGCATCGGCGGGCTAAGCGATAAGTTTCAGTTTGCCGGGGCGGACTATCAGTTCCTGCCGAACCTGACCGCGCAGTACCGCTACGGCCAGCTGGAAAACATCTACCAGCAAAATTACCTCGGGCTTGTGCACTTGCTGGACCTGGGCGCCGGCCAGTCGCTCAAGAGCGACGTACGCTATGCGCGCAGCACCGAAGACGGCAACTTTCGAGATATCGATAACCAGGCCTTCGGTGCGATGTTCACCTATAGCCTGGGTGGCCATGCGTTGGGCTTTGGCTATGAGAGCATGAGCGGCGACGATCCGTTTCCGTATATCGGGCGCAGCGATCCGTACCTGGTCAACTTCGTGCAGATCGGTGACTTTGCCAACATCGACGAACATTCCTGGCAGGCGCGTTACGACTACAACTTTGCCGCACTCGGTGTGCCGGGATTGACCTTCATGACGCGCTACATCTCTGGCGACAATGTGCAACGCACTGCGCCGGGTGAAGGCAAGGAATGGGAGCGCAACACCGATATCGCTTACGTGGTTCAGGACGGTTCGTTGAAAGGGCTCGGCCTCAAATGGCGCAACGCGTCAGTGCGCTCGAACTTCGGTAATGACCTGGATGAGAATCGCCTGATCGTCAGCTATACCATGGCGTTGTGGTAGATGATTTTCAGGGAGCGGATATCGGCTTGTATATTCTATTGAGGAATAAACAAATCAATATATATTCCTTTTAATATTGATTCGGGAGGTTCATTTTGAAGGCCTGCACATCCGTGCGGATGTATTCGACATCAGACAGGAAGCCTCATCATGACCATCAAAGCGATCAACGTCCGCAACCAGTTCAAGGGTGTCATCAAGGAAATTGTGACAGGCGAAGTGGTCTCCGAAATCGATGTGCAAACCGCCTCCGGCATCGTCACCTCGGTGATTACCACCCGTTCAGTGCGCGATCTTGAATTGAAAGTGGGGAGCGAGGTGATTGCCTTCGTCAAATCCACCGAAGTCTCGATCGCCAAGCTCTGAAAGAGTGCCTATTCGTTACTCCTGCAGAACCCACAAAAAACGCCGCTCACTGAGCGGCGTTTCTGTTATCAGTGAGTAAATAAATTTGTCCCCTTTTTTCCGCGAAGTAGGAAAATCAAAGCTGGCGCGTCGGCTGCTATACCTTTTTCACCTCAGGCGCCAGAACAACGCCGAACAATCGGCCAATCGAAAAGAATCGAAGTCATGCAAGCACATACCTACCAACTGCTGGAAGTCGCCAACGGCAAACCGATCAAGCTGTGGACCGAAGGCGTTCCGGTAGAAAACGAAGCCAGACAGCAATTGATGAACACCGCCAAGATGCCGTTCATCTTCAAGCATCTGGCCGTGATGCCCGATGTACACCTGGGCAAGGGCTCGACCATCGGCAGCGTGATTCCCACGGTCGGCGCGATCATTCCGGCCGCCGTCGGAGTGGATATTGGTTGCGGCATGATCGCCGCGTGCACGTCGCTGACTGCCAGTGATTTGCCAGACAACCTGCATGGCTTGCGTTGCGCGATCGAGAAAGCGGTGCCCCATGGTCGCACCAGTGGGCGCGGCGGTCGGGACAAGGGCGCCTGGGACAGCGTTCCGCATCAGGCGGACCGGGCTTGGGCGGCACTGGACCCACGGTTCAAGGCGATCACCGACAAGTACCCGAAACTCGCCAACACCAATAACCGTGGGCACTTGGGCACGCTGGGCAGCGGGAACCACTTCATCGAGGTGTGCCTGGATGAAACCAACCGGGTGTGGTTCATGCTGCACAGCGGTTCCCGTGGCGTCGGCAACGCTATCGGCAACCTGTTCATTCAAATGGCCCAGGCGGATATGCGTCAGCACCTCGCCAATCTGCCGGACCGTGACCTGGCTTACTTTAAAGAGGGCAGCCGGCACTTCGCTGACTACGTTGAAGCGGTCGGCTGGGCTCAGGACTTTGCCAGGCAGAACCGTGCATTGATGATGCAAGCGGTGATTCAGGCGACACGAAAAGTGATCAGCAAGCCCTTCGAGGTTGCGCTGGAAGCGGTGAACTGCCACCACAACTACGTGCAAAAAGAGCGGCATTTTGGTCAGGATATTCTGGTCACCCGCAAAGGCGCGGTGTCGGCCAAGAAGGGCGAGTTGGGGATTATCCCGGGCTCGATGGGCGCCAAAAGCTTCATCGTCCGTGGGCTGGGTAACGAGGATTCATTCTGCTCCTGCAGCCACGGCGCCGGCCGCACCATGAGTCGTACCAAGGCGAAAAGCCTGTTTACCGTCGAAGATCAGATCCGAGCCACCGCCCACGTGGAGTGCCGCAAGGATGCTGCCGTCATCGATGAAATTCCGATGGCCTACAAGGACATCGACCAGGTCATGCACGCCCAGCGCGAGCTGGTGGAGGTGCTGCACACCTTGCGTCAGGTGGTGTGCGTAAAAGGATAGGAAAAATGGGCACGGGTATGCCTTGCACTACTTCACCGCATAGAACTTGCGCACATACCGCGTACTTTTCCACGCGCACGGTGCACCGAGCGGCACAAACACACTGTCGCCGGTGTTGACCTCCACGCTCGTTCCATCAGGCGCCAGCAAGGTGACACTGCCTTCGATCAGGTTCATCAGCTCATGGAGTTTGTGGGGCCGGCCGTGACGCTCATACGGTGTCGAATCCCAAACGCCGACGCGCAGGTGGGTGGCGTCGTCTTCGAAGGCATTGTGTGACCGGCACTGCGGCGTCGGCCCTATCAAAATCTGCGGTTCCGGTGCGACCGAAGGCGAGAGCATGTCCAGCGGGTCGAGCGCGGTCAGGCCGGGTGTCGGGTTTGCGGCGGGGCTTGTGACTGCACAAAAGGCCCAGCACGCATCAGCATGAGCCTGAAGTCGCAGCGATGTCCCGCGACCTATCACGGCGCTGGCCCCGACACCCAATTCCAGCGTCTGCGTTTCGGATTGCAGCACGACGTGGCCGGCGTGGACCACGATCACTTCGGTGTGCGGAAAGTCATTGCTATCGAGCGTTCCGCTGATGTGCACGATGCCCGCTGATACGCCATCCGGGCCGTTATAGGCCAGCTGGCGACCGTCCTTGAACGGATCGAAAGCACCCAAAGACGCTGCTGTAAAAGACGTGGTGACGCGGCTGCCGTCGGCGCGAGCCAACAGCAGAACGGTAGGTTCAGACATACGGGTGACGCTCCTAAAAAAAAGGACTGTGGGGGATAGCGGTCAGCCAATGGCTTGAGTCGCCAGTGCGAACTGTTGGACGCCATTGGCTGTTTGCGGTGGCGTGCCCTTGGTCATTTGCGCCACGGTATCGACCTGCTTCAAACCCGCCGACTGCAGCCATTCGGCCAGGCCGCTGTCTGCCGGAATGTCGATGCGTACGAAGGCGTCCGGTACGTGCGCCAGCAACACGGCGATCAGGTGTTTAGCCTGTTCGAGGTTTTCGGCGACGACCGGGCCGATGCAACGACCACGGCCGAAGGGGCGCAGCAAGGCGAAGGCGCGTAACTGGCCGTCGCGCTCGATCCCCACCGAATGCTCGACCACTTCAAACAGATCCGCGAGCACTGCTTCGCGATCCAGCCCGCTGCCGGCGTTGGCCAAAGCCAGCACGCGAGCCTGATCCGCCGCGTTCAGTGCACGGCAATGTTCGCCGTCGGCCAGTGCGGCGGGTGCAGGTGCATTGACGTTGCCCTGATGCTGCTGAATCCGGCCGAATTCGACAAAGCCCTGGCTGGCGTAAAGCGGTGCGCCGGCCAGTGTGGCGTTGAGCATCGGGGTGCGTGACTGGCAGGCATCCAGTGCCTGTTCCATGAGCTTGCGGCCGATGCCTTTGCCTTGATAGTCATCACTGACAATCACCAGGCCAATGGTGGTGAAGCCACCCTGGGGGCAGGCGAATGCCGTGCCGATCACACGCTCGCCATCCAGCACCACAAAGCCGTCGCTGACCCGTTGCAGCATCGCCCAGTCGTCCAGGCGATGGGGCCACTTCAACTGCACGGACAAGGCGTGGGCCGAGGGCAGGTCGGCGGCCGTCATTGGCCGATAGACATAAGCAGGTTGTTGCAAGGCGGACATGGCGAGTCTCCGTTGGACAGTTAGCGCGAGCGGCCGGATTTCCAGCGCGATGGTGCCTGTATCCCATCTGTGCGAAGGCCTGACAAGGGGGGCTGGAGCATTCGGCAGATTCCGCAAGCCCGAGGCCGGCAGACCACACTTACTACTTAAATGCACCGCAAGGTCGGCAGCAAATGCCAGGGCTTTTTTTCTACGATGGAGACCTGAGTTCACGACGCGTCGTCCCTTATTTGGAGTGCTCCATGGATAGCTTCGATCCCCGCCTTATCGCTGTGCGCAGCGCTCACTTCATTGCTGGAAAGTACCGCGATGCGCAACCCGGGCTGGAGGTGGTGCGCCCCTCTGACGGCCAGGTCTATGCTCAGTTGCCAATCGCCGATGCCGACCTGGTGGATGAGGCGGTCACTGATGCCTGGCAGGCGTTCAACCGCAGTGACTGGGCCAGCCGTCCACCCCGGGAGCGAGCGCGGGTGATGCGCCGCTGGGCCGATCTGATCGAGGCGGACGCCGCCATTCTGGCACCGCTGGAAGCCGTGGGCTCGACGCGTCCTCATAAAGATGTGATCGCCTGGGACATTCCTTATGTCGCCGAAGGCATTCGCTTCTTCGCCGAACTGGCGGACAAGCATGGCGGTCACGTGGCAGCGACCCAGACCGATAGACTGGGTATGCAGATCGCCGAGCCCTACGGCGTCATTGCCGCCATCGCACCGTGGAATTTCCCCTTGAGCATGGCCTCCTGGAAGGTGGCCCCGGCGTTGGCAGCCGGTAATGCCGTGGTGCTCAAACCTTCGGAGCTGACGCCATTCTCCAGCCTGCGCTTTGCCGAACTGGCACTGCAGGCGGGCATTCCGGCGGGGATTTTCAACGTTATCCAGGGCGATGGCCGCATCACGGGCGATGCCTTGTGCCGCCATCCGCGAGTGGCCAAAGTGACGTTCACCGGGTCCACGGCGACCGGGTCGAGCATCATGTCGACCTGTGCGCTGGTGGGGCCGAAACCGGTGACCCTGGAACTCGGCGGCAAGAGCCCACAACTGGTGTTCGCTGATGTACCGGACATCGCCAAAACCGCGCGCACTGTGGCACTGGCCATCACTGGTAACGCCGGGCAGGTGTGCGTGTCCGGTTCGCGGTTGTTGATCCAGCGCTCGATCCTGGAACCCTTTGTTGCGCATTTGCAGGCGTATTTCGAGGAACTACACCCGGGGCCGACCTGGTCATCCGAGAGCACGTTGTCGCCGATCATTTCCCGACTGCAAGCCAGTCGCATCGACGGTATCGTCCAACGCTCGCGTCAGGCTGGTGCTGAAGTGCTGACCGGCGGCGGAGTGTTTGAAGGTCTGGGCGGCGCTTATTACCAACCGACGTTGCTGACGGGGCTGGACAATGACAGCCCGGCCGTCTGCGAAGAAATCTTCGGCCCGGTGCTGACGGTGCAGGCATTCGATGATGAAGAACAGGCGCTGAGCCTGGCCGCGCACGCCACCTACGGCTTGGCGGCGGGTGTACACACCGCCGATATCAATCGCGCCCTGCGCCTGGTCCGGCGGCTGGAGGCGGGGACGGTGTGGGTGAACCGTTACGGGCGCAGTAACGACTACATCCTGCCGACCGGCGGCTACAAACGCTCCGGCATCGGCAAGGACCTGGGGCGCGAAGCGTTCGAAGCCAATTTACGCTTCAAGAGTGTGCTGATCGATATCGTGCAATAACACAAATCCCCCTGTGGGAGCGGGCTTGCTCCGGGCGGCGATCCGACGAAGAGGGAGTGTCAGTCGACATCAATGCTGCCTGACACACCGCCTTCGTCGGATCGCCGCCCGGAGCAAGCCCGCTCCCACAGGTTCTCAGCAACCTCCAGATATTCGCCACGTTTGAATCAGCACCCAAACGGGCGCTTCCGCAAGGAAGCGCCCGTTTTCGTTCAGCCCGGCGCAGGTTCTGCGGTAGATCGGTGCGTGATCGGGCCTTGCAGGGCTATAAAGGCCCATAAGAGCGCACAAATACGGGGTTTGCCCAAGGCTTGTGCGCGCCGCAAAGTCTGCTGAGGGCAGGCGCCAAAACGGTGGTTTGTATCGAGCGAAGGTCGCTTTTAACGCCATCTGCTGATTTCACAGTGTTGTAATGACGGTGTGCTGCAGCGTTGCATCACAGCTTCGGTAACGGAGCGAATGCTTGTCACGCCATGACCTCAACGAACTTCAGGACCGCACTCAATGAGCTTTCTTCGCCCCAAATTCATTACGTTCGACTGCTACGGTACGCTGACCAACTTCCACATGGGCACGATGACTCGCGAGCTGTTCGCCGATCGCGTGAAGCCCGAGCAGATGGATCAGTTCGTCAAGGACTTCTCGGCCTACCGCCTGGACCAGGTCATGGGTGACTGGATGCCATATGACGAAATCCTCAAGACCGCACTGGCGCGGACCTGCAAGCGCTGGGGCATCGAGTACCGTGACGAAGGTCAACTGTATTACGACGCCGTACCGACCTGGGGCCCGCACCCCGATGTGCCGGCCGGCCTGTCGAAAATCGCCGACAAGATCCCGCTGGTGATTTTCTCCAACGCCAGCGACAGCCAGATCATGTCCAACGTCGACAAACTCGGCGCACCGTTCCACAAGGTTTTTACCGCCGAACAGGCCCAGGCCTACAAGCCGCGTCTGGCCGCGTTCGAGTACATGCTCGACAACCTCAACTGCGGACCGGAAGACATCTTGCATGTGTCCTCCAGCTTCCGTTATGACCTGATGCCGGCCCACGACATGAAGATCAAGAACAAGGCCTTCGTCGCCCGTGGTCACGAAGTCCCGGCCAATGCCTTCTACGGCTACCAGCAGATCACCGATATTGGCGGGCTGGCCGCACTGGTTGGTCTCTGAGTCGAACGGTAACGGCGCTCTTCAACGCATTCTTTTTTTGGCATAGGCGGGTTAGACATGGGCAGTGAATCCTACTGGCTCGACACCGCACCGGCGTTCAGCGGTGCACAGTTCGGCGCATTGCCCGGGCAGGTCGACGTGGCCATCGTCGGTGGTGGTTTCACCGGCCTGGCGGCGGCCCGGGCGTTGGCCTTGAAGGGCGCCAGTGTGGTGGTGCTGGAGGCCGGAAGGGTCATCGGTGAAGCGTCGGGGCGCAATGGCGGCCAGTGCAACACCGGCGTTGCCCAGGACTACGCCGGGCTCAGCGCCAGCCTCGGTGCCGACAAGGCACGGGCTTATTACCAAGCCTACGAAAGCGCGGTGCAGAGCGTGGTGTCGTTGGTGGAGCAGGAGCAAATCGCCTGCGACCTGATTCGCAACGGCAAGCTCAAACTGGCCGCCAAGCCCATGCACTACGAAGGGCTGGCACGGACCTGCGAACTGATTCGCAAGGAAGTCGATGCCGACGTCGAATTGCTGACCGCCGAGCAGACCCGCGCGGAAGTCAATTCCGCGCAGTTCCACGGTGGCTTGCTGCAGCGCAACGGCGTGCAGATGCATGTCGGGCGCTTCGGTGTCGGGTTGGCCGAGGCAGCGGCACGTCACGGCGCGCTGATCCATCAAGGCACTTCGGTCACTGACTGGAAAGCCCAGGCCGGCGGTTATCAGGTCAACACCAGCAAAGGATCGCTGCACGCCGGTCAGGTGTTATTGGCCACGGGCGCCTGTCAGCACGGTGGTTTGGGCTGGTATCGGCGGCGGATCGTGCCGGTGGGCAGTTTTGTCATCGCCACCGAAGTCCTTCCACCGTCGCTGATCGAGCAGTTGTTGCCGGGCCGCCGCGCCTATGTCACCAGCCGCATGATCGGTAACTACTTCCGCCTCACCCCGGACAATCGCCTGCTGTTTGGCGGCCGTGCGCGGTTCGCCATGTCGGACAGCGTCAACGACGCCAAAAGCGGCAAGGTGCTGCACGCGGCGATGGTGCAGATGTTCCCGCAGTTGGCCAACGTGAAGATCGACTACTGCTGGGGCGGGCTGGTGGACATGACCTCAGACCGACTGCCTCGGGCGGGTCAGCACGGCGGTGTTTATCACTCCATGGGCTACAGCGGCCATGGCGTGCAGATGTCGGTGCACATGGGCCAGGTCATGGCCGATGTCATGGCCGGCAACGTCGAAGCCAACCCTTGGCGTGAACTCGAATGGCCGGCGATTCCTGGCCATTTCGGCAAACCGTGGTTCCTGCCGTTCGTAGGTGCCTATTACCGCTTCCAGGATTATTTGCATTGAGTTGATGTTGTGGCGTCACCGTCGTTTGCGTTTCCAGGACGTTCCGGTCAACCGGGACACTCGAGCCTTCTCATTTTCGACAGGTACAACTGATATGACTGACAACAAGATCGACTCCCAACTGATCTCCGGCCAGGAAAGCCTACGGGTATTCGAAGGCCTAAATCGCGGCATGTCGCGCCGCAACGCCTTGCAGATGCTCGGCGTGGCCGGTGTGGCTGCGGCGGGCGCCGGCAGCCTGTTCGGCGCCGCCGGTAAACTGTTTGCCGAAGAAGCCGCCACCCCCGGCAAAGGCAAACCGGGCGGGCGGATTCGCGTCGCCGGCATGTCCAGTTCCACCGCCGATACGCTGGACCCGGCCAAAGGCGCGTTGTCGACCGACTACGTGCGCCACTTCATGTTCTACAACGGCCTGACCCGTTTCGACGCCCACTTGGTGCCGCAACTGGAACTGGCCGAGCGCATCGACAACACCGACGCCACGCTGTGGACCATCACCCTGCGCAAGGACGTGACCTTCCACAACGGCAAGACCCTGAGCGCTGCCGACGTGGTGTACTCGCTGTCGCGCCACAAGGATCCGCTGACCGGCTCCAAGGTCATGCCGCTGATGGCGCAGTTCGAAGAAATCAAAGCCACCGGCCCCAACGAAGTTCAAATCCGCCTGAGCGCGCCGAACGCCGAGCTGCCGTCGATCCTCGCCGTGTCGCACCTGATGATCGTTCCGGAAGGCACCACCGATTTCAACCAGGGCATCGGCACCGGGCCGTTCAAGGTCAAGGAATTCAAACCGGGCGTGCGCTCGATTGCCGCGCGCAATACCGGCTACTGGAAACCGGGCCTGCCGTACCTGGACGAAATCGAGTTCATCGCCATTGCCGACGAACCGTCGCGGGTCAACGCGCTGTTGTCGGGCGACGTACACATGATCAACGAGGTCAACCCGCGCTCGACCACGCGCATCAAGGCCAGCGCCAAACACCGGGTCGTGGATGCGCCATCGGGTAACTACACCGACCTGATCATCCGCCAGGATCAGATGCCGGGCAAAAGCGCCGAATTCACTCAGGCCATGAAGCACCTGCTGGACCGTGAACAGGTTAAATCCGCAGTGTTCCGGGGCTTTGCCGTGGTCGGTAACGACCATCCGATTTCCCCCGGTTCGCGCTACTACAACGCCGACCTGCCGCAACGGGTCTACGACCCGGAAAAAGCCAAGTTCCTGCTCAAGAAGGCCGGCATGGAAAGCATCACTATGCCGCTGGTCGCATCGCCGGCCGCCACCGGTTCGGTGGACATCGCGGTGCTTTTGCAACAGTCGGCGAAACAGGCCGGGCTCAAGCTCGACGTCAATCGCCTGCCGAGCGATGGCTACTGGTCCAATCACTGGATGAAGCACCCGCTGAGCTTCGGCAACATCAACCCGCGGCCGAACGCTGACGTGATGTTCTCGCAGTTCTTCCAGTCGAAAGCGCCGTGGAACGAATCGGGCTGGCAGAACGATCAGTTCGATCAGTTGCTGATGCTCGCCCGGGGTGAAACCGACGACGCCAAGCGCACCAAGATGTACGCCGACATGCAGACCCTGGTGCATGACCACAGTGGTATCGGCGTGCCGGTGTTCATCAGCAACATCGACGGTGTCGACCAGCGCATCAAAGGTTACGGCAGCAACCCGCTGGGTGGTTTCATGGGCTACATGTTCGCCGAGCAGGTCTGGCTGGACGCTTGATGAGCAGTGGTTGAAGCGACGGGGACATTGCATGAGGGTAGGGCGATGAATAGCAACACACTGTGGTTGATCGGCCGGCGCCTGGGCGCCGCGATCGTGACTTTGTTGATCGTGTCCATGGTCGTGTTTGCGATCACGGCGGTACTGCCGGGGGACGCGGCGCAACAATCGCTCGGGCAGTTCGCCACGCCGGAACAGGTGGCGGCCTTGCGTCTGAAACTGGGGCTGGATCAGCCCGGTGTGTTGCGTTACCTGCACTGGTTGATGAACCTGCTGAGCGGCGACATGGGCCAGTCGGTCTCCAACGCCATGCCGGTCAGCGAGTTGATGGCCGGGCGGGTGCCCAACACCTTGATGCTGGCGGCCGCGACGGCGCTGGTGTCAGTGCCGGTGGCGTTGATTCTGGGCATCGGCTCGGCGATGGGCCGCGGGGGGCGCATCGACAGCTTCCTGAGCTTTTTCACCCTGGCCATGGTGGCCGTGCCGGAGTTTCTGGTGGCGACCCTGGCGGTGCTGATTTTTGCGGTGAACCTGGGCTGGTTGTCGGCGCTGTCCTATGCCAGCGACATCACCTCACCTTGGCAATTCATGCGCACTTACGCCTTGCCGGTGATGACGCTGTGCTGCGTCATCGTCGCGCAAATGGCCCGCATGACCCGGGCAGCGGTGATCGATCAACTGGACAGCCCCTACGTGGAAATGGCCCGGCTCAAAGGCGTGAGCCCGATGCGCATTGTGCTGCGCCATGCCTTGCCCAATGCCATCGGACCGATCGCCAATGCCATCGCCCTGAGCCTTTCTTACCTGTTGGGCGGGGTGGTAATCGTCGAGACGATCTTCAACTACCCCGGCATCGCCAGCCTGATGGTCGATGCGGTGACCAACCGCGACATGGCGCTGGTCCAGGCCTGCACCATGCTGTTTTGCACGGCGTACCTGGGGTTGGTGCTGATTGCCGACCTGTGCGCGATTCTGTCCAATCCGAGGCTGAGAAACCAATGAACAATCTCATTGTGAAATCGACGCCTGCGACCCCCGACCTGTCGGTTGGCAAGGTGTCTCATGGTCCGGCCTGGCTGGGTCTGATCGGGGCTGCGATGTGCGTTATCTGGTTGCTGGTGGCGATCTTCGGCCCCTGGCTGGCGCCGCACCCGGTGGGTGAAGTGGTCTCTGACAATGTCTTTGACAGCATCAGCGCCGTTTACCCGTTCGGTACCGATTACCTGGGCCGCGACATGCTCAGTCGCATCCTCGTCGGCGCACGTTTCACCGTCGGCCTGGCGTTGGTGGCGGCGGTGTTGGCCAGCGGTCTGGGCACCAGTTGCGCGCTGCTGTCGGTGGTGTCGCCGAAGTGGCTGGACGAGGTGATCAGTCGCTTGATGGACGCCTTTATCTCGATCCCGAGCAAGATGCTGGCGCTGATCATGGTCTCGGCCTTCGGCTCGTCGGTTACCTTGCTGATCTGCACCGCGGTGCTGAGCTTCACCCCCGGCGCGTTCCGCATCGCCCGCAGCATGGCGGTGAACATCGAAGCCCTGGAATACGTGCAAGTGGCCCGTACTCGCGGCGAACGTCGGCTGTACATCGCGTGCGTGGAGATCCTGCCGAACATGCTCAACCCGGTACTGACGGACCTGGGGCTGCGTTTCGGCTTCATCGTGCTGCTGCTCAGCGGCATGAGCTTCCTCGGTCTGGGCGTGCAACCACCGGATGCCGACCTCGGCTCACTGGTGCGCGAAAACATTGGCGGCCTCAACCAGGGCGCGCCGGCCATCGTGATTCCGGCCCTGGCCATCGGCACCCTGACCATCGGTGTGAATCTGTTTATCGACCGCCTGTCTTCGCGACGTAGTCGACGTTCGAGAGGCCATTGAAATGAGTGAATTGATTCGAGTCGAAAACCTGCGCGTGGTCGCCTGCGGTGAGCGCGGCGAGGTAGAAATCGTCAAGGGTGTGAGTTTCTCCCTGGCCAAAGGTGAAGTGCTGGCGTTGATTGGCGAGTCCGGTTCGGGCAAGACCACCATCGCTCTGGCGCTGCTCGGTTACGCCCGGCGCGGTTGTCGCCTGGCGTCTGGCGTGGTGCAGATCGGCGAGCACGACATGCTCGCGTTGAGCGAAAGCGAGCTGCAAGGCCTGCGGGGCAACCGGGTGTCCTATATCGCCCAGAGTGCGGCGGCGGCGTTCAACCCGGCGAAGAAACTGATCGATCAAGTAGTGGAGGGCGCGTTGATTCATGGCCTGGGCAGCCGGGCCGTGCTCGAAGCCAAGGCCGTCGAGTTGTTTCGCGACCTGGCGCTGCCGGACCCCGATCGCATCGGCCAGCGCTATCCCCATCAGGTCTCCGGCGGGCAACTGCAGCGGGTCATGGCGGCCATGGCTCTGATCAGCGATCCGCTGCTGGTGGTGCTCGACGAACCGACCACGGCCCTCGACGTGACGACCCAGATCGACGTGCTGCGCGCCTTCAAACGGGTGGTGCGCGAACGTGGGGCGACGGCGGTTTACGTGTCCCACGACCTTGCCGTGGTCGCGCAAATGGCCGATCAGATTGTGGTACTCAACGGCGGTGAGATTTTCGAACAAAGTGCCACCGCGCCATTACTCAAAGGCCCGGCCCACGAATACACCCGCAGCCTGCTGGCGGCGGCGCGGCCGGACACGACGATTCGTCCGCCCTGCGATGTGGCGCAAGACACGCCCTTGCTGACCATCCAGGGCCTGACTGCCGGTTACGGCAACAAGAACATGCACGGCATGCCGTCGATTCGGGTGCTGGAAGACATCGACCTGACCGTGCGCCGGGGCCAGGCCATCGGCGTGATCGGTGAGTCGGGCTCGGGCAAATCGACCCTGGCGCGGGTGGTGGCGGGGCTGCTGACCCCGGCGCTGGGCGGGCTGACCTTCGATGGTCAACCGCTGGGCGGCAGCCTGTCCGAGCGCACCGCCGAACAGTTCCGCCGCATTCAAATGGTGTTCCAGAATGCCGACACCGCGCTAAACCCGATGCACAGTGTCAGCACCATCCTGAGCCGGCCACTGAAGATGTATTTCGGTCTCAAAGGGGCCGCATTGCGCGAGCGCATCGGCGAGTTGCTGGACCTGGTGCGCCTACCGCGAGACATGGCGGAACGGCGTCCGAATGAACTGTCCGGCGGGCAAAAACAGCGGGTCAATCTGGCCCGGGCGCTGGCGGCCAAACCGGACCTGATTCTGTGCGATGAGGTGACCTCGGCGCTCGACACAGTGGTCGGCGCGGCGATTCTCGAACTGCTGCGCGACCTGCGTCAGGAACTGGGGGTTTCGTACCTGTTCATCAGTCACGACATCTCCACCGTCCGCGCGCTGTGTGATGACATTGTGGTGATGTACAGCGGCCACAAGGTTCAGGCCGGCACTCGGCAAGCGTTCGCCCAAGCCCCGTTCCATCCTTACACCGACCTGTTGATCCATTCGGTGCCGGAACTGCGTCAGGGCTGGCTGGAGAACTGCGGCACCACTTGCGGCGACCTGCCGCCAATCGGCGCCAGGGCCAACGTGCCAGAGCTGTGCACCTTTCTCAATCGGTGCCCGGTGCGGGTCGACAGCCTGTGTAATCGCACCGCGCCGAACCGTCGAGTCATCGCCGGTGGCAGCGAAATCCTTTGCCACCACGACACCGCCGAGCTGCTGAAAACCCAGCAGGATTTGAACATCATGACCCAGGGAGCCTATGCATGAAGGGGCGTTTTGTGAGGCTGGCCGAGCAGGGCCGACCGACCGTCAATCTGAAGGTGGACGGCGCACCCATCGAGGCGTTGCTGGGCGATACCCTGATGGTCGCGCTGCTGACCCAGGGCTCAGCGTTGCGCCAGTCGGAATTCGATTCGGGCCGTCGCGCCGGATTTTGTTTAATGGGCGCCTGCCAGGATTGCTGGGTCTGGACCCGCAGCGGCGAACGCTTGCGTGCCTGTTCCAATGAAGTCCGTGATGGGCTGGACATCGTCACCACACAACCGGAGGCGACATGGCCACTGCACGGCTGAGCTCTAATAAAGTCGTAATTGTCGGCGCTGGGCCGGCCGGGATTCGCTGTGCCGAAACCCTGGTGGCTGCGGGTATCAAGCCGATCCTGATCGATGAAAATCGCCGGGATGGCGGGCAGATCTACCGTCGACAGCCGGAAGGCTTTACCCGCGATTACGCCACGCTGTACGGCACCGAAGCCGCCAAAGCCCGGGACCTGCACCAAAGCTTCGATCGCTTGCGCGGATCGATCGACTACCGACCGGACACGCTGGTGTGGAACCTCACAGCGGGGCAATTGTGCTGCGTGAAACAGAGCAAGCATACGATGGTGGATTACGACGCGTTGATCCTCTGCACTGGCGCTACCGATCGCTTGATGCCGATCGAAGGCTGGCAACTGGCGGGCACCTACAGCCTCGGCGGAGCACAGATCGCACTCAAATCCCAAGCTGTTTCCATTGGCCACAGCGTGGTGTTCATGGGCAGCGGGCCGTTGCTGTATCTGGTGGCCAGCCAATATGTCAAAGCCGGCGCCAACGTGGCGGCAGTGCTCGACACCTCGCCGCTGAGCAAACGCATCCTTGCCATCCCCAAACTGTTGGCGCGTCCCGGATTACTGTTCACCGGGATGAAACTGTTGGCGCAGCTGTATCAGGCGAAAATCCCGGTACACCTGGGGATCAAACCCCTGCAAGTGCTGGGCGACGCGGCGAGCGGCGTCAGTGGCGTGCGGGTCAGCACGGCGAGCGGGGAAACCCTGACGGTCAATTGCGACGCCGTGGCCCTGGGTTATCACCTGCGCCCGGAAACGCAATTGGCGGACCTTGCCGGTTGTCGCCTGCGTTTCGATGAGGCGTCCAGCCAATGGTTGCTGGCGGTTGATGAGGATGGCCGAACCTCGGTCAGTGGTGTGTACGCGGCCGGGGACGGCTCGAAGATTCGCGGCGCGGATGCCGCTGAACACGCCGGAAGGCTGGTCGCCATGGCGCTGTTGGAGGACCTGCAGCAACCGCTGAATGTCGGGTTGCGCGACGAACAACGCCACGCGCTGGCGGTGATGGACCAGTTTCGCCTGGGGCTGGCCCAGGCGTTTCCCTGGCCGTCGGCGCAAGCCAAAGCTCTACCGGATGCCGCCATCGTCTGTCGCTGTGAAATGATCAGCGCCGGCGAATTGCGCCGCACCGTCAGCGAAAAGGGTGCCTGCGAAGTCAATCGGGCCAAGGCGTTCAGCCGCGTCGGCATGGGCCGTTGCCAGGGACGTTATTGTTCCCAGGCCGGGGCCGAGGTGATTGCTGCCGCTGCTGGTGTCAGCGTGCAACAGGTCGGTCGGCAGCGCGGTCAGGCGCCGGTCAAACCCCTTTCGATGCTCACCGAGGAGGTGTCGCCATGACGGTTCATAAAGCCGACGTCGTGATTGTCGGCGGTGGCCTGATGGGCTCGGCGGCGGCGTTTTTTCTGCGTCAGCGCGGTCAGTCGGTGATCCTGCTGGAGCGCGACCAGATTGGTCAGTACGCCAGCGGCGTGAACTTCGGCAACGTACGGCGCCAGGGCCGATTCCTTGGGCAGCTGGCGTTGGCTAACCGTTCGTGGGCGCTGTGGAAACGCTTGCCGGAGTTGATCGACGACGACCTCGAATTCATCGCCAGCGGGCACATGCGTGTGTGTTATCGCGAAGACGAAATCCCTGAACTGGAAGCCTACGCGGCAGCGCCCGAAGCGGCGCAACTGGATCTGAAAATCTATCGCGGTGCCGAGCTGCATGCGCGGTTCCCGTTCCTCGGCCCGGACGTGAAGGGCGGCTCCTACGCGCCCCACGACGGCCACGCCAACCCACGTTTGGCCGCCCCGGCGTTTGCCCGTGCCGCACGGCGACTTGGCGCGCGGATCGAAGAACAGACGGAAGTCGCCGAAGTGCAGAAGGTCGGTGGCGAGTTCAACGTCACCACCACCGATGGCCGCCAGTTCAGCGCCGCTCAGCTGTTGATCACCGCGGGTGCCTGGGGCCAGAAGCTGTCGGCGCAGTTCGGCGAACCGGTGCCACTGGACACCCACGGCCCGCAAATGGCCGTGACCGAACCGGTGCCTTACGCCTTGCCGACCGTGATCGGCGTGTACACCAAAATTCCCGAGGAAGTGATCTATTTTCGCCAGATCCCGCGCGGCAACATCGTCATCGGCGGCGGCTACCGCAGCAAACCGGACATGCTCAATCGCCGGGCCTATGTCGAGCCGCGCAGCATCCTCAATCAGATGGAGCAGATGCGCCGTCTGCTGCCGGGTGTCGGCAACCTGAACATCATTCGGGTCTGGAGCGGCATCGAAGGTTATCTGCCCGACTCCCTGCCGGTGATGGGCCCCAGCGGCACCGTCGATGGCTTGTTCTACGCCTTCGGCTTCTGTGGCCACGGCTTCCAGCTCGGTCCTGGCGTCGGCGACGTGATGGCCGAACTGATCAGCACCGGCAGCACCAGCACGTCGATTGAGCCGTTCTCCATCAACCGGTTCGCCCTCTCAGCCGAGCAACGGAGCAAGGCCTCATGAAACCCCGTGTACTGGATATTCTCAAACGCCTGATGGCCTTCGACACCGTGTCGTCGGAGTCGAACATGGCCCTCATCGAGTACGTGCGTGACTTGCTGCTGACCAAGGGCATCGAGTCGCTGATCGTCAAGGATGAAACCGGCAAAAAGGCCAACCTGTTCGCCAGCACCGGTCCACGCGAGTTGCCGGGGATTCTGCTGTCCGGGCATACCGACGTGGTGCCGGCGGCGGGGCAGGCCTGGACCTTCCCGGCGTTTCAGGCGACGGTGCAGGACGGGCGGATTTACGGCCGTGGCAGTTGCGACATGAAGGGCTTCATTGCATTGGCCATCGACGCCATGCTCGACGCGGCGGACAGCCCGTTGAGCCGGCCGCTGCAACTGGCGCTGTCCCATGACGAAGAAACAGGTTGTGTCGGCGTGCGCCGCTTGCTGGACGTGTTACACCTTGCGCCGGTACGACCGTTTTTGTGCCTGATCGGTGAACCGACCAACATGCAGTTTGTGTTGGGGCACAAGGGCAAGGGTTCTTACCGCACCTACTGTCGGGGCCTGGAAGCGCATTCCTCGCTGGCACCGCGCTCGGTCAATGCGATTCATGTGGCCTGCGATTTCATCGCCGCGCTGCGTCAAAGCCAGCAGCAGTTGCAAGAGCAGGGCACCCAGGATGCGGACTACGACGTGCCCTACAGCACCGTGCATGTCGGGCAGATTGTTGGCGGCAAGGCGCTGAACATTGTGCCCAATCTGTGCACCCTGGACTTCGAAGTGCGCAACTTGCCGGCGGACGATCTGGATCAGTTTCTGGAACAGATGCGCGAGCGTGCCGAAGTCATCGTGCGTGAGGCCAAAAAACTGTCCAGTGTCGCCGCGATCGACATTGAAACCGTCAACGTCTATCCCGGCCTCGATACGCACCCGAGCGTCGAAGCGGTGCGCTTCCTGAAGGACTTCGCCGCGCCGGATACCGGCACCGCCAAAGTATCGTTCGGCACCGAAGGCGGGCTGTTCAAGCAGCGTCTGGATGTGCCGGTGGTGGTCTGCGGCCCGGGCTCGATCGAACAGGCGCACAAGCCGGACGAGTTCATCGAGATCAGCCAGATGGAGGCCGGTGAACGGTTTCTTGATGGCCTGCTCGGTTCCCTGAAACTGTAATCAGGTTCCATGGCAAACACAGATCAAATGTGGGAGCGGGCTTGCTCGCGAAGGCGTCGTGTCAGTCAGCATTTATGACAACTGACACACCGCCTTCGCGAGCAAGCCCGCTCCCACATGGTTTTGTGTTGATCTGACAGATCATGAATCTGCCGTTCCACCGCTAATTTCAGCATCCGACACTGTCCTGAAATCGCTTTCAGCATCCTCACCCGCCACGCCTCCCTAGACTGGAGCGTGTCTCGGATCAGGACTCGACCATGCTCAATAATCGTTTGAAAGACCCCAGCCTTTTGGCAGAACTCGCCTATGTCGACGGGCAGTGGATCGGCGCCGACAACGCCGCGACCCTGGACGTCATTGACCCGGCCAGCGGTCAGTTGATTGGCCGCGTACCGGCGATGCAAGGCGCGGAAACCCGTCGCGCCATCGAAGCGGCCGAAAAAGCCTGGCCGGCCTGGCGCGCTCGCCCGGCGGCGGAACGTGCGGCGCTGCTGGAGCGCTGGTATCAGGCCATGATCGACAACCTCGACGACCTGGCGCTGATCATGACCTGCGAACAGGGCAAACCGTTGAACGAAGCCAAAGGCGAAATTCGCTACGGCGCCGGTTTCGTCAAATGGTTCGCCGAGGAGGCCCGGCGGGTCTACGGCGAAACCATGCCGGCCCCCAGCGGTGACCGCCGACTGCTGACGCTCAAGCAACCGGTGGGAGTTTGCGCCGCGATCACCCCGTGGAATTTCCCCAACGCGATGATCACCCGTAAATGCGCACCAGCCCTGGCGGCCGGGTGCCCGATCATCGTCAAACCCTCGGACCTGACGCCGTTGTCAGCCCTCGCCCTGGCGGTGTTGGCCGAACGGGTCGGCATCCCGGCCGGGGTGTTCAACGTGTTGACCGGCATGCCCGCCGGGATCGGCGAAGAGCTGACCGGCAACCCGAGCGTGCGCAAGATTTCCTTCACCGGCTCCACCGCCGTCGGCCGCTTGCTGATGCGCCAAAGCGCCGAACACATCAAGCGCTTGAGCCTGGAACTGGGTGGCAACGCGCCGTTCATTGTGTTCGATGACGCTGACCTTGAGCAGGCGGTGGCCGGCATCATGCTCAGCAAGTTTCGCAACGCCGGGCAAACCTGCGTCTGCGCCAATCGCATTCTGGTGCAGGATGGCATCTACGAACGCTTCGCCCAGCGCCTGGTGGAGGAGGTGGGCAAGCTCAAGGTCGGCAACGGCCTGGACGCCGACGTCACCATCGGTCCGCTGATCAATCCGGCGGCGGTGAGCAAAGTCGCGCGGCACATCGACGATGCCCTGAGCCAGGGCGCGCGTTTGCTCTGCGGCGGCATTCCCGCGGGCGACAGCCAGTTTGTCCAGCCCACGGTCCTCGGCGAAGCCCACGCGGGCATGCTGTTGGCCAACGAAGAAACCTTCGGCCCGGTGGCGCCGCTGATGCGTTTCACCTTTGAGGCTGAAGCCCTCGCGCTGGCCAATGCCACACCTTACGGTTTGGGTGCCTACTATTTCACCCAGGACTTGCGTCGTTCATGGCGTTTCGGCGAGGCGCTGGAATTCGGCATGGTCGGCCTCAACACCGGAATCATTTCCATGGAAGTCGCCCCGTTCGGCGGCATCAAACAGTCAGGCCTAGGCCGCGAAGGCAGCAAGTACGGCCTGGACGAATACCTTGAAGTCAAAGCCTTCCACATCGGTGGGCTGTAATTCACAGACACGGGGAGGCAGATTGATGAGCAAGACATTCAAAATCGCCGCGATTGCCGGCGATGGCATCGGCAAGGAAGTCCTGCCGGAAGGGCTGCGAGTATTGGAGCGGGCCGCGAAGAAATGGCAGCTGGATCTGAGCATCGAAGTGCTCGACTGGGCGCATTGCGATTACTACCTGGAACACGGGCAAATGATGCCCGACGACTGGTTCGAACAGCTCAAGGGCTTCGACGCGATCTACTTCGGCGCCGTGGGCTGGCCGGACAAAGTGCCAGACCACATTTCCCTGTGGGGTTCGCTGCTCAAGTTCCGTCGGGATTTCGATCAGTACGTGAACATTCGCCCTGTGCGGCTGTTCCCCGGCGTGCCGTGCCCCTTGGCCGGACGCAAGCCGGGGGACATCGATTTCGTGGTGATCCGCGAGAACACCGAGGGCGAGTATTCGTCGGTGGGCGGCAAGATGTTCGAAGGCACCGAGCATGAGTTCGTGCTGCAAGAGTCGGTGTTTACCCGACGCGGCGTGGACCGGATTCTCAAGTACGCCTTCGAGCTGGCCCAGACCCGGCCGCGCAAGCGCCTGACGGCAGCGACCAAGTCCAACGGGATTTCCATCAGCATGCCGTACTGGGACGAGCGCACCGCATTGATGGCGGCGCAGTACCCGGACATCACCTGGGACAAGCAGCACATCGACATTCTGTGCGCGCGTTTCGTGCTGCAACCGGACCGGTTTGATGTGGTGGTGGCGTCGAACCTGTTCGGCGACATTCTGTCCGACCTGGGGCCGGCGTGTGCAGGGACCATTGGTATTGCGCCGTCGGCCAACCTCGATCCCGAACGCCGCTTTCCGTCGCTGTTCGAGCCGGTGCATGGCTCGGCGCCGGACATCTATGGGCAGAACATCGCCAACCCGATTGCGATGATCTGGTCGGGGGCGTTGATGCTGGATTTCCTGGGGAATGGCGATGAGCGCTATCGCGCGGCGCATGACGGGATTTTGCAGGCGATTGAGCGGGTGATTGCGGAGGGGCCGATCACACCGGATTTGGGAGGGAAGGGGTCTACTCAGGAGGTTGGCAAAGCCATCGCCGACATTCTTTAAACCCACCGCCCAACCAATGTGGGAGCGGGCTTGCTCGCGAAAGCGGTGTATCAGTCAACGATGATGTTGGATGTTACGCCGCCTTCGCGAGCAAGCCCGCTCCCACATTGGATCTGCGTGTGTTCAGTAACCTTGGGTGCGATCGATTTGGCCCACCATCGGCTCGCCTCTTTGATGCCGCCGAATATTCTCCAACAACACCCCAAACGCACTCTCCGGCTGCGTCATCGCGGCAATATGCGGTGTCAGCAGAATCTGCGGATGGTCCCAGAACGGATGATCCGCCGGCGCCGGTTCTTCCAGTAGTACATCGAGCACCGCGCCACTGAGCTGCCCGCTGTCCAGCGCCTCCAGCAAATCACTTTCCATCAGATGCCGGCCACGGCCCATGTTGATCAACGCCGCGCCATGGGGCAATTGCCGGAACAACTCACGATCAAGAATGCCCTGGGTCTGCTCAGTCAGCGGCAGCACGCACAGCAGAATGTCGCACTGGCTGAGGAACGCCGGCAGTTGCTCGCGCCCGGCATAGCATTCCACGCCAGCGACCTGATGCGCACTGCGCGCCCAACCCGACAAGGCAAAGCCCAACGGCTGCAATGTCGCCAGAATCTGCTGAGCCTGGGTGCCAAGGCCCATGACCCCGATCCGGCGCGTGGCCGCCGGTTGCAGCAAGTGCGCTTGCCAGCACCGCGCCATTTGCTGCTGGCGATAGCGAAGCATGTCCCGGTGCAGGCTCAGCACCGCGAAACTGGCGTACTCGCACATGCCGCGGGTGATGCCGGGGTCCAGCAGGCGCACCACCGGCAAGCTCGCGGGCAAGCGACTGAGGTCCAGTTGATCGACCCCGGCGGACAACGCGAACAACACTTTCAGATTTGGCAGCAGCGTTTCCAGATCATCCGGTGCCTGCCATGCGGCCAAGTATTCAATCTCAGACGGATCACCGATGTCCGGCCAGGCGCGCCATTCGATATCCGGGGCGTGTTCGGCGAACAGCGCTTGCCACTGTTCGCCGCGCACAGGGTCAGCTTTATAAAGCAGGGCCATGGGCATGTCCTGAAGGATGAAGGTGCTGAACATCATCGCGCAATGCCAGCGCAGGATCTGTCGAAAGGGCCGGGTTAAACGGGTTTCGTGATGTTCGATCGGCGACGGCCCGGCAGATTCGGCGGGCGAAAGGAATCTGCCGTTTGGCAGGGTGAAAACAGTCGATCCGAATTTCTCAGGGGCCAAGTTCGGCGTAGATCGTTTCGCGCAAGGCTTAACCTGAACACCATCGCAACCACCTCCCGGTTGCCGGACTCACGATGGGAAATGCCATGAATAGCAAAGTCGACGAAACCCCTCATTTGCTTCGTCAGCGCGATCAATTCGTGCCGCGTGGCCTGGTTACCGCTCACCCGTTGGTGATCGATCGCGCCCAAGGTGCCGAGTTGTGGGACGTGGACGGCAAGCGCTACCTGGATTTTGTCGGCGGCATCGGTGTGCTGAACATCGGTCACAACCACCCGAAGGTGGTCGCTGCGGTGCAGGCGCAATTGCAAAAGGTCTCTCACGCCTGTTTCCAGGTGGTGGCCTATAAGCCATATCTCGATCTGGCCCAGCGCCTGTGTGAAATGATCGGTGGCAAAGAAGCGTATAAAGCGGCGTTCTTTACCTCCGGTGCCGAGGCGGTGGAAAACGCGGTGAAGATCGCCCGCGCTCACACCAACCGCTCGGCCGTGATCGCCTTCCGCGGCGGCTTCCACGGCCGTACCTTGCTCGGTACCACGCTGACCGGCATGAGCCAGCCGTACAAGCAGAACTTCGGGCCGTTCGCGCCGGAGGTCTTCCACACTCCGTATCCGAATGCCTATCGCGGCGTCACCAGCGAGATGGCGCTCAAGGCCCTCGACGAGTTGCTGGCCACCCAGGTTGCCCCTGAGCGTGTCGCCGCGATCATCATCGAACCGGTGCAGGGCGACGGTGGTTTCCTGTCAGCGCCGGCGGAGTTTCTCCAGGCCCTGCGCGCGCTGACGGAAAAACACGGCATCGTGCTGATTCTTGATGAAATCCAGACCGGTTTCGGCCGTACCGGGAAGTGGTTCGGTTTCCAGCACGCCGGCATTCAGCCGGACCTGGTGACCGTCGCCAAGAGCCTGGCCGGTGGCTTGCCGTTGTCCGGGGTGGTCGGCAAGGCCGAGATCATGGACGCGCCGCTACCCGGTGGCCTGGGCGGCACGTACGGTGGCAATGCCTTGTCTTGCGCCGCCGCGCTGGCGGTGATCGAGGCTTTCGAGCAGGAACAATTGCTGGCCCGCAGCGAAGCACTGGGCGAGCGTTTGCGTCAGGGGCTGCTGCGTTTGCAGGCCCGTCACGGGCAAATCGGCGACGTGCGCGGCGCCGGGTTCATGCTGGCGATCGAATTGATCAAAAATGATGAGGCCCGCTCGCCGGACGCCGACCTGAATCAGCGACTGATCGATGAAGCCCGGGCCGGTGGTTTGCTGGTGATCAAATGCGGTGTGTACCGCAACGTGTTGCGCTTCCTCGCACCGCTGGTGACCACCGAAGAACAGGTCGATGAAGCGCTGCAGATTCTTGAAGCGGCGTTGGCACGGGTCTTGAACTGAGCTCATGCCTGCTCGGGGCGGTGCCACAAGGCATTGCCCGTGAGCGTTTATGGAGCATGGATTGATGGAATGCATCATCGGAGGCTTTGCGCACCATGGGGCTGACTGAATATCGAGCACTGCTCATCGATTGCGATGAGGTCCTGGTCGATCGGGACTCGGGTGTCTGGACGGCACTGCAACCGCTGCTGGACAGCCGAGGCGGTCATCTGGACAAGGAACAGGTGCTGGCCGAATACAGCGAGGTGGTGCGTGCGCTCTATCCGCGTTTCGCTGAACTCGGCTTTAGTGGCGTGCTGTGCTTCGCCCATCGCCAGCTGGCCGAGCGCTGGGGTCTGAAAGCCAGCTGGGAGGAGGGCATGAGCTTTGCCCGTTCGGCGGCCGGCTGGTCGCTGTTCGAGGACGCGCCCGGGGCGATGTTGTACCTGCGCAAGTTCTACCGCTTGCTGGTGCACGGCGACCGGGATGCCGAGGATCGAGGGTTGCTGTGTGAGCGACTGGGGATCATGCCCGACTATTTCATCTCACTGGCCAGCGACCCGTTGCTCGATCCAGAGTGGTTGAAGGCCAACGAACTTGAACCCGGCAGCATCCTGCACGTGACCCGTCCTTCGGCCGGTCGACAGGCGGCCAAAGACGTGTGCCTGATCTGTCGCGGCCGCTCAAAACACCCCACGTCCTGCGCGGCGGATTACTGTATTAACAGCATGGCGGATCTGGTGGCTCAGCATCAGCTGTCTTTACGGCGCTGATTTTGCTAGAAGATTGTCTTACAAACGGCAGTCAAGAGGTACGCAATGGAAGGGTTAGTCAAACTGGACCGAATCGACATCAGCATCCTGGTGGAGCTGCAAAAGGACGGGCGCATGACCAACGTCAGCCTGGCCGATGCGGTGGGGTTGTCGGCCAGTCCCTGCCTGCAACGGGTCAAACGGCTTGAGTCGGCCGGGTATATTTCCAGCTACAAGGCGCACCTGAACCTGGCCAAGATCACCGATTCGGTGACGGTGTTTACCGAAATCACCTTGAGCGACCACAAGCGTGAAGACTTCGCCAAGTTTGAATCCAACATCCGTCTGGTGGACGAAGTGCTCGAATGCCATTTGATCAGCGGTGGCTACGATTATCTGGTGCGCTTCATGACCCGCAGCATCCAGCATTATCAGGAAGTGATCGAAAGCCTGCTGGACAAGAACATCGGCATCTCCAAGTACTTCAGCTACATCGTCATCAAGTCTCCGGTACTCAAGGACGGCGTGCCGCTGCGTAAATTGCTGCGCCACTGACACAACCCCATTCTCATTACCAACACGAATCCCCTGTGGGAGCGGGCTTGCTCGCGATAGCGGTTGATCAGTCGACATCTTTACCGACTGACCCGCCGCCATCGCGAGCAAGCTCGCTCCCACAGTTGTTTTGCAGTTCCGCGACGCACTGTGTTTGGACATGGGGCCTCTGGAACTGCCTAAGGCGCTTCATGCTGGCGCAGTCCGCATAAACAGCTGTTTGCTGCCTGCAAAACAGTCTTCAGATGCGCCGCGACCGATGAATACAGAACAACGCGCAAAAGTCTCTGCGGTGTAATGCGTTCAGAGAGAGGGGAGCGGTTTGTTGTCTTGCTGGTTTCGATAAAACGATGCGGCTGCAATGACCCGCTGAATAACACCAATCGGAGCGTAAAAAAATGCGAATGAGCAACGCAAAAGCACTATTGGGTTACGGCGTCTTCCTGCTGGCGAGCAGCAGCGAGGCGCATCAAATCTGGTATGAACAACCACCCGGGCAACCCCTGGCGTTGTACTACGGGGAATATGACAAGAACATGCTGGAAGTCACGCCGGGCGGGATGGACCGGTTCCAGCAACTCAAGGGCTGGTCGATCAGTAACCGGTCCCAGCCGTTGACACTGACCTTGCAGCGTCAGGCCTTTACGGTGGCGCATCAAACCCGGGCAGATGACTCGCTGCTGGCCCAGGATCCGCACTATCCGATCTTCGATATTCATGAGGCGGACAAGGCGCTGAAGACTCACTGGACGCCAGCGACCCGTTGGGTCGGTGACTTGCGCGCACGCACCCCGGAACTGACCCTGGACATCGTGCCCACCGGTTTCGTCGATGCTGGCAAGGCGCAGTTCCAGGTGTTCTATGCGTCCAAACCGTTGGCCGACCAGGACGTGGTGCTGGAAACCGGTTCCGGTGAAGTGTTCACCCAGCGCACCGACGCCGCGGGCAAAGTCAGCTTCGATCTGCCGTGGCAGGGCACCTATGTGGTGGCTGTGGAATACAAGGACCGCACGCCCGGCGAGCGCATCAGTCCTCAAGGCAAGGCCGAACCGTTCGATATAAAGAGCTTCAGTTCGACATTGTCGTTCTATCGATCACAGGGCCAGACGCCGTTGCCGCGCGCGCCGTCGCAGCTGCCGGCATCGGAAGTCGCCAGGCTGAAGAAACAGGCCTGACCCCTCGACCACTACATGAGTGACTGATATGACCCCATCTTCAGGATTGGCAGGGCCGGCGACAACCGCTTCCCCTGCGCTTGCAACCAGTGCCGTCAAGGCCAACACCCGCATGCTGGCGATCGACGCCCTGCGCGGTTTCGTCATGCTGTTGATGCTGATCGACCATGTGCGGGAAACTTTTCTGCTGCACCGTCAGGTCACCGACCCGATCGATGCGTTGAGCGTCACGCCGGACCTGTACTTCACCCGCATGCTCAGCGAAATATGCGCCCCGGCATTCATCTTCCTCACCGGTTTGTCGGCCTGGCTCTACAGCCAGAAACACACGGCGAAAGAAACCTCGGTGTTCCTGCTCAAGCGCGGGTTGTTCCTGGTGTTTCTCGAAGTTACCTTCGTGTGCTTTGCCTGGAACGCCGAGTTCCCGCCCAAGACCCTGTGGCTGCAGGTGATCTGGTGCATCGGCATCTGCATGATCGTGCTCGCCGGTTTGCTGCACTTCAAACGCAGCTGGCTGATCGTGCTCGGCGTGGCCATTGTCGCCGGGCACAACCTGCTCGATGGCGTGACCGTTGGGCCGGAGTCGCCGTTCTTCGTGCCGTGGTCGATCCTGCATCAGCGGGTGTTCATCGACATCACCGAATTCACCCGGGCCCGCACCACGTACCCGGTATTGCCCTGGATTGGCGTGATCCTGCTGGGGTGGGGGATCGGGCCGTGGTTCGGCAAGGACATGGACCCGGCCGAGCGGATTTCCCGCCTGCTTAAACTGGGCGCCGGCCTGCTGGTGGCGTTCGTGTTCATTCGCTACCTGAACGTCTATGGCGAGAAGCCCTGGGTGCAAACCGGTGATTCGCTGCGCACCTTCATGAGTTTCATGAGCGCCAAGAAGTACCCGCCCTCGTTGATGTTCCTGATGCCGACGATTGGACTTTCGCTGATCTTGCTGGCGCTGTTCGAGAAGCTGCAGGATCGCTGGTCCACCGCGACCCTGGCGATTTACGGCGGGGCGCCGATGTTCTTCTATTTGCTGCACTTGTACGTACTCAAGGCCATGTACCTGGTGGCAGTCGCGATCTGGGGCGCCAATCAGGGTGCCTACTATGGCTTTGACAACCTGCCCACGGTGTGGCTGTGGAGTGTGATCCTCGGGGTGTTGCTGTTCTTCCCGACGCGCTGGTTCGCCAACCTCAAACAGCGCCGCCGCGATATCGCGATCCTCAAATACCTCTGAGGTGACCTACGGTGTCCCCCGTTCGGCGGGACACCTTGCAGACCCCGAATTCTGTGGAGTTGCACTGTGAAAACCCTATCGACGCACACCCTGCTATTGGCATTGGGCGGGCAGTCCCTGCTCGCCCTGGCTTCAGAGCAAGACACCGCAAAAGGCTTTATCGAAGACAGCCAATGGAGCCTGCTGAACCGCAGCCTCTACGACCGTCGCGACTATGAACACGGCTCACTGAGCAATGGCGCGCGCAATGCCTTCAAGCCCCGCGCCGAACGCAGCGACCTGGCCGAGGAGTGGGCCTACGGCCTGATGGCCGATTTCACCTCCGGCTACACCGCCGGCACCGTGGGGCTGGGCCTGGACGCCCATGTCTATTCCGGCTGGCAACTGGACAGCGGCGGCGGGCGGGCCGGCAAGGCGCGGGTGTTGGGCGTGGACGATGACGGGCACCCCAAGGATGAGTTCAGCCGTGGCGGTGCCGTGGCCAAGCTGCGGTTTTCCTCGACTGAACTGCGTTACGGCGAGCAGCGGGTGAAAACCCCGGTGTTCGGTTCATCCGACAGCCGCTTGCTGCCGGAGACCGCCACCGGCTGGCTGCTGACCAGTCGCGAATTGCCCGCCACCACCCTGTATGGCGGGCATTTCAACGAAAGCACCGACCGCAACGCCACCAGTCATGACCAAGGCTTTGTGGTCAATTACTCCAACGGCAAACAGGGCGACAGCTTTGACCTGGTGGGGGTGCGCAACACGGCAGTCAAAGGGCTCAACGCCAACCTGTTCAGCGCGGACTACGCCGACACCTGGCGACAGCACTACCTGGGCGCGGTCTACACCCAGCCGTTGGCGGAAGGCCAGGACTTGATCTTTGATCTCAATCTGTACCGAACCCAGGACACCGGCAAGGCCTTGTCCGGCCGCATCGACAACACCACCTGGAGTTTGCTGTCGACCTACAAGCTCGGTGCCCACAGTTTTGGCCTGGGCTATCAAAAGGTCGATGGCGACACACCCTTCGATTACGTGACCCGTGGCGCGATCTACCTGAGCAACGCCGTGGCGCTGTCCGATTTCAACGCGCCCCGGGAGGCTTCCTGGCAAGCGCGCTACGACCTGAACATGGCCAGTTACGGCATTCCCGGCCTGACCTTCGGCACCCTGTACGTGCGCGGCAGCGGTATTGACGGTACGCACATGGACCCAAACGGCGGCTACAAATGGCTGGGCTACGGGCAGGGCGGCAAGCACTGGGAACGTGATCTGCAGGCCAAATACGTGGTGCAGTCGGGCGTCGCGAAAAGCCTCGCGTTCAGCCTGCGCCATGCGGTTCATCGCGCGAATGCGGCGCAAGCAGAGCTGGACGCCAATCAGATCCGCCTGGCGATCGAATACCCGCTGGGTGGCAAATTCTGATCCGGAACGGGATCGCCTTTGTGCACTTTTATAAGGCCGCGCAACACGCCTCTGCACTATGCGAAGGCAAACATCGGGCGTTCATGGACACCCGTGGTCAACGTTTACTGGCGCAAGGACTGCCAATGGCCGACTGGCACAAAGTCTGCAAGACACTGTTCAGGCCCACTGTGAACACAGTCGAGTGGGCAGCCCCCTCGGTCAACGACGATCGATTGGCCGAACAGGTCGCGGGCAACATCGGTGAATCCGGCATAGATGCCTGACTTAGCACCGTAAACGAACAGGCAAAGACGCCTGGAACCGCAAGGTTTCAGGCGTTTTTTTTGCTTTTTGAACAGCTATCGACGGGTGTCTCTTATGAATTCCAATGTTGCCACTTTGAACAAGCTGCAAACGCTGATCGTGATCGGCAATGGCATGGTCGGACATCATTGTGTCGAACAGCTGATCGAACGCGGTGCCCTTGATCACTATCGGCTGCACGTGTTCAGCGAGGAGCCGATGCGTGCCTACGACCGCGTGCACCTTTCCGAGTATTTCTCTGGCCGTGATGCCGAGTCGTTGGCCCTCGGTGAAGCCTCGTTGTACCAGACCCCGGGCGTAACCCTGCATCTGGGGGTGCCAGTCCTGGAAATCGACCGCGCCCGCCGCCAGGTGATCACCGCGCAAGGCTGTGTCTCCTACAACAAATTGGTGCTGGCCACCGGGTCCTATCCGTTTGTGCCACCGATCGAAGGCGCCGAGGGCGATTCGCGCCTGGTGTATCGCACCCTTGAAGACCTCGACGCCATTCGTGCCGCGGCAAGCAACGCCCGACGCGGTGTGGTGGTCGGCGGTGGCTTGCTGGGACTGGAAGCCGCCAACGCCCTGAAAACCCTGGGTCTGGAAGCTCATGTGGTGGAATTCGCCCCGCGCCTGATGCCGGTGCAGCTGGACGAATACGGTGGCCTGGCGCTCAAGGCGCAGATCGAACGCCTCGGCGTCGGTGTGCACCTGTCGCGCGGCACTCAATCGATCAGCGCAGGCGAGGAATACCGCTACCGCATGAATTTCGCCAATGACGAATTCATTGAAACCGACCTGATCGTGTTTTCCGCCGGTATCCGTGCGCAAGACGCACTGGCCCGTCAATGCTCGCTGGAAGTCGGCCCGCGCGGCGGCGTTGTAATTGACGATCAATGCCAGAGCAGCGATCCGAACATCTATGCCATCGGCGAGTGTGCCGCGTGGAACGGCAGCATTTTTGGCCTGGTCGCCCCGGGCTACCAAATGGCTCGCAGTGTTGCCGCACTGCTGTGCAATGAAACCGCCGAGCCGTTCATGGGCGCGGACATGTCGACCAAACTCAAGCTGCTGGGCGTCGATGTCGGTTCCATCGGCGACGCCCACGGCAGCACGCCAGGCGCACGCAGTTATCAGTTCATCGACGAAACCACGGCCAGCTATCGACGCCTGGTGGTGGACGCGACGGGCAAGCACGTACTCGGTGCGGTGCTGGTCGGTGACAACAGCTATTACGACACGCTGCTGCAATACATGCAGAACGCGATTGCGTTGCCGGCGGAACCCGCCAGCCTGATTCTGCCGTCGTCCGAAGGCGCGCCGACCCTAGGCCCGGGCGCGTTGCCCGAAGCGGCCACGGTGTGCTCGTGCCACAACGTCACCAAGGGTTCCATTTGCTCGGCTATCGACGGTGGCTGCACCGACCTCGGCCTGCTCAAGTCGCAGACCAAGGCTTGCACCGGTTGCGGTGGTTGTGCCGGGCTTCTCAAGCAGGTTTTCGAACATGAGTTGATTGCCCGTGGCGTCAGCGTCGACAAGAGCCTGTGCGAACACTTTGCCTATACCCGTCAGGAGATTTATGCGCTGGTGCGGGTAGAAGGGGTGATCACCTTCGAAGAACTCCTGGCCAAGCATGGCCGTGGCCACACCGGTTGCGACGTGTGCAAACCAGCGGTGGGCTCGATCCTCGCGTCGTGCTGGAACCAGCCGATCATGGACGCCTCACTGGTGCCGCTGCAGGACACCAACGACACCTTCATGGCCAACATGCAGAAAAACGGCACCTATTCGGTGGTGCCACGCATCCCCGGTGGCGAGATCACCGCCGACAAACTGATCGCGATTGGTGTGGTGGCGAAGAAATACGACCTCTACACCAAAATCACCGGCGGCCAGCGTATCGACCTGTTCGGCGCGCAGTTGCATGAGTTGCCGGACATCTGGGCCGAGTTGATTGAAGCCGGTTTCGAAACCGGGCACGCCTACGGCAAGTCGACCCGCACCGTGAAGTCGTGTGTCGGCAGCACCTGGTGCCGTTATGGCGTGCAGGACAGTGTGCAAATGGCCCTGACCATCGAGGACCGCTACAAGGGCCTGCGCTCACCGCACAAACTCAAATTCGCGGTGTCCGGCTGCACACGGGAATGCGCCGAGGCCCAGAGCAAAGACGTTGGCGTGATCGCCACCGAGAAAGGCTGGAACCTTTACATCGCCGGCAACGGCGGCATGCGCCCACGCCATGCCGAGCTGTTCGCCACCGACCTCGACGATGCGACCCTGATCCGCTACATCGACCGCTTCCTGATGTTCTACATCCGCACCGCCGACAAATTGCAGCGCACTTCGGTCTGGCGCGAAAGCCTGGAAGGCGGCCTCGATTTCCTCAAGGACGTGATCATCAACGACAGCCTCGGGCTGGGTGAAGAACTCGAATCGCAGATGCAACTGGTGGTCAATCGCTATGAATGCGAGTGGGCCAACGCCCTCAAAGACCCGGAAAAACTCAAGCGCTTCCGTACCTTCGTCAACGATAAACGCCCGGACCCGGACATCCACTTTGTCCAGGAACGCGGCCAGCGGCGCCCGATCATGGCCGCCGAACTCAACCTTATCCCTGTTATCGAGGAGATTGCCTGATGAGCCAGTCCAATACCCAACGCATCGATTCCCTGGAAAACACCGAGGCCTGGCAAACGGTGTGCGAGCAACAGGACCTGGTCAGCAACTCCGGCGTTGTCGTCTGGCTCGACGGCGCACAAGTGGCGCTGTTCTACCTGCCGGGTGCCGAGGGTCGGACCCTCTATGCCATCGACAACCATGACCCGCAATCCGGGGCGAATGTCATTGGTCGCGGGTTGGTGGGCAGCATCAAGGGGGATCTGGTGGTTGCTTCGCCGATCTACAAACAGCATTTCCGGCTTGAGGACGGTAGCTGCCTGGAGTACCCGCAACAACGACTGCGTGTCTGGCCTGTGCGGTTGAACAGCGGTGTGGTGGAAGTCGGGGTGGCTTGAAGGTGGTCAACAGGATCGCGCAACGGTATCGGAGGCACTGATGAAAACAGCCGCACAATTGCTGAAACTCAAGGTCGTGCAAAACCGCCAGGTGCATAGCATCGCGCCCGATGAAATGGTGCTTGAAGCCCTGAGGATCATGGCCGAAAAGAACGTGGGCGCGCTTCCGGTGATCGAGGCCGGGCAGGTGGTCGGCGTGATCAGCGAGCGTGACTATGCACGCAAGGTCGTTCTGCAGGGGCGCTCTTCGGTTGGTACGCCGGTGCGCGACATCATGAGCGCGCCCGTGGTGACCGCTGAAAGTCAGCAGAGCATCGAGCGTTGCATGGCGGTCATGACCGACAGTCATTTGCGACATCTGCCGGTGGTGGATGGTGGCGAGCTGATTGGGCTGTTATCGATTGGGGATCTGGTCAAGGAAGCCATCGTTGAACAGGCGGATCTGATTCGGCAACTGGAGCATTACATTCGTGGGCACTGAACGGGGCCTCGCTGTTCACTTCAGGTTGGGGTACATATCCGTTTCTGCGGTGATGGCTGCTGGCGGTTTCGCTTTTACAGCGAGTCACTTGGAAAAGCCCCAAGTAACCAAGGGCTCTTGCCCCTTTCGTTCGGTGCCTCGCTTAGGCTCGGNGCTCCGGTCCTGCTCCGTGGGCCCGCCGCCATCGGCCATCCATGGCCGGGGGCGGCTAACCCGGCATCCATGCCGGGTTGCCCACTGCGCAGAACCTCCACTCGGCCTCTCGAGGGGGCGTACACCGCAAACGCCAAAGCGAGGCGGCCTACCGGCCGGCCTGGGCTCAAGTGCACGCGTTCCCCTGTAGGAGCTGTCGAGCGAAGCGAGGCTGCGATCTTTTGATCTTGCCGTTGCTGTTGCTTTGCTTTGGCTTCAGATCTGCCGCCCCTTTCCCAGAGGCCGAACGCAGGCGTTGCGCAGGGGGCACCGCGGCTAGGATGCCGCGGTAGCCGCCCCCGGCCATGGATGGCCGATGGCGGCGGGCCCCCGGAGCAATGCCGGAGTGAGGGCATGCCGAGCCTAAGCGAGGCACCGAATGGCGGGGCAAGAGCCCTTGGTTACTTGGGGCTTTTCCAAGTGACTCGCTGTAAGAGCGAAACCGCCAGCAGCCGCTACCGCAGAAACGGATATGTACCCCAACCTTAAGTGAACAGCATTACACGGTGAACAGGGGTTTTGCCGGTTTCTTGATCGGTGTCAACCGCATGGCCAGGCGGTCTCTGTAGTCTCCAGAGACCGACAGCCAGTGCGCTCACCCCAATGTTCGCCGTAGCGCGGGTTGCCTTGACCCAAGGCGAAAACACCATGATCTATCCGCTGATTCTGACCTTGCACCTGTTTGCCGCGCTGATCTTCATCGGCACGGTGTTCTTCGAAGTCCTGTTCCTGGAAAGCATCCGCAAACAGTTACCCGCAAGGGTGATGCTGCTGGTAGAGCAGGGTATCGGTCGCCGGGCCCGCTCGCTGATGCCGTGGGTGCTGCTGGTGTTGTTCGGTGCGGGGCTGGGCATGGTCTGGTTGCGCTACTTGCCAGCCCTTGCCTCACCACTGGCCTCATCGTTCGGCACATTGCTGGCGTTGAAAATCGCAGTGGCCGTGAGTGTGCTGCTGCATTTCCTCGGCGCCATGTTGTTGTTCAAAAGCGGCCGGATGAGCCCGCGATACCTGCACTTCATCCATGGCAGCCTGTTCTGCCACATGATCGTCATCGTGCTGCTGGCCAAGGGCATGTTTTACCTGACGTGGTAATCGGGTTTGACCGGTGGTCCGTTGTGCAGACACTTGGCTTGCGCTTGATGCAAATCAAGGAGCATTGATGGTTAAACCGGGAGACTGAAAATCCGCAGCCAGTCTCGGAGACGGTCATGCTCGATTTATTTCACAACCCAGGCGAGATCGATCGGTGCGATCAAGGCGTGCTTGACCCTAACTGTCATGCCGACACGCAAAAATTTCATGACGGTATTGGCTCTCTGGATCTGCTTCGTGCACTGCGCGTCAGCCGCCAGAAGTGCCGTCCGCTGTCCCTGAACGTGCAGCTGCCTTCCAGCCTCAAGCCGTCTTCCTGTTCCCCGCGCGATATCGCCGGCGAGCACAATGGAATTGAGCAGTACCTGCAGCGCCTGGAGCGTGAAATCGATCTCGTCGGTTGTCACCTCGGTGCAGAGCAACGGGTCGAGCAGTTTCATCTGGGGGGCGGAACACCCGCGCCTGCCCATCTGGAGCGGCTGATGAGTCATCTGCGTGGCCGGTTCAACTTTCTTGAACATGAAGGCGGTGACTACAGCGTCGAGGTGGACCTTCACCATACCGACTGGTCGACCATGGGGTTGCTGCGCGACCAGGGATTCAATCATGTGAGCATCGGCGTTCCGGATATCGACGCCGACTGTGACAGGTCGGTGGCCTGCTACCAGAACCCGGCGCCGATCCAGTCGCTCATGGATGCCGCGCGCACCTTTGGCTTTCGATCCATCAACGTCGATCTGGGTTTTGGCCATGCCTGGCAGACGCCAGACAGTTTTGCGCTGAAGCTGGCGACCATTATCGAGCTGGAGCCTGACCGGCTGATGGTGTTCGACTATGCCCGGCCGCCACGGCGCTATCGGCCGGTGCTCGGTGACAAAGTCAGAGCGCTGTGCCGCCAGGACGCTAAAGGCGCGATGCGCCAGATCTGCTTTGATCAACTGATTTGCGCGGGTTATCACTACATCGGTCTGGGGCAGTTTGTCCGGCCTGATGATGATTTGGCGGTCGCCCAGGAGCGAGGCCGGTTGCGCCGTACCTGTGAGGGTTTCTCCCGTCACGGCTATTGCGATCATGTTGGATTCGGTTTGGGTGCCATCAGCCAGATCGACGATTTGTACACGCAAAATACCGACGAGATTGAACGCTATCAGCAACAACTGGACCTGAGGCAATTGCCGACGTGTCGAGGCTGGCGCTTCGAGGCGGGGGATCAGATCAGGCAGATGGTCATGGAGCGTCTGGCCTGTGATCAGGAACTGGATATCCGCGCCATCGAGAGGCGCTACGGTCTGGTTTTTTCCAAGTACTTTTCCTCTGTCTGGCCGTTGCTGGAGCAATTGAGCCGGGATGGATTGATTGAGTTGTCAGACCGTTTCATCAGCATCCTTCCCGCCGGTCGGCCGGAAGTGGATGCCATCTGCAACCTGTTTGAAAAGGATTTTGGCGGTGCGAAGCATTAGCCCCATTGCGAGTTGATCGATCATGAACACGACTTTTGATTTCAATCGCGCCCTGGTCGAAAAGTATGACCGACCGGGGCCGCGCTATACCTCTTACCCCACGGCGCCGCAGTTTCACCAGGCGTTTGCCGTTGACGACTATCAGCGTGCAGCCCGTGACAGCAATCAGGTGGCCGCGCCGAAACCGCTGTCGGTGTACATCCACATCCCGTTCTGCAAAAGCCTTTGTTACTACTGCGCCTGCAACAAAATCATTACTCAGAAAACCCATCGCGCCGTCGAGTACCTGAAGTACCTCAAGCGTGAAATCGCGATGCAGGCGGCCTTGTTCGACAGCACCCGCAAACTCACTCAGTTGCACCTGGGGGGCGGCACGCCGACCTATTTGACCAGCGAGCAACTGGCGGACCTGATGGACTGCCTGCACCAGGCGTTCAACATGGATGACAGCGATGACCATGAGTTCTCCATCGAGGTCGACCCGCGCACCATCAGCACCGAGCAGATTCAGTCGTTGCGCCAGTTGGGCTTCAATCGCCTGAGCTTCGGCGTGCAGGATTTCGACCCCGACGTACAGGCGGCGGTCAATCGCCTGCAAAGTGAAGAGCAGATTTATGCGCTGGTCGCGGCGGCGCGCGAGGCGCAATTCAAATCGATCAGCGTCGACCTTATCTACGGTCTGCCACTGCAAACCGTGCAGAGTTTCGACGTCACCCTCAGCAAGATCATCGCGCTGCGTCCAGACCGGATTGCCGCCTACAGCTACGCGCATTTGCCGGAAATGGTCCGCGCGCAACGGCTGATTCGCCCCGCCGACATGCCGCCACCGGAGCGCAAGCTGGAATTGCTCGAGCTGACCATCCGCCGTCTGACCGAGGCTGGTTACGTCTACATCGGCATGGATCATTTCGCCTTGCCGGAGGACGAGCTGGCGCTGGCCCGGGCCAATGGCACCTTGCAGCGTAACTTTCAGGGCTATTCCACCCATGCCGACTGCGATTTGATCGGCCTTGGGGTGTCGTCGATCGGCAAGGTCGGCGACAGCTACAGCCAGAGCGTCAAGGAGCTTTCGCAGTACTACGCCCGTATCGATCAAGGGTTGTTGCCAGTGCATCGGGGTTATCGCTTGAACGCCGACGACCTGCTGCGCCGCGAGGTGATCAGCGACCTGATGTGCCATGGCCGTATCGCGTTCGACAAGTATGAGGCGCGTCATGGCATTCGCTTCACCGAGTATTTTGCCGAGGCGCTGGCGCAGCTGGGCGAGCATGTGCGCGATGGATTGCTGCAGATTCACCGCGACGAATTGGTGCTGCTGCCACAAGGGCATTTGATGATGCGCAGTGCCGCAATGGCGTTCGACGCCTATCTGGGTGGTGAGCAAAAAGGGCAGTTTTCACGCACGGTTTGAGACTGCGTGTCCTCTATGGACTCAAGTTGATTTCAATCAAGGGCAGGGGGCGCAACGCTCCCTAACATGACCGAAAGCCCTTTTGAAATCAGCGAACCCATGACAATCCATCAGCCTTCGATACACGGCAACCTGCGCGCCTGGGGCGTCGGGCTGGTGGTCCTGCTGATGCTGATGCTCGCCACCTTCGAGGGGGTGCAAGCCAAGCAATACGGTGACATCGAGCAGCAGCGCATTGAGAAAACCTTCCCTCAGACCGATTCTGTTTCCGCCCCCGAAGGCCCGTTCAAGGTGCGCACGCTGTCCGCCGCCGGCAAGGTCATCGGTTATGTGTTCCAGAGCCTGGACGTGGTGGATATTCCGGCCTACTCGGGCAAACCGATCAACACCCAGGTGATCCTCGACACGACCGGCATGATTCAGGATGCCTATGTGCTGGAACACCACGAGCCGATTCTGCTGATAGGCATCCCTGAGGCAAAACTTCACGGCTTCAGCGCCAAATACAAAGGCATCAAGGTCAGCCAGCGGGTCGTCGTCGGCCATTCCAGCGACCCGAACGCGGTCACCGTCGATGCGATTGCAGGGGCTACCGTCACGGCCATGGTGGTCAACGAGGTCATCATGCGCGCCGCCCACGAAGTGGCCGTATCGCTGAAACTGATCGAGGACACGGCCGGTGTGGCACGCAAGCCCGCCACCGTACGGCTGGACTTTTTCGAGCCCGCCACCTGGGAACAACTGACCGGCAACGGCGCCATCCGCCGCTTGAACCTGACCCGTGGCCAGGTCGATGCCGCCTTCAAGGGCACCGAAGCCGAAGGCGTCGAAAACGCCGCCGCCGACCAAGTGGATGACACCTTCATCGAGCTCTACACCGCCGACCTGAATCCGCCGACCATCGGCCGTGCGCTGCTGGGCGACAATCAATATCGATTCCTCATGCAAGATCTCAAGCCCGGCGAACAGGCCATCGCGGTGCTGGGTCGTGGGCTGTTTTCCTATAAAGGCTCGGGGTATGTGCGCGGCGGGATTTTCGATCGGGTGCAATTGCGCCAGTTCGGCAACGTCATCAGTTTTCGCGACATGGACCATCAGCGGCTCTCCGACGTGTTTGCCAAGGGCATGCCGGAATTCACTGAAATGTCGATTTTCATTGTGCGCGAACCGGCGAAGTTCGATCCGGGATCGCCCTGGTCCCTGGAGTTGCTGGTGCGTCGCCAGACCGGGCCGCTCAGTGGCACGTTCAGCAGCTTCGAACTGCCTTATCAATTGCCCGAGCCGTACCTTGAACGGCCACTGCCCAGCGCCGAAGAACTGGCCGCCCTCGAGGAAGCCGGTCGGCCGATGTGGTTGACCATCTGGTACCAGAAACACTTCCAGATCGGCGTCCTCGGGGCTGCGTTGCTGCTGCTGACGGCCATCCTGTTCCTGCAAGACAAGTTCACCCGCCGGCCGCATTTTCTGCACTGGCTGCGCCGCGGTTATCTGGTCTTTACCGTGTTGTTTATCGGCTGGTATGCGCTGGGGCAGTTGTCGGTGGTCAATGTCCTGACCTTTGTGCATGCGCTGTTCGAGCACTTCCGCTGGGAGCTGTTTCTCACCGATCCGCTGATCTTCATGCTCTGGGTCTTCGCCGCCGCGAGCATTCTGCTGTGGGGTCGCGGCGTGTTCTGCGGCTGGCTGTGTCCATTTGGCGCCTTGCAAGAGTTGATCAACGAAGCCGCGCGCAAGCTGAAAATCCCCCAATACGAATTGCCGTTCGCAGTGCATGAGCGCTTGTGGGCGATCAAATACATCATTTTGCTGCTGCTGTTCGGCATTTCCCTGGAGTCGATGTCCACCGCCGAACTGTTCGCCGAAGTGGAACCGTTCAAGACCGCCATCACCCTCAGGTTCGACCGCCAGTGGTGGTTCGTGCTCTACGCGGTGGCGCTGCTGGTCATCAACATCTTCACGCGCAAAGTCTATTGCCGCTACATCTGCCCCTTGGGTGCGGCGCTGGCAATTCCGAGCAAATTTCGCCTGTTCGACTGGCTCAAACGCCGCAAGGACTGCGGCACGCCCTGCCAACTGTGCGCCAAGGAATGCGAGATCCAGGCGATTCATCCCGATGGCCGGATCAATGCCAACGAGTGCCACTACTGCCTCGACTGCCAGATGACTTACCAGAACGACAACAAGTGCCCGCCGCTGATCAACAAGCGCAAGAAGCGCGGCAAAGCGGCACCTGCTCCTGTGCAACTGATACCTGTCGTGGAAGTGACCGCTCTGGAATGAACCCCGCGAGCGCCCGTCCGCAGTGACCGTTTTTATCCCTTCAAGGAAAACACCTGATGAACGACACAGAATCCAAAAAGACCACTGAAGTGCCGGAACCGACCGGCCTCAGTCGTCGCGGCTTCCTGGGCACCAGCGCGGTGACCGGTGCGGTACTGGCCGGCGCTACGGCCATTGGTGGCGCGGTCTTCACCCGTGAGACATGGGCGGCAGCGGCCAAGGACGCGCAACTGAAAACCCACGTCGGGCCGGGCGAACTGGACCAGTACTATGGTTTCTGGAGTGGCGGCCATCAGGGGGAAGTGCGGATCATGGGCATTCCGTCGATGCGCGAGTTGTTGCGTGTTCCGGTGTTCAACGTCGATTCCGCCACCGGTTGGGGCCTGACCAACGAAAGCAAACGGATCATGGGCGACAGCGCGCATTTCCGGAATGGCGACTGCCACCACCCGCATTTGTCGATGACCGACGGCAAGTACGACGGCAAATACCTGTTCATCAACGACAAGGCCAACAGCCGCGTTGCGCGTATCCGTCTGGACATCATGAAGTGCGACAAGATGCTCACCGTGCCCAATGTGCAGGCGGTTCACGGGCTGCGCCTGCAAAAGGTGCCGCACACGAAGTACGTGTTCGCCAATGCCGAATTCGTCATTCCGCACCCCAATGACGGCAGCACCTTCGACCTGCAGGACAAGAACAGCTACACCCTTTTCAACGCCATTGATGCCGAGAAAATGGAAATGGCCTTCCAGGTCATCGTCGACGGCAACCTGGATAACACCGACGCCGACTACACCGGCAAATATGCGGCTTCGACCTGCTACAACTCGGAGAAGGCCTACGACCTGGGCGGCATGATGCGCAATGAGCGCGACTGGGTGGTGGTGTTCAATATTCAGCGCATCGAAGCGGCGATCAAGGCTGGCAAGTTCATTACCCTGGACGGCTCCAAAGTCCCGGTGGTCGATGGACGCAAAAACGAGGGCAAGGACAGCGCATTCACCCGTTACATCCCGGTGCCGAAGAACCCCCACGGGATCAATATGACGCCCGATGGCAAGTACTTCATTGCCGCCGGCAAACTCTCGCCCACTTGCACGATCATCGCCACCGCGAAACTGGATGATCTGTTCGACGACAAACTCAAGGACCCGCGTGACGCGGTGGTCGGCGAGCCGGAACTGGGTCTGGGCCCGCTGCACACCACCTACGACGGCCGCGGTAATGCCTACACCACCTTGTTCATCGACAGCCAGGTGGTGAAGTGGAACGTGGAGGAGGCCATCCGCGCTTACACCGGCGAGAAGGTCAACTACATCAAGCAGAAACTCGATGTGCAGTACCAGCCAGGCCACAACCATGCCTCGCTGACCGAAACCCGTGAGGCCGACGGCCAATGGCTGATGGTGCTCAGCAAATTTTCCAAGGACCGCTTCCTGCCGACCGGCCCGCTGCACCCGGAAAACGATCAGTTGATCGATATTTCCGGCGAGGAAATGAAACTGGTGCACGACGGCCCGGCCTTTGCCGAACCCCACGACTGCGTCATGGCCCGTCGTGACCAGATCAAGACCAAGAAGATCTGGGACCGCAACGACCCGTTTTTCGCCGAGACCGTAGCGATCGCCGCCAAAGACGGGATCAAGCTGGAGACCGACAACAAAGTCATCCGCGACGGTAACAAAGTCCGCGTCTACATGACCTCGATGGCCCCGGCCTACGGCCTGCCGGAGTTCACCGTCAAGCAGGGCAACGAGGTCACGGTGACCATCACCAACATCGACCAGATTGAAGACGTGACCCACGGCTTCGTGATGACCAACCATGGCGTCAGCATGGAGATCAGCCCGCAGCAGACCTCATCGATCACCTTCATCGCCGACAAGGCTGGCCTGCATTGGTACTACTGCAGCTGGTTCTGCCATGCGCTGCACATGGAAATGGTCGGCCGCATGAAGGTCGAGAAAGCCTGACCGTTGGCCATCGACAGGAGCGAAGTAATGACTGATAGCAAGGGAAACCCGGTGAAGGTCATTACGCTTGCGCTTGCGCTCCTGCTGCTGTCCGGCAGTGCGCTGGCGGTGCAACCCATCACCACGTTGCCGTTGACGGTGGATGCCGATCAACGCTGGCACCTGCCGGCAGGGGAATACCGTGGTTCGTTCAGCGTCGATCAACCGATGCAGATTGTCTGCGAGCCGGGTGCGGTATTTCAGGGCGAGGAGCAGGGCAACGGTTTGATCATCAGTGCGCCGGATGTCGGCATCGAGGGCTGCACCTTTCTGGACTGGGGGCACGACCTCACGGCCATGAATGCGGCGTTGTTCATCCAGCCCAAGGCCCATGGCGCGGTGATTAAAGGCAATCGCCTGCAAGGCCAGGGGTTCGGTATCTGGGTCGACGGCACTCAGGATGTGAGTCTGATCGACAACCGCATTCAGGGTGATCCGACGATGCGCTCGCAAGATCGCGGCAACGGCATTCATCTGTATGCCGTGCATGGCGCCAAAGTCATTGGCAACCAGGTGCGCGACACTCGCGATGGCATCTACATCGACACCTCCAACGGCAACCTGCTGCAAGGCAATACCCTGGAAGACCTGCGCTACGGCGTGCATTACATGTTCGCCAACGATAACCAACTGATCGGTAACACCACCCGCCGTACCCGCACCGGCTACGCCTTGATGCAAAGCCGCAAGCTCACGGTGATCGGCAATCGCTCCGAACAGGATCAGAACTACGGGATCCTGATGAACTACATCACCTATTCAACCTTGCGCGACAACTTCGTCACCGACGTGCGCGACGGCTCGACCGGCGACAGCATGATCAGCGGCGCCGAGGGCAAGGCGTTGTTCATCTACAACTCGCTGTTCAACAGCATCGAACATAACCACTTCGAGCACAGCGCTGTGGGCATCCATCTCACCGCCGGCTCGGAAGATAACCGTATCGCCGACAACGCCTTTGTCGGCAACCAGCGGCAGGTCAAGTACGTCGCCACCCGCTTGCAGGAATGGTCGGCGGATGGCCGGGGCAACTACTGGAGCGATTACCTGGGCTGGGACCGCAACAACGACGGCCTCGGCGATATCGCCTACGAACCCAATGACAACGTCGACCGACTGCTGTGGCTGTACCCGCAGGTGCGGCTGTTGATGAACAGCCCTGGCATCGAGTTGCTGCGCTGGGTGCAACGGGCCTTTCCGGTGATGAAATCGCCGGGGGTGCTCGACAGTCATCCGCTGATGAAGTCATCCACTCAAACCCTGACCCAGGAGCCCACCTCATGAACGTCATCGACCTACAAGGCGTGAGCCAGCGCTATGGGCATGCCACCGTGTTGCATCAGCTCAACCTGAGCCTGGCGGAAGGTGAAGTGCTGGGCTTGTTCGGGCACAACGGCGCGGGCAAGACCACCAGCATGAAACTGGTGCTTGGCCTGCTCCAGCCCAGCGAAGGGCAGGTCAGGGTGTTCGGCCGTTTGCCCAGCGATCCCCACGTGCGGCGCCTGCTTGGTTATCTGCCGGAGAACGTGACGTTTTACCCGCAGCTGAGCGGTCGTGAGACCTTGCGCCATTTCGCGCGACTCAAAGGCGCCGCGTCCGCTCAGGTGGACGTACTGCTCGAGGAAGTCGGCCTGGCCGGTGCGGCGTATCGGCGGGTCAAGACCTACTCCAAAGGCATGCGCCAACGCCTGGGGCTGGCGCAAGCGCTGCTCGGCGAGCCGCGTTTGTTGCTGCTAGACGAGCCGACCGTCGGCCTCGATCCCATCGCCACCCAGGATCTTTATCGCTTGCTCGATCGCCTGCGCAGCCAGGGCACCAGCATCATTCTCTGTTCTCACGTGTTGCCGGGTGTCGAGGCGCACATCAACCGCGCAGCGATTCTGACCCAGGGCCGCCTGCTGGCTCTGGGCAGTCTGCACAGTTTGCGCGAGGAAGCCGGGTTGCCGACGCTGATTCGCGCCAACGGCCTGAAGCACGCCGGGCCCTTGCAGCAACGCTGGAACAACGCCGGGCACGTCACCGAGCGCTGGGGCGTCGAAGGTCTTGAAGTCGCCGCGCTCAATGGCAGCAAGCTTGGGCTGTTGCGCCAACTGCTCAATGAAGACGAACCGTCCGACGTGGAAATCCATCAGCCGTCTCTGGAAGATATTTACCGCTACTACATGAGCCGGGCCGCTGCGGCGCCGATCGGGGAGGCCGTATGAACGCTGTCTGGAACATGGCCCGCAAGGAATTCAGCGACGGTTTGCGCAATCGCTGGTTGCTGGCGATCAGTGTGTTGTTCGCGGTGCTGGCCATCGGCATCGCCTGGCTGGGCGCCGCGGCCTCCGGGCAATTGGGTTTCACGTCGGTGCCGGCTACCATCGCCAGCCTCGCCAGTCTGGCGACGTTTTTGATGCCGTTGATTGCGTTGCTGTTGGCCTATGACGCCATCGTCGGCGAGGACGAGAGCGGCACGTTGCTGCTGTTGCTGACGTATCCGCTGGGTCGCGGGCAGATCCTGCTCGGCAAGTTCGTCGGCCACGGGTTGATCCTGGCGCTGGCGACACTGATCGGTTTCGGCTGCGCCATGCTGGCCATCGCGGTGCTCGTGGACGATGTCGAACTGAGCCTGCTGCTCTGGGCCTTTGGCCGGTTCATGGCGTCGTCGACGTTGCTGGGCTGGGGGTTTCTGGGGCTGGCCTATGTGCTGAGCAGTGTGTCCGCCGAGAAATCCACGGCGGCCGGGCTGGCGTTGGGTGTCTGGTTCTTCTTCGTGCTGGTGTTCGATCTGGCTTTGCTGGCGCTGTTGGTGCTCAGCGAAGGGCAGTTCAACCCCAAAGTGCTGCCCTGGTTGCTGCTGCTCAACCCCGCTGACATCTATCGCCTGATCAACCTCTCCGGTTTTGAGCCCGGCGCCAGTACCGCGGGTGTGCTGACGCTGGGCAGCGATTTGCCGATGCCGGGCTCGACGCTCTGGCTGTGCCTGTCGCTCTGGGTGGCGCTGCCATTGGGCTCGGCCTGGCTGTTGTTTCGTCGCCGGGCGACATGAATTTCCACTTTGATAGTTTTGGAGCAGTTGACGATGAGTACGTTTTATCTGACGACGGTCCGCGCTGTGGTGGGCCTGATGATGTGTCTGTTGCTGACGGCCTGTGACAACCCGGCACAAGCCACCTACAGCAGCGCCGCTGCAGCCTTTCATCCCAGTGATGAATGCCATGTCTGCGGAATGATCATCAACGGATTCCCCGGGCCCAAGGGCGAGGTCGTCGAGCGGGCCGGGGTCAAGAAGTTCTGCTCCACGGCGGAAATGATCGGTTGGTGGTTGCAGCCGGAAAATCATCATGGCGATGCCAGACTGTATGTCCACGACATGGGCCGTAGCCCTTGGAATGCGCCGGATGACGCTCACCTGATCGATGCCAAAGATGCGTTCTACGTGGTCGGCACCCAACTCAAAGGTGCCATGGGCGTGGTGCTGGCGTCGTTCTCCAGTCGCGAGGCCGCTGAAAAGCTTGCCGCTGAACAGGGTGGTCGCTTGCTGCGGTTCAGCGAGATCACTCCGGCGCTGCTGCAGCAACACTAACGACGTCGAAAAAATCTGATCGCCGTCAAGTCGTTTTTTCTTCTCCTGTTCAAAGATAGGGACTCGCTATGTCCCCAGTGCTTGGCATCCGTGATGCCCAGGAGTAAATGATGAAAACCGAGTTTCAGGATCGTTTGGCGGTGGTCACGGGTGCCAGCTCCGGGATTGGCCTGGCACTGTGTGCCGCGCTGTTACCGCGCGGGGTCAAGGTGCTGGCGATGTCACGGACCCTCGGTGAATTGCCGGCCTTGCAGCAGATCTACGGCGAGCGATTGCAGTGGTTTGCCGGGGACGTCACGAGCCAGCAAGACCTGCGCGAACTGTCCGAGCGCGCGGCGGCGATGGGTCCCGTGGACTATCTGGTGCCCAACGCGGGGATTGCCGAAATGGCCGACAGCCTGGATATGCAGGCCTTCCAGCGTCAGTGGGCGGTCAACGGTGCCGGGGCGTTGAATACGCTGGCGGCGTTGCGGGGTGAATTGGCGAACCCGGCGTCGGTGGTGTTTGTTGGGAGTTTCCTGACCGGTTCGAGCTTTCCCGGGTTGGCCGCCTGCATTGCCAGCAAGGCTGCGCTCGCGGCTCAGGCGCGGACGCTGGCGGTGGAATTTGCGAGTTTTGATGTGCGCATTAATCTGGTTTCCCCGGGACCGACGGCGACCTCGATGTGGGACAACCTGGGGTTGAGCGAAGATCAGCTTGAGGATGTCGCTACTAACCTCACCAAACGTCTGCTGCCCGGTCACTTTCTCGACGCGGCGGCGGTGGCCAATGTGATTGTGTTTCAGTTGTCGCAGGGCGCTCGGGGTGTCTACGGTCAGGACTGGAAAGTCGACAGCGGTTACACCTTGGTCTGAAGCCGCAGGGAGTCGCTGCGTATACCGGATCGCCAAGATCGCAGCCTGCGGCAGCTCCTACAGGGTGTACGCCATTCGAATGTAGGAGCTGCCGCAGGCTGCGATCTTTTGGGAGCACCGCAGAGCTAGTGCGAAGTCCCCTCGGCAAACTCAATCTTGTTCCCCACGTTGTACTTGCCCGAAGGCTTGTTCATCGGAATGCGTTTGATCTCCTTGAGGGTGTTGCTGTCGTAGACGATCAGTGCACCGTCGGTGGCCCAGATGCTCAGCAGCAGGTAACGACCGTCGCGGGTGAACTCAACGTGAGCGGCGGTTTTGCCGGGCATCGGGCGCAGCGTGTGGGCGATCTCCAGGGTCTGTTTGTCGATCAGGTGGATCGCATCGTTGTCGGGCCCGAAGAACACGTCGCTCCAGGCATACCGTGAGTTGACGTGACTGCGCATGAAGAAACCCGGCCCCAGGGTCGGGATTTCCTTGATCAGTTTCCAGGTCTTGAAGTCGATGACCGAGATCAGCCCCTTGCTGATATTCGGCGTGGCGAACACCCACTCGCCGTTGCGTTTCCAATAGGTCCCCGAGCCCAAATGCGGCATGCCCGGCAGCGGTATGTCGGTGACCACCTTGCCGCTGTCGAGGTCGATCACTTGACCGCCCTGGGCTTTGCGCGATGTGGCCAGCAGCTGTTTGTAGTCCGGTGAAAAAGAGAAATCGTCGAGAAAGTCCCCGGCCGGGATCCGCCGTGGTTCGAAATCTGGTGTGCCGGCCCAGGACAGTTCCCAGACTTCCTTCACGTCCTTGAGCGCCACGATAAAACTGTCCCGCGGCGGGGCGGAGTAGACCGCGCTGACCCGTGACTCGGTACCGTCCTGACCGATGGCGGGAATGGTTTGGACCAGCGACAGATCGCGGGCATCGAGCACTACAAGATTGCCGGGTAAATAATTGCCCACCAGCACCCAGCGTCCATCCTTGCTCACCGCCAGGTTGCGGGTGTTGAGACCGGCGCGCACCTCGGCGATCAGCTTCAGGTTGTGCAAGTCATACAGGCTGATCCAGCCGTCACGGGAGGCGAAGTAGACGAAGCGCCCATCGGGTGAGAACTTCGGCCCGCCATGCACGGCAAAGTGCGAAGCGAACCGCGCCAGCACCTCAAAGCGGTCACCGTCGAGGATGTCGATGTGATGGTCGCCAGCTTCCACCACCACGAACAGGTTCAGCGGATCGGCGCCATGCTGGGGCGTGGTGGGCAATTTGCTGAGGTCCGCGAGCATCGAGTGACTGCCGAGAATGTCGTCATTGCTCCAGGTCGGCGGGGTGGCGGGCGGTTGCTGAAGGTAATCCACCAGCGCGTCGATCTGCGCGGGGTTGAACACAGTGGCATAGCCGGCCATTTGGCTCGCGGGGCGGCCGTTCTGAATCACGCTGCGGATTTCATCGGGTTTGATCCGGCTGAGACTCTCCGGCAACAACGCCGGCCCCGCACCGCCGAGACGGTTAATGCCGTGACAGCTCTGGCAATGCTGCTGATAGTTTTCCGCCGCCTGTTCAAATGCCGGAGCCGCTGCGCCGGCCTGGGCCGTACTGACCCATAAAAGCTGGGCAAGGATCATGCGCCTCATATCGCCACCTTGGCATGGCGTTGCAGTGCTTGAGCCGGGTAAAGCCGCGCCGGGTATTCCAGTTGTTCTGCGCCAAACAGATCGACCACGGTGCCGATCACCGTCAATGTCGGAATGCCCGGCGGACAATCCAGCGCCAGGGTCGGTAGTTGGTGCAGCTTGCCACGGGCGACGTGCTGGTCGGGACGCGTGCCGTTGCTGATCAGCGCCGCCGGTGTGTCGGCCGACAACCCGGCTTCGATCAAACGCTGAGCGATGATCCCCAGGTTCGACAAGCCCATGTAAAACACCAACGTCTGGCTACTGTCGGCGAGGCTGCTCCAGGGCAGCGACAACTCGCCATCGCGCTGCAAATGGCCGGTAATGAATCGGCAGGAATTGACCAGGTCGCGGTGGGTCAACGGTATGCCTGCGTAAGCGCTGCAACCCGACGCGGCGGTGATGCCCGGCACCACCTGGCAGTCGATGCCGCGTTGCAGCAGGTACTCCAGCTCCTCGGCGCCGCGACCAAAAATGAACGGGTCGCCACCCTTGAGCCGGACCACTCGCTGCCCGAGATCAGCGAGGTCGGCCAGCAGTTCGTTGATCTGTTCCTGGGGCAGGCTGTGGCAGCCGCTGGCCTTGCCGACGTAATGGCGGGCGCAGGTGAGGGGGATCAAGGTCAGCAGTTCGGGGCTGATCAGCCGGTCGTACACTACGGCGTCGGCCTGCATCAACAGGCTCCAGGCGCGCAGGGTCAGCAGGCGTGGATCGCCCGGGCCGGCGCCGACCAGGGCAACTTCGCCCGGCCGGAACGGGGACTCAAGTGTGGCCGGTATAGCAATCGATGGAGGCATGGGACGTCCTTGGTGCTTCATCAGGTTGGCCGGCCCCAGCCTTTGTCAGGTGGTTGGCCGGACGGGCTATTCAGTGGGTGATGCAAGGGATGGTGGGTAATGGCGGCACACCGATTTCGTCATCGCTGAGATGACAGCCGGGGTCCTGGCCCCACAGATCTCCCTCGGCCCAGGCGCGGGTTCGGGTATTGCCGTTGCAGATGGGCAACCAGCGGCATTGCGCGCAACGACCGCCGACGGCTCGGGGATGTTCACGCAGGCGCAACAACAGGGCATCCGGCTGATCCAGCCACAACGTGCGGAACGGCGTGCGGCGGACATTGCCCACCGAGTGCTGCCACCAGTAGGTGTCCGGGTGCACTTCGCCGGTGTTGTCGATGTTGGCAATGCCGCTGCCCGACGCGTTGCCACCCCAGGCGCGGAGCATGTTTTCCAGGCGCGGGTAATGCTCGGGCAGACGAAGGCCTGCCCATTGCAGCAGGAGAATGGCGTCGGCATCGTTGTTGCCGCTGACAAAATCGCTGTCGCGACCCTGTTGGATGTCTGCCCAGGCGCGCTCAAAGATCAACGTCATGGCCTCGCGGCTCATCTGCTGGTGCGCGTCGAGTTTGCGGCTGCGTTTACCGCGCCCGCTGTAGTTGAGGTGCGACAGGTAAAACTTTTGCACGTCGTACTCGCGCATCAGCGCCAGCAGTTGGGGCAGTTGTTGATGGTTCTCCTGGGTCAGGGTGGTGCGCAGGCCAACGCGAATGCCCTGTTCGCGACAGAGCCGGATCGCCTGCATGGAACGAGCGAAGCTGCCCTTGAGTTGACGGAAGGCGTCATGGGTGGTTTCCAGGCCATCGATGCTGATCCCGACGTAGTCGAAATTCGCCGCGCTGATCTGCGCGATGTTCTGCTCATCGATCAGCGTGCCGTTGGTGGACAACGCCACAAAGAAACCCTTGGTCCGGGCGTAGGCACTGAGCACAAACAGATCCTCGCGCAACAGCGGCTCGCCACCGGAAAGAATCAACACCTTCACCCCGACATCGTGCAGGTCGTCGATTACGGTCAGCGCAGCGGCCGTATCCAGTTCATCGCGAAAGACACTGTCGGCCGAGGTGGCGTAGCAATGTTTGCAGGTCAGGTTGCAGCGCCTGAGCAGGTTCCAGATCACCACCGGCGCCCGGTTACTGCCCGGTGGACTGGTTCTGGGCGCAGGTGCCTGGCCGGCCAGCGCACGCAGGTATTGGCTGATCCTCAACATGTAACTCTCCTTGAGTCGGGAACGTGTTCAGCGCGAAGCAATAGTCAAACGCAAGCCTGATGCCCGTAGCAGCTGTCGAGCTTGCGAGGCTGCGTTCGGCTGCGAAGCAGTCGTAAAACCTGTGTGCGTGGTGTGTCTGACATACCGCACTGCCTGATTTCACGACTGCTGCGTCCGATCGCGGCCCGAACCGAACGCAGGCTTCGCCAGCTGCTACAAGGTATGCGTTGCTAACTGACCGGCATCAGGCGCAAGCCGGTTTTTTTCAGGATGCGGCTGCTCACCAGCATCTCGTCGGCCCCACAGGCGTCGCCCAGTAAGTAGCGCAGGTGCTCGCGGTAGCTGTTGATTTCATCGCTGCTGCGGCCATGCACCATGGCGAACAGGTTGTAGCGCCAGTCGGTTCGGCGCGGACGGCGATAGCAGTGGCTGACGAAGGGTTGCGCGCCGATCAGCGCGCCAAGGCGCGGCATCTCGGTGTCGCGCACATCCCAGACCGTCATGCCGTTATGGCGGTAGCCCAGTCGGTAGTGATTGGGCACGGCGGCGATACGCCGAATCGCGCCCTCGGCCTGCAAGCGCTTGAGCAGATCCAGGGTGGCTTCGATGTTCAGCCCCAGCTGTTCGGCGAGCCACGCCCACGGGTCGTCCAGCAGCGGCAGACCGGCCTGGGTCAACACGATCAGACGCTGGACGAGGGTGTCTTCAGGCCGGGAAATACAGACCGACATGGTAGGTCTCCTCTTTGGGCAGGTTGAGCAGCGGCAAGCCGGTCAGGGTTTCGATGCGGTGCAGGGTCTCGGTCAGGTCATGTTCAGTTGCGCAGGCGAGCACGAACCACATGTTCCAGGCGTGTTCGCGTCGGTAGTTGTGCGCCACTTCAGGCAGACCATGCAGTTGCTCGGCGACGTCGTCGAAACGCTCTTCAGGGACCGCCAACGCGGCGAGGGTGAAGGCGCCGCCCAGCCGTTCAATGTCGAACATCGGGCCGAAGCGTGTGAGCACGCCGTCATCGAGCAGGGCATGCAGTCGGTCGAGCAGTTCTGTGCTGCTGCTCTGCAGTTCGGCAGCCAATACCCGCCAGGGGTGGCGCACCAGCGGCAGGCCCAGTTGCAAGCGGTTGATCAGGCGACGGTCGAGGTCATCCATGGGTCGGTGCTCCTGTGCGCGAGGGCGCAAACCGGCCGCCGCACTGCTTGAAGACCTGGGTGCTGAACAGCAATTGATGGGGCAGGTCGCTCAGCAGATGCTCCTCCAGCAACGCCTGTATCTGCGCCTCCACCTGTTCACGTTGCCGCCCGTGCACCATGCAAAACAGGTTGTACCGCCACTGCGGCAAGCGCCGGGGCCGCTGATAGCAGAGGTTAATGCCGGGCGCTCGCCCCAGGCGCTGGCCGACTTCGTCGATCAGCGCATCGGGAATATCCAGCACCAGCATGGCGTTGGCGGTAAAACCCAGCGCGCGATGGTGCAGCACCAGGCCGATACGGCGAAACAGCCCTTGCTCGCTCCACTGGCGCATTTGTTCGAGCACCTGGCTTTCGTCGGTGTTTATCCGTTCGGCGAGTTCCTGATAAGGGCGCGCTGCCAGCGGCAACCCACCTTCGAGGTGTCGGCGCAGCGCCAGCGCTTGTTGGGGGCTCAATCCGGGCTTCATGAGTTTTCTCCCAGGGCAAAACCGAGGTCGATGCGGTAGGCGGTCAACATCGGCAGGTCCAGCGGCATGAGGCCGGTGTCGTCCTCCAGTTCCTTGAGCACACGGTCGATGTGTTGGCGATCAGGGCCGGTCAGCACAAACCACAGGTTGTAGAAATGCTCCCGTGCGTAGTTGTGATTGACCGCGGGGTACTGACTGACACGATCGGCCACCTGTTGCAGGCGCTCGGCGGGCACGGCGAGGGCGGCGAGGGTACTGGCCCCGGCGCGGCTGTGTTCGAACACCGGGCCGATGCGTGAGAGGGTGCCGGCCCGGTCCATTTCTTCCAGGCAGGCCATTACTTGCGATTCGCGGCACCCGAGAATCCGCGCCATCTCTTTGTACGGTGTCGGGCACAGCGGCATGCCGTGCTGGAAGCGGTCGATGAGTTGGCGGCTGAGCAGTTCAAGGTCCATTTCAATACCCCATTTTCTGCGCGCGACTGCTGAAGAAGATCCCGCTTGGCGCGGAGGCTGGCAGGGTACTCAGCAGCTTCAGGCTGTATGGATCCCAGACCTGAACCTGATCGCCGTCGCGTAACGACAGCCACAGCTGGTCGCCGCGTGCGGTGAATTCCATGTGCAGCACCGCTGGCCCCGGGTGCAGATCGGCGACCACGGCATGGGTTTCGGTGTCGATGACCTGAACCCGATCATTGTCCGGGTAGGCGAAGTTGACCCACAACTGCCGACCGTCCGGGCGCGACGTGACGAACACCGGTTGGCCGGCGACCGGAATCACGGCGGTCTGCTGCCAGGTGCGTGAATCCATCACCAATACCTGATGACGACCCACGGCGGGCACGAAGGCCTGGTTGTCGGCGACGGCCCAGCCTTCCAGGTGCGGCATCTTGTAGACCGGGAGTTTCGCCTGGCCTCGTCCGTAGTCGCCGAGTACCCGTTGCACGCCGCGCTCTGGATGCCAGAGGTCGAGTTGCGCCATGCCGTCTTCACCGAACAGGCCGGCCATGTAATAGCGCCCATCGGGGGTAATCAGGGCGTCGTAGGGTTGCTCACCGATGCCGGTGAAACGGCTGATCTGCGGTGTGTTGCCCTGACTGAAATCGGCGGTCCAGATCTCGCCGGTATCGAACAGGCTGAACACAAAACGTTGCCCCGGTGCGTCGACCAGGCCGACCACCCGAGAGCGCTTGCTGCTATCGGCGAGCGGCGTGGCCGGAATATCGGCCACCTGCTGCAGGGTGTCGGCATCGAACACCTTGACCCCGCCGGGCACGTAGTTGGACACCGCGATCAACTTGCCGTCCTGACTGATGGCGCCACCAATGCTGTTGCCGCCCTGGATGACGCGATGGTCGATACGCCGGGTCAGCATATCGATTTTGCTCAACCCGCCGTCGCGCCCGAACACATAGGCATAGCGCTGGTCACGCGAGAACACCACGGAGGCATGGGACAGGTCGCCGAAACCTTCGAGTCGGGCCAGCGCGGTGCGGGTGTCGCTTTCGATAATTTGCACGCTACCGGTGGCGCGCTCCACGACCACGCCCAGATCACCGGTGCCGCGCAACGGTGGCTGAACGCAAGCGGACAACAACAGCCCGGTCGCCGCTGACAGCAGGATTGAACGGATCATGGTGCGGGATATCCCTGGAGAAGAAGATCGACCAGCCAACGGATGTCGCCGGGGCTGAGCAACGGGGCCCAACCGGGCATCGCGGTGCCGGGCCGGCCTTGGCTGACGGTGGCAATCAGGCTGTCCCGTGACTTGCCGGCCAGCGCTACGCGCGTCAGTTCGGGGCCCAGCCCGCCGGTGAGGTGCAGCCCATGGCAGGCGCCGCAGTCCTGGGTCAGCAGGTGTTCGAGTTGTGCCTGACGCTGGGCGTCCGGCGCCGAAACCGCGGTTGCGCAAATGAGAAGGAGGGCCGCCAGAATCACAGCGTGTCGATAAACCATCTTGACGCCCTCCAGGCGGTTATTTGAGTGTCAGTACCCAGGTCGCGAGAATTTTTGCTTCTTCTTCAGTGACCGGGTTTGCCGGCATTGGCATCGGGCCCCAATTGCCTTGTGTACCGTTCTTGATGTGGCCAGCCAGGGTGTCCACGGCCCCGGGTACGCCAGCGTTCTTGGCCGCCACATCCTTGAGCGCCGGGCCGACAATCTTGGTGTCGATGGAATGACAGGCTGCGCAGGGTTTGCTCTTGAACAGCTCCAGCGCGTCTTGGGCCATGGCCGGCTGCACACTCAGCGCAGCGGTCAGGGCGAACAGTGAGAACAGAGTATTTTTCATGGTGTTTCCTTGCATTGATGGAGCTCAATAGATGTCGTGTTGTGTGTTGTAGACGTTGAACTTTCCGGTGGGTGTGATCAGTCGTTTATCCTTGATGACTGACTTGAGCTTCAGGGTTTTGTCGTCGATCACCACCAGCGCCGACTCGTCTGCCTGGCCGCTCCACACGGAGAACCAGACTTCATCGCCGGCCTTGTTGTATTCCGGTTGCACAACGCGCATCGCGCCTTGCTTGATGCCCGCGTATTCGGCGATGGGCAGCACGGTGTAGCCGGCGTCGAGTTTGTCGATGTCGAACACCGCGACTGACTGGCTGAGTTTCGCGTCCGGGTTGAGGGTGGTGTCGACGTACAGGTGGCGAGAGTTGGGGTGGGTTTTGATAAACAGCGAGCCGCCGCCCTGGCCCTTGAGCGAGGCGACCTGTTTCCAGGCGTATTGCGGGTGTTTGGTCGGGTCGGTGCCGATCAGCGAGATGCCGTCATCACCCAGGTGGCTGGTGGCCCAGACCGGGCCGTAGGTCGGGTGGTTGAAGTTGGCGCCGCGACCCGGATGAGGGGTTTTGCCGACGTCCACCAGCGCGGTCAACTTGCGCTCCTTGGAGTCGATCACGGCGACCTTGTTGGAGTTGTTGGCGGCGGTCATGAAGTAGCGGTGCGTGCTGTCCCAACCACCGTCATGCAGAAAGGGCGCGGCGTCGATGTAGGTGACGGTGAGGTTTTTGATGTCCTGGTAATTGACCAGCATGACCTTGCCGGTTTCCTTGACGTTGACGATGAACTCCGGCCATTCGTGGGAGGCGATGATCGCCGCGACCCGGGGTTCCGGGTGGTATTCCTGCTTGTCGACGGTCATGCCACGGGTCGAGACGATCTGCTTCGGCTCCAGGGTTTCGCCATCCATGATGGTGAATTGCGGCGGCCAATAAGAACCGGCGATGGTGTATTTGTCTTCGTAGCCCTTGAACTTGGAGGTCTCGACCGAGCGCGCCTCGATGCCCACTTTGACTTCGGCGACCTTGGTCGGCTCGACCGGCCACAGGTCGATCATGTCGATCCGGGCGTCTCGGCCAATCACCAGCAGGTAGCGACCCGAGGCAGAAATCCGCGAGATGTGCACCGCGTAACCGGTCTCGATGAGTTTGACGATCTTCTTGCTGTCACCGTCGATCAGGGCGATCTTGCCGTCATCGCGCAGCGTCACCGAAAACAGGTTTGGCAAGTTGAGTTTGCTCAGTTGCTTCTTCGGACGGTCCTCGGGTTTGACCAGCACTTTCCAGGTTTTCAGCGTCTCGGCCATGCCCCATTCCGGTGGCGTCGGCGGCGTGTGCTGAATGAACTTGGCCATGACCGTGATCTGATCCTTGGTCAGCGCATTGGACGTCCCCCAGTTCGGCATGCCCGCCGGTGAGCCGTAGGTAATCAAGGCCTCCAGATACGGTTGCCCGCGGCTCTGGGTAATGTCCGGTGTCAGCGGTTTGCCCGTGGCCCCTTTGCGCAAAACGCCGTGGCAGCCGGCGCAGCGCTGGAAGTAGATTTCCTTGGACGAGTCGAACTCGGCCTGGCTCATGTCGGGAGCGCCAGCGGTTTTGACCATGGGCGGGTTGGCCGCAGCGGCGGCGGGCTCTTCAGCGCTGGCGGCATGACTCACCGCCAGGGCCAGTGCCGAACACAGCGTGGTCAGGGTCAGGGCAAACGTTTTTCTATTGCTGATCAGCATTCCATTTCTCCTCAGGCAAGACCTTTGCGATGTGCTGAAACGGCAGCGCAGAACGCAGGTTCTTAGTGCCGTGCAAGGCTATGCCCGAGCAGGCCAATGTTCGCTTGACGACGATCAAGTTTGCCGGCCATCTCACTTGCCAGGTTGTCGCAGGGGCCCGTAGCGTGTTCCTTGAATCCGCTTTTGGAACAGGCAGCCCATGGACCGTACCCAGTCTTGCGAACACCCGATCGAACCCTTCTACCAACCGCTGAATAATGAGGAGGCGCTGTTCGAACAAGCCTGGCGACACGGCATGCCGGTGCTGATCAAAGGCCCGACGGGGTGCGGTAAAACCCGTTTCGTCCAGCACATGGCCCATCGGCTGAAACTGCCGCTGTACACCGTGGCTTGCCATGACGATCTGAGCGCGGCCGACCTCATCGGCCGTCACCTGATCGGTGCCCAGGGCACCTGGTGGCAGGACGGGCCACTGACCCGCGCGGTGCGTGAAGGCGGCATCTGTTACCTCGACGAAGTGGTCGAGGCGCGTCAGGACACCGTGGTCGTACTGCATCCACTGGCCGATGATCGTCGGGAGCTGTTCCTGGAACGCACCGGCGAAGTGCTGAAGGCGCCGCCGTCATTCATGCTTGTGGTGTCTTACAACCCCGGTTACCAGAACCTGCTTAAAGGCATGAAACCCAGCACCCGCCAACGCTTCGTGGCGATGCGCTTCGGCTATCCGCCAGTGGCCGATGAGGAACGCATCGTTGCCCGCGAGGCTCAGGTGGACAACGCGCTGGCGGCGCAAGTGGTGCGGCTGGGCCAGGCGCTGCGCCGGCTCGATCAACATGATCTGGAGGAGGTCGCCTCAACGCGACTGCTGATTTTCACGGCGCGTATGATCCGCTCCGGCATGAGCCCCCGTGAGGCGTGCATGGCCTGTCTGGCCGAGCCGCTGAGCGATGATCCGCTGACCGTCGCCGCGCTGATGGACGTGGTTGATGTCCACTTCGGCTGAGCCAACGGGCGTTTCGCAACGCCACTTGCCGGGCGATCTGGCGATGTGGTTTTTCATTCTGGCCGAGCTGTCGGTGTTCGCCATCCTGATTCTGGCGTTCGCCGTGACCCAGGCGCTCAAGCCGCAGATGTTCAGTGAAAGCCGTCTGTTGCTGAACACCTCAACCGGGCTGGCGATGACCCTGAGCCTGCTCACCGCGGGCCTATTCGCCGCGCTGGCGCAGGAGCAAGTCAGGCGCTCACGATCCCGTTACGGCGCCGTCTTCCTGCTGATGGCGTTGCTCGCCGCCAGTGTCTACGTGGTGTTGAAACTCACGGAATACCGGCACTTGCTGGCCTCGGGGCTGGGCATGGAGCACAACACCTTTTTCACGCTCTACTGGATCCTTACCGGTTTTCATTTTCTCCACGTAGTGCTCGGCATGGTCATTCTCGGATGGCTGGCCGAGCGCTGTCGCCGTGGCCTGTACGACGCCAGCAAGCGCAGTGGCTTTGAATCCGGCGTGCTGTATTGGCACATGGTCGATCTGATCTGGGTCATGCTGTTTCCGCTGGTCTACGTGCTGAGTTGACGAGGTTCTCATGTCTGTTTCCAGGGTTTTGCTCGTCTGTTGGGCGGCGCTCGCCACGTTAAGCGTCTGCACCGTGATGCTGGCGCAGGCCGGGGCGACGTGGTTGTTGTCGATTGTCATTTTGCTGGTGGCGGTCGGCAAGGCGTGGCTGATCACCGATGGGTTCATGGAGATGCGCCACGCGCCGCGACTGTGGCGCCGGTTGATGTTGAGCTGGGCGCTGGTGTTGGCGGCGGTGGTTGGCCTGACACTGGTGTCGTTCCACTGAAGGAACACCGTCTGTAAAACACCGCAACTCCAATGTGGGAGCGGCGGTGCGGCGATCCGACTTGCTCGCGAAGGCGGTGTGTCAGGCACATCAATTGCGACTGACACACCGCCTTCGCGAGCAAGCCCGCTCCCACATTCGATCGGCGTTGTCGGCAATACCCGACCAAAACCATCTGCCTTTCTTGATCGCCATCAAGCAGGTTTCAACCCTTCGCTTCCTATCATGGACGGGCCAAGCAAAGAGGAAGCGACCATGTCAGAGACCTTCACCAAAGGCATGGCCAGGAATATCTACTTCGGGGGAAGCATTTTCTTCTTCCTGATATTCCTGGCCTTGACCTATCACACGGAACAGACCTTTCCGGCCCGCAGCAATGAAGCGCAGCTCACCGAGTCAGTGGTGCGCGGCAAGTTGGTCTGGGAGCAAAACAATTGCATCGGCTGCCACACGCTGCTGGGCGAGGGCGCTTACTTCGCGCCTGAGCTGGGCAACGTGTTCCAGCGGCGCGGCGGAGAAGCGGGCTTCAAACCCTTCCTGCATGCCTGGATGAAAATGCAGCCACTGGGCGTACCGGGCCGGCGCGCGATGCCTCAGTTCAAGTTGAGTGACCAGGAGGTGGATGACATCGCCGAGTTCCTCAAATGGAGCTCGAAAATCAACACCAATGGCTGGCCGCCAAACAAGGAGGGCTAAGCGATGAGCATTGCTAATCCGCATCTGAAATTCGCCTCGCAAGCCGTGGCCAAACCGTACTTCGTGTTTGCCCTGATCCTGTTTCTCGGTCAGGTGCTGTTCGGTTTGATCATGGGCCTGCAATACGTGATAGGGGACTTTCTGTTCCCGATCATTCCCTTCAACGTGGCGCGGATGGTGCACACCAACCTGCTGATCGTCTGGCTGCTGTTCGGGTTTATGGGCGCCGCCTATTACCTGATTCCGGAAGAGGCCGACCGCGAACTGCACAGTCCGAAATTGGCGATCATCCTGTTTTGGGTATTCGCCGCCGCTGGCGTGCTGACGATCCTGGGCTATCTGCTGGTGCCGTATGCCGGCCTGGCCAAGCTGACCCATAACGAACTACTGCCGACCATGGGACGAGAGTTCCTGGAACAGCCGACCATCACCAAGATGGGCATTGTGGTGGTGTGCCTGGGCTTCCTCTACAACATCGGCATGACCCTGCTCAAAGGTCGCAAGACCACCGTCAGCATGGTGATGATGACCGGGCTGATCGGGCTTGCGGTGTTCTTCCTGTTCTCCTTCTACAACCCCGGCAACCTGGCCCGCGACAAGTTCTACTGGTGGTGGGTGGTGCATCTTTGGGTAGAAGGCGTGTGGGAACTGATCATGGGTTCGATGCTGGCCTTCGTCCTGATCAAGATCACCGGTGTAGACCGGGAAGTCGTGGAGAAATGGCTCTACGTGATCATCGCTATGGCGCTGATAACGGGGATCATCGGTACCGGACACCACTTCTTCTGGATCGGTGCGCCCGAGGTCTGGTTGTGGGTCGGTTCAATCTTCTCGGCACTCGAACCGCTACCGTTCCTGGCCATGGTGATCTTCGCTTTCAGCATGGTGAAGAAACGTCGCCGGCAACACCCGAACCGCGCGGCCACGCTGTGGGCCAAGGGAACCGTGGTAACCGCCTTCTTCGGCGCTGGCGTCTGGGGTTTTCTGCATACCCTGGCTCCGGTCAACTTCTACACCCACGGTTCGCAGCTGACCGCGGCTCACGGTCACCTGGCCTTCTACGGTGCTTACGCGATGATCGTGATGACCTTGATCAGCTACGCCATGCCACGGCTGCGCGGATTGGGTGAAGCCGGTGACGAGCGTTCGCAGACCCTCGAAATCTGGGGCTTCTGGTTGATGACCCTGTCGATGGTGATGATCACGCTGTTCCTCACCGCTGCCGGTGTCGTACAGGTCTACCTGCAACGCTGGCAGGTCGATGGGGTTGCCTTGCCGTTTATGTCCACGGTCGAACATCTGCAGGTGCTGTTCTGGGCCCGTTTTGGTGCCGGTCTCGGTTTCCTCGCAGGGCTGCTCTGTTACCTGTTCAGCTTCAAGCAACGTGGCCGCGCAGCCTTGCGCGCTCCGGCTGCCGTTGTCCCTTCATGAGCCGGTGTAACGGCTAGAAAAGGTCGGCCCGGCTGATACAGCGGGCCGTTTTTTTGGTTTACAGAAAAGGGCAAATGTCATGGCCTTTACTATCGAACTGGAAGAGTGGGTAGGCAGCGTCTGGCATCGTTTCATCACCCGGCGCGCCAGCCCGGACTTCCCCGAAGCACGCGTCGAACTGGCCAGCCAGCAACGACCGCTGGCGCTGCTGTTTCGCGCCATGGGCGGCGCCAGCGGCATCGGTGTCGAAGCCGCCAGCGACCGCGATCTGCTGTTGCGACGCAACGTGCTGCAGCAGATCGCCGGCACCTGCAAGCAAGTGCCCTTGGCGTGGTGCGACGAGACGAACCTTCGTCTGCCGTCGAGCCTTGCGGTCTTTCCTGAAGTTGCACTGAACGAGGAACTCTATCGTTGGCTCGCGCTGCTGGCAGCCCAGGCCGGTCAAATGCGGCACTGGGGTCGGGACAATCAACGCTGGACGCAACAGCTGTTGCGGTGCTATCCCGCGTTGCGTGCCCGGTACAAACGTTTGGTCGATGCTCATCTGCAACTTCGCCCGGATCCGGCAACATTGAACCCCGGCGAAGCTGCGCTGGAACGGGCGTTATGCCAGGCGCTACGCGAGCCGGGCAGTGTCGAACATTTTCCCCGCAGCGAAAGGGCCGCCTGGCCGCTGCCGCTGTGGTTGTACCCGCCGCAAAACCTCGCGAGTCCGCAGGCTGCCGACCTCGGTGACGAGTCGGAAGAATCGCTGACGACCCCGCCCGGCGAACAGAAAGGCGCAAGTAAACGCGCCAAGCGGATCGATGAAGGCAGCCGCGACGGCGGGTTGTTAATCGTGCGCCTGGAGAACCTGTTCAGCTGGACCGAACACGTGGACCTGGATCGCTGGTCAGACGACAGCGAAGACCCGGACGCGGCCAGAGTCGCCGAAGACCTCGACGAGTTGAGCCTGTCGCGCACCCGTCTGCGCAAGGGCGGCGGCCTCAAGCTGCACCTGGATTTGCCGCCCGCCGATGTTGACGATATTCCCCTGGGCGAAGGCATCAAGTTGCCGGAGTGGGACTATCGCAAACAACAGATGCAGGACGCCTTCGTCAATCTGCAAATGATGGTGCCCCGCGATTGTGAGGCGCAGCCACTGCCGCCACGTCTGAAATCCTCGGCGCACCGTCTGCGCCGCCAGTTCGAGCAATTGCGCAACGACCGCCAATGGTTACGCCAGCAACCTCAAGGGTCTGAACTGGACATGCAGGCCTGGCTGGATTTTCACGTTGAACGCGAGCATGGCCAGTGTGCGGAACGCGGTCTGTTCATGGAACAACGGCAGACGCGCCGCGACCTGGCGTGCCTGTTGCTGGCTGATGTGTCGATGTCCACCGACGCGCACTTGAACGATGAGCATCGGGTGATTGATGTGATCCGCGACAGTTTGCTGCTGTTCGGCGAAACCCTGTCGGTGCTCGGCGATGATTTCGCCCTGTACGGGTTTTCCTCGCTGCGTCGTCATCAAGTGCGCATGCAGGAACTCAAATCCTTCACCCAGCGTTATGACGACAACACCCGCGGTCGCATTCAAGGGCTCAAGCCGGGTTATTACACCCGCATGGGCGCCGCCATCCGCCACGCTACCCAACTGTTGGGCAAGAGCAAACGACGCAGCAAACTGTTGCTGCTACTAACGGATGGCAAACCGAATGATCTGGATCTGTATGAGGGGCGCTACGGCGTTGAAGACACCCGCGAAGCGGTGCTGGAGGCGCGGCGTCAGGGGTTGACGCCGTTCTGTATCACGATTGATCGCGAGGCTGGCGATTACCTGC
>NZ_SOPU01000017.1:203192-203398 GCF_004402115.1 Pseudomonas sp. F01002 | reverse complement strand
GGCTATACCTTGATCCGCCAGCCCGAGCAATTACCCCTGCGCTTGCCGCAGTTGTATCGCCAGCTGACCCAGCCGTGATGGACACGGGCCCCTGTAGCAGCTGCCGAGCCTGCGAGGCTGCGAGGCTGCGCAGCAGTCGTAAAACCAGTCGCCGCGGTGTGTCAGTTAAACCGCGGATTCAGGATTTACGACTGCTGCGCAGCCTC